>DATFCQ010000386.1:0-4634 GCA_035252905.1 Allostellaceae bacterium | reverse complement strand
GGTGCGCGCCGACGTCCTCGCCCAGGCGATTCGCATCCTGGCGGCGGCGCAAGGCGGCGCCGCCCTCGACCCCTGGGGGCCGGCGACGGCGCTCCTCGGCGCGCTCTTCGATCACGTCACCGAGGAGGGCGCGGTGCTGTTCCGCGAGGGGGCCGGACCGCGCAACGTCTGGTGTGCGCTGTTTGCGGCGCAGGCGCTCGCCTGGCTTGCCGCCTGCGCCGCGGGGCAGCCGGTCGCGCCGCACACGCTCGTCTGATCGGGGGGAGCGCCGGGTGTGAACGGGGCGTGGGCCTACGACCGAATCGCCGAATTCTACGACGACGACATGGCGCGCAACGCCGACGGGCGGGATGTCGCCTATTATCGGCAGGCGTGCCTTGCCGTCCGCGGCGGGTGCGACGGGCGCATCCTCGAACTCGGCTGCGGAACCGGGCGGATCACGCTCGCCCTTGCCGCAAGCGGTCTTGCCGTTCTCGGCATCGACCGCTCGGTGCCGATGCTGCGGGTCTTGCAGCGCAAGGCGGCGGCCTGTGCGCGGCCGCCGCTGGTGGCGGCGATGGACATGGGATGGCCGGGCTTCGCCGGACCTTTCGCGGCCATCCTGTGCCCGTTCTCGGCCTTCACCTATCTGACCGCCGCCGCCGACCGCGACCGGGCACTCGGCGCGATCCGCGGCGCCCTCGCCCCGAATGCCCGTTTTATCCTCGACGCCTTCATCCCCGACCCGCGGGTCGAAGCCGCAGCGGGACAGGAGATCTTTGACTATCGCCGGCAGCTTGCCGACGGAACCTGGCTCGAACGCCGCAAGACCGTCACGCCCGATCGCGAACCCGGCGTCAACCGGATCGTCCGCCGCTACGGCTTTTGCGATCCCGCCGGCCGCACTCTGCGTCAGGTCGTGACCGAGAGCCGCCAGAAGAGCTACCGGCCGGACGAACTGATCGCGGTCGTGCAGCAGGCCGGGTTTCGCATCGCCGGGGTCACCGCCGATTTTACCGGCGCGCCGCTCGGACCCGGCTCCCGCACCGTCGTCATCGAGGCCGCCCCGGGCTGAGCCGCCGCGGCGGAATCGCCGCCGCCCCGCCTTGACTTCGCGCCGCCGCAATGGTTTCGTCGCCACTGCCTGTCTCCGGGGACGGCAGTCAAGACTCGTGCGGTCGGGGATTGCGGAGCGCGCTTCCGTGAAGCGCGGATGCCGGCTCCGCTCGGGGGCGCCGCAGGGGCAGGGATGGCGGTCGGGTCAGAGGCGGGCCGGGATGTCCCGGCGCCGGCCGCGACAGCGCGGGGACATGCGTCGATGCTGCGATTGAAGCGAAAGCCGAAGAAAACCACGGAAACTCCTCTCGACCGTGCCGACCGGGCGCGGGACGCCGGAGATTGGGCGCTTGCGGTCCGGCATTATCGCGAAGCGCTGGCGCAGGAGTCCGGCAATCCGGCGATCTGGGTTCAATACGGGCATGCCCTGAAGGAATCGGGGAATGTGGCGGAAGCCGAAAAGGCTTATCGAAAATCGATCGAACTCGACGGCAGGGTCGCCGACACTCATCTGCAATTGGGACACGCGCTGAAAATCCAGGGCCGCAGGGACGATGCTGCGGCCGCCTATTTCCGCGCCCTGGCGCTCGAACAGACAGTGCCGCCCGCCGCGCTCGAACTGCTCGGCCTGTGCTGGGAACCGATCGGGAGGCTCGAAGCGGGCTGGCGCCAGCATATTCCGACATTTCTCAACGCCGTCGCCAGCGTCACTGCCTTTGCCCACGAGCAGGCGCGCCTTGCCCGCGAGGTCGAGCAACTGCACCGCGAGATTGCCGTATTGCGGGAGCGCGACCGCCGCCCGCTCCGGGCGGACGGCGCGGCCGCGGTGCTCCCGGGTCTTGAATGATGAATGATGCGATGCCGGACGGGATCGGGCCGCGTCCGACCGGAGAGTCCGGGGCGAGCGCCTGCCCGCCGCTGTCGGTGATCATCAATACCGACGGTCGCGCGGCGATCCTCGGCAATACGATCGAAAGCCTGCGCTATCTGCGCTACCCCGCGCTTGAACTGGTCGTGGTGCCGGGGCCGACGGCCGACGGGACGCGCGAGTTGTTGGACGCGCATTGGCGCGGCGAGATCAAGATCGGCGCTTGCCCGACCCGGAACATCGCCCAGTCCCGCAATATCGGCATCGAGATCGCCTCGGGCGAGGTCATTGCCTTTATCGACGACGACGAGGTTCCCGAGCCCGAATGGCTCGAGGATCTGGTGCCGCTATTGCAGGACCCCGCGGTCGCGGTCGCCGGCGGCTGGCTGCACGACCACACCGGCAAGGGATACGAATCCCGCTTCGAGACGGTCGACCGGCTCGGCAGCAGATCCTGGGAGCGGGCGGCGCCCGAGTTCAATTTTCCGCTGTCGTTCACCGTTCCCCATCTGAACATCAACAGCGCGTTTCGCCGCAGCGCCCTCATTGATGTCGGCGGCTTCGACGAGGAGTTCGAATACCTGTTCGACGAGACGGATCTGATGTGCCGCTTTGTCGATCGCGGCTGGCACATCGTCCAGACCGACCGCGGCATTGTCCATCACAAATATCTGCCGAGTTCGGTCCGCAACGAGCAGCGGATCCTCACCAGCTGGTACTCGGTGATCAAGAACAAGACCTATTTTGCCCTGCTCCACGGCGCGCGCTTTGTGCCATTCGATCGCATCCTCGCCAATGTCGCCGAATTCGTCGCGGGCAACCGCAACGACATCCGCGGCTGGATCGAGCAGGGCCTCCTGCCGCCGGATACCGACAAGAGGTTCGAGAGGGAGGCCGAGGCGGCCGTGCGCGACGGGATCGCGCGGGCGCTGAGCGGCCGGCGCCGGCTCGGCGATCCGGCCCGCCTCGCCGGCGATCCTACCGGCTTTGTCCGCTTCCATACTCATCTGCCGGCGGCGCGGCAGCGCTGCTTTGTCTTGTTGAGCGACGCGCATCCCCCGCAGGCGGTCGACGATGTCGGCCGTCCTGTCCGCGCCCTCGCCTGTGCGCTCGCCGCCGAGGGCCATCAGGTCCATGTGCTGACCCGCGGCGCCGGGCACGACCGGGTCGATTTCGAGGACAGGATCTGGGTGCATCGCTGCGTTATGCGCGATTTTCCGGCGCCGGGCGGGATGCCGGTCCCGGCCGATGTCTGGAATTATTCGATGACGATGCTGGCGGAAGCCGAGGAGATCGGCCGGCGTCGCCCGATCGCCGCAATCCATGCGCCGCTGTCGCGGGCGGAGGCGATCGCCTTTGTCGACCGCGAATGGCCATTGGTGACAAGCCTCGACCCCGAACCGCCGTCCGCGGCCGCGCCGGAGGCCGGGCGCATCGTATTGACCGGGAGCGCCGGCATTGCGGCTCCCGGCGCCGCTGCCGTCGCGGCGGTCGAGGCGGCCTATCGGGTGGCGCTCGACCGCGATCGCCTCGCCGTCCTGCCCGATGGCGGGACCGCGCGGGAAATCGCGTTTCTGATCGACCTGGCCGAGCGGCGCGGCCGCTCCGCTGCGGCGCCCGGGCGGCGATGACCGGGGCCGACGGGCGCCTGCTGCGGATCGCCAACATCGTCGCGGCGATCGAGCGGTCCGGGGCGGTTTCGCTCGGTCTGGCAGAGACCTGCGAGGCCCTCGCCGGGGCGCCCGGATGGGAGGTCGCGATCCTCGCGCGCCGCTGCGAGCGGCTTGACCTGCCGGCACGGCTCGTCTCCGGGGTGGCGGATCTGCTGCTCGCCCGCGAATTTCTCGCCGCCGATCTGCTGATCTACCATTTCGGCGGCTGGGACCCGCTCTTCGACGCCCTGGTCGCCGGCAACGGCCGCGCCCGCCAAGCCGTTTTCGTCCATCCGCTGCAGCCGGTCGACATGGCCGCTGCCAATGAGCGGCAGCGCGCCGCGCGATCCTTTGTCCAGCTCGACGCTCTGCGCCGCGCCGACCGGTTGTGGCCGACGAGCCCGGCGAGCGCCGCCTTGCTCGCCGCGCGCGCTTTCGATCCGGCGCGGATCGAGCCGTTCCCGCCGGAACCGGACGGCGCATTGATCCGCGACCGGATCGCCGCCCTGCTCCCGGCCCGGCCGCAAGATGCGCCGGAGTTCAACTCTCCGGATCCGGCCGCAACCCTGCGCCGGTGATCGCGAGGGCGGCGACCGCGATCGCGGCTGAGCGGCTCGTCGCGGTGACCACGACCTCGAAATTGCGCAACTCGATGTCGCTGGCGAAAACCAATTCGGCGATGGCGCCGCTGCTCCGGCCGTCCCGGACATATCGCTTCTCGCAGACGGGGACGGATTTGCGATCCTCGACCGAGCAGGCGACCCGCGCGGTGTATTCGGCCCCGGCCGCGGCCTCCCCGAATATGCGGACCCGGTAGCGGCCGGCCGGCAGGTTGAGGTAGGGGCCATAGCAAAAGGCTCCCTTGCCGTGGCGCTCGGCGCGCAGGACCCCGTCGGCGCCGAGCACGGCGTAGCGCGTATAGAGCTGGGCGGCGGGCACCTCGATCGTCAGATCCGGCCATTGCGCGACAAACAGCGAGAAACCGATATCGCCGCTCGGCCAGGCGAGGCGGGCCTCGTCCCGCGGCGCCGCCGGCGGCTGCAGCCGAGCCCGCAAGCGCTCGGCGAGCGCCAGCGGCC
>DATFCQ010000385.1:0-3627 GCA_035252905.1 Allostellaceae bacterium | reverse complement strand
GTCGTCTCCAGCCGAAACCGCCGCAATCCGCGCGGGGTCAAACGCAAGATGAGCAATTTCCCGATCCGCCGCAAAACCGACCGTGCCCTGCCCCCGATCAACCTCGCCGAGGCAATCCGGATCTCTAAATGAACAGCATTGGGGCTAAGAGTGGCGGAATACGCTGCGCTCTTCCGCCCTACGCGCGTCGGCACCATCGTAGGGCGGAAAAGCGAAGCGCATTCCGCCACTATCCTCATCCAACAGACTGTCACTCCGGCGGCGTCTTCGCGGTGTATTCGGCGGCGCAGAAGGTGCCGCCCTGGTAGCGTTCGGCGATCGGGTCGGCGCCGGCGGGCTCGGCGGCCAGCACCTCGGCGGCGTAGGGCTCGGAGTCGTCCTGCGGCCGGTAGCCGAGGCGTAGGGCGTTGGAATTGTCGTACCACGAGCGCCGGTTGTTCGAGACGCCATAGACGATCTCGAAATGGATGTCGGGATGTTCGAGCCCGATGCGTACGAGCTGCGTGTAGTCGCGCGGGCTGATCCAGATCGCAAGACGCCGTTTGTCGATCGGCCGCGTCCCGAAATTGCCGATGCGCGTACAGAGAAAGCCGATGCCGTGCTTGTCGGCGTAGAGGCTGGCGAGCGCCTCCGAAAACGCCTTCGATACGCCGTAGCGGCTGTCGGGGCGCGGCACGACGCGGTGATCGATCGTCTGCGCGCGCGGGTAAAAGCCGACCGCGTGGTTCGAGGTGGCCATGACGATGCGGCTGACCCCGGCGCGGCGCGCCGCCTCGAAAACGTTGTAGGTGCCGACGATGTTGCCGGCGAGGATCGTCGGCCAATCGCTCTCGCCCGAGATGCCGCCGAGATGAACGATGCCGTCGACCTCGGCGACCATCCGCTCGACTGCGTCCCTATCGGTGATGTCGGTCTGATCGACCTCTTCGCCGGCGCCCGCAGGCGCCAACGGCACCCGGTCCGAGAGCCTGAGGATCGGATAGACGCCGCGCAACGTGTCGCGCAGGGCGCGGCCGATGCCGCCGCCGGCGCCGGTGATCAGGACCCGGTTCATCATCGCGCTGTCCTCCGCTCCTGCCGGCGCAGGAAATCGATGAAGATCGCCGCCAACAGGCCCTCCTTCGCCTGCCAGTCTTCGAGGGCGACGTCGAGGTCGGTCCGGTCCTCGGACAGGACTTCGTGATATTCGGCGTTCGACATCAGGCGATGGGCGATCTGACCGGGCAGGCGCGGATGCACCAAGTCGTTGCCGGGGCAGATGCAGGCCGGCATCGTGAGCCGGCGCAGATCGGCGGGGGAGAGCCCGATCACCGGATGGTCCGCGCCCGCCTCGAAGCTCGCCCGCCAGGCGCGCATGATCGCGATGAAGCGATCGGGCGCGAGCGCCATCAGCCGGGCGCGGTTCCCCGGATTGTTGGCGATCCCCTCGCTCCAATGCTCGCTGTTGCAGACGGCTTCCATGCCGCCTTGTTCCGCCAATGCAATGTATTGGGTGTAATAATTCTGGACGAGGCGCTCCGCGGCATAAGCGCCGCCGGTGACGCGCCACAACAAAAGCCCGCGGACGGCGTCGGGATGGCGCAAGGCCATCAGCAGGGCGAGGCGGCAGCCCGACGAGCTGCCGCCGATAGTGGCCGGCACCGCGCCGAGTTCGCCGAGCAGGGCGTGGAGATCCTCGACCCAGATCTCGTTCTCGGCGTCGCCGCCGTCAAAAGAGACGGTGGACGCGCCGCAATTGCGCCGGTCGTAGACGAGGACGCGAAAGCCCGCCTCGGCGATCTTCTCGCCCAGCGACCTGACCCCGACGAGGCCGCGCCGCCCGCCCGGCTGCAAGGCGACCCACGCCCCGCGCTCGCCGAGGATTTCGTAATTGATGTCGATCCCGCGGATCTTGGCGATCGGCATTGGTCCTCCCCATGGTTCTCGCACCCGAATTCTGCCATCCTATGCGAGGCGCGCGGGGTTGATCCACAAAACCCGGCTTTGCCTTGGATCACCCCCACCCCGGCCCTTCCCCATCGAGGGGGAGGGAGGTAGGGCTGAGCCTTCTCGATCCCACTCCCTTGATGGGAGAGAGTTAAGGAAAAGGCATGGAGGAACCGGCATGCGGGCGGGAATCTTATATTCGACGATTATGCGCCGCTCGCCGCCTGATCTGAGGATGCGATGATCCGGGAAGAACTGATCTTTGTCGCGACCTGCGACATCTCGGGCCATGCGCGCGGCAAGGGGTTTCCGGCGCGCGAATTGCCGGCGCGGCTCAGCAAGGGGATCGGCTGGACCGGCAGCAATCTGATGATGTCGCCGGCGGGGCCGATCTGGGACACGCCGTTCGGCACCGCCGGCGATCTGATGATCGTGCCCGATCCCGGGGCCGAGGTGCGGGTCGATTTCGCCGACGGTTCGGCCGTCGAGCATTTCTTTCTCGGCGACATCCACACGACCGACGGCGCGCCGTGGGAATGCTGCCCGCGCGACTTTCTGCGCCGCGCCGTCAAGGCTCTCGAAGCCGAGGCGGGGCTCTCGCTCGTCGCCGGGTTCGAGCAGGAATTCACCTATGACGGCACCGACGATCGGCCGGGCGACGCCTATGCGCTCGGCGCCTTCCGCCGCCAGGGGATCTTTGGCGAGGTGTTCATGGCGGCGCTCGCCGCCGCCGGGGTCGGGCTCGACACCTTTCTCGCCGAATACGGCGCCCGCCAGTTCGAGGTAACGGCGGCGCCGGCCCCTGCGCTCGCCGCCGCCGACCACGCGGTCATCACCCGCGAGATGGCGCGGGCCGCTTCCTTCCGCCTCGGGCATCGCGTCAGCTTCACGCCAAAGCCCGACCCCGAGGGGGTCGGCAACGGCGTCCACATCCATTTCTCGCTGTGGGATAAGGCCGGGAGGCCGGCGACCCACGCCCCGGGCGAGGCGATGGAATTGACCGCGGCGGCGCGGCATTTCTGCGCCGGCGTGTTGCATCATCTGCCGGCGATCTGCGCGGTGACGGCGCCCTCGCCGGTCTCCTATCTGCGGCTCGTCCCCAACCGCTGGGCGCCGACCTTGATCGATCTGGTGCGGCAGGACCGCGGCGCCTCATTGCGCATCTGCCCGGTCTTCGCCGCCGCGAATGCGGACGAGAGGGCGCGGCAGTTTCACCTTGAATTCCGCGCCGCCGACGCCGCGGCGAGCCCCTATCTCGCGCTCGGAGCGATCCTCTTCGCCGGGGCCGACGGCATCCGCCGCGAACTGCCGTTGCCAGAACCGCCGCCGCGGCCGTTGCCGCGCTCGCTCGGCGAGGCGCTCGACGGATTTGCCGGCAGCGAGGCGGTGCAGCGCTGGTTCGGCCCCGTTCACGCCGAGGCCTATCTGCGCTTCAAGCGCGTCGAGGCGGAAAAGGCGGCGGGGCTGTCCGAAGCCGAGCTGTGCGCCCATTATTTCGAAATCTATTGACGATGCCGCCAGGGTGGGCGGTCCTGGCTGTGGCCGCGCTGGCGCTCGCGGTGGCGGCGGCGATCCAGCGGCCGGCAGCGGATTTTGCCGACCGGCCGATATTGGCGGTATTGCGCGACGGAAGCGAGCGCCCGGTCTGGGAGATCCGGCTGGCGTCGCGCGCGCACGAGATTGCGGTCAAGACCCTGCGGG
>DATFCQ010000384.1:0-21880 GCA_035252905.1 Allostellaceae bacterium | reverse complement strand
CCGCCGCTGGAGAGCGGCCGCAGACCGCCCCCCTGCCAATAGGGCGCAAGCGGAAAGCCGCTCGCCGCGGCCGCAACCGTCGCCGCCGGCGCGGCGGCCGTCGGCGCCGCAGCGAGCGAGCGGAACAGCAGATCGGCGAGGCCGAGCCGGTCGCCGGACATCGCCGCCTTGGTGATCGTGTCGGCGAACAAGGCGTTGACGATGTTGCCGCCGGCGCCGCCGGTCATCGCGATGGCTTCGCCGTCGCCGTTCTGTAGGATCCGCTGCATCAGCAATCGGCCGAACTGCTCGGCCACCGCCTTTCTGACCGCCGGATCGGCGCTCTGCGCCTCCAGCGCCGCAACCGATTTCGGGTCATTGGCCGAGGCCAGCCGCTCGGCGGCTCCGAGGTTCATCTCACAAGACCTTGATGCGGGCGTGCAGAGCGCCGGCCTGATGCAGGGCCTGCAATATCGCGATCAGATCCGACGAGGTGGCGCCGATCGCGTTCAGATTGCGCACGATGTCGGAAACCCGCGGCGCATTATAGAGTTCGAGAATTCTCGCCTGCTTTTCCGCGGCGCGCAGCTGGGTGCGCGGCACCCGCACGGTCTGCCCGCCGGGGCTGAACGGGGCCGGCTGCGACACCTGCGGCGTCTCGTTGACTGTCACCGACAAGGTCCCGTAGGCCACCGCCGCCGGTCCGATGCGCACATCCTCGCCGATCACGACAGTGCCGCTCTGCGCGTCGATGACCACCTCGGCCGGCGGCCGCTCGGGCGTGACTTCGAGATCGAGAAGATCGGCGACAAAGCGGACGCGCGCGGCGGCCGCATAGGGCCCGCGGACGGTGACCTGGCCGGGTCCGGCGGCGACCGCAACCGGTCCCATCGCGGCGTTGATCGCCGCGGTGATCCGCGCGGCATTGCCGAACGAGCGGTTGTTGAGATCCAAAAGGATCGTGTCGCCGAGCGCAAAGCGCGCCCGCGGCATGCGCTCGACGGTGGCGCCGCGCGGGATATGGGCTACGGTCGGGATGTTGACGGTCGTCGAGGCCGCCTGGCCGCTCGCCTCGAACCCGCTGACCAGGAGCGATCCCTGGGCGATCGCGTAGACCTGGCCGTCGGTGCCCTTCAATTCGGTCATCAACAATACGCCGCCGCGCAGGCTCTTGGCGTTGCCGAGGGCCGACACGGTCACGTCCAGCCGCTGCCCGATCTCGGTGAAGGTCGGCAGGTTCGCCGTGACCATGACCGCCGCGACCGCGGTCGGCTGCAGAAAAGCGTTGGGATCGAGCGTCAGGCCGAGCTGGCGCAGCATGTTGCGGATGGCCTGTACGCTGTAGGGGATCTGCGTGGTCTGATCCCCGGTCCCGGCGAGGCCGGCGACAAGGCCGTAGCCGATCAACTGGTTGTCGCGCGCCCCCGCGACCTGCACGAGATCGCCGAGCCGGTCGGCGGCGGCCGGCGGCGGGGCGACGGCGGCGAGCGCCGCAAATCCCGCTATTGCCCAAACCAGTCGCCGGGCCATAGCGTACTGACCGAAAGGAACAGGCGTTGCATGAAACCCATTTTTGGCGCCAGATAGGTTTCGCCGTCTCCGCTGAACTCGATATGCGCCTCGGCCATCTGGGTCGATTGGACGAGATTGCCCGAAACAATGTCCTCGGGGCGCACCACGCCGGCAATCCGGATGTATTCCTTGCCGCCGACAAGCTTCACTTCGTCGTCTCCGGCGATGACGAGGTCGCCGTTCGGCCGGACCCGCCGCACCATGGCCGACACCGTCGCGGCAAAGCTGTCGCTCTGGGCCGTCGCACCGCTTCCCTGTAAGGAATTAGCGCTCGAATAGTTTAAATTC
Source organism: Allostellaceae bacterium (assembly GCA_035252905.1). Taxonomy (GTDB): domain Bacteria; phylum Pseudomonadota; class Alphaproteobacteria; order ATCC43930; family CGMCC-115725; genus AP-15. The sequence continues at coordinate 20,041 of DATFCQ010000384.1, read as the reverse complement.
GGGTTGAACTGGGTCTTGGCGCTGGAATGGCCGAAGCTGGTCGGGAAGCCGAAGAAGTTCGCGACCGTGCTCGCAATGCTGTCGGAGCGGCCGAGGTTCTGGCTGACGTTCTTAGTGGCGGTGGCGTTCTGGGCGATGGCGACGGTGACGATGTCGCCGACCTGCCACACGCGATGGTCGCGAAACAGTTCGAGACCGCCGCCGCCCTGGGTGTTGCCGCGATAGATCGCCCCGTTGCTGACCGGCAATTCGCTCTCTTTGTCGCCGGGCAGATGCTGCAGACCGGCCAGCATGTCCCCGGTGCTCGGCGGCGTGTGCTGGCACGCCGCGACGCTGCCGGAGAGGGCGAGCAGCACCGCGGCCGGCGAGGCCCGCGGCCGCATCGTCATGTCGCCATCTGGGTCAGGTAGCCGAGCATCTCGTCGACGTTCTTGGCCGCCTGCGTGTTGAGTTCGTAGGCGCGCTGGGTGGCGATCATGTCGATCATCTCGTCGACGACCGAAACGTTCGAACCTTCGAGATAGCCCTGCGCCACCGTGCCGAGCCCGTTCTGCGAGGGCTGCCCGGTGATCGGCGCCCCTGAAGCCTGGGTTTCGATCGCCAGATTGTCGCCGGTGTTCTGCAATCCGGCTGGGTTGATGAAATTGGCGAGCTGGATCACCCCGATCTGCGACGGATTGGCCTGGTTCTGGATCTGCACGCTGACCGTTCCGTCGGTCCCGATCGTGATGTTCTGCGCGCCGCGCGGGATCGTGATCGGCGGCTGCAACGTGTAGCCCTTGGCGGTGACCACCTGGCCCTGGGCGCTGATCTGAAAGCTGCCGTCGCGGCTGTAGGCAATCTGGCCGGACGGCAGCAGGATCTGAAAATAACCCTGTCCGTTGATCGCCAGATCGAGCGCATTGCCGGTCTGCTCGAGACTGCCCTGGGTGTCGATCGGCTCGGTCGCGACCACGTTGGCCCCCGTGCCCTGCTGCAATCCCGAGGGGTAGTTTGTCGCCTGGGACGTAAACCCGCCGGCTTGTGTCTGGTTCTCGTAGAGAAGATCGGCAAAGATCGGCCGCATCTTCTTGAAACCTGTCGTATTGATATTGGCAAGATTGTTGGATATCACATCCATCTTGGTTTGTTCGCCTTCGAGACCGGTGCGAACCACCGCCAGGGATTGAAGCATTGCCAGGGTCTCCGGAAAACGGATCGGTTGCCGGCTAGGTCAGGTTCAGCGGGCTGTTCTGTCCCTGCCCGGCCGTGAAGGCCGTGCGCACCATCTCGGTCTGCAATTCGAACATGCGGGTGTTCTCGATCATGCTCATCATCAGGGCGATCGGGTCGGCATTGCTGCCTTCGAGAGCCCCGACTTCAAGGCGCACCGCGGCGTCCGGCTGCGGCTTGCCGGCGGCGGTCTGGAACAGGCCGTCGTTGCGGCGCTGCACCTGGGCGGCCGGCGGGTTGGTCAACAGGATGCGGTTGAGGGCGGCGATCTGGTTCGGGTTCTGCCCCGACAGCGCCCCCGAGATTGTCCCGTCCGCCCCGATCGTGACCGTCTGCAGCGGCGGCAATGTGATCGGCACCGCACCCTGCCCGAGAACCGGGAAGCCGTCGCTGGTCTCGACAATCCCGCCCGGCGCGATCGCGAGGGCGCCGTTGCGGGTCAGCCCGATCGTGCCGTCCTTGGCCTGGACGGCAATCCAGCCGTCGCCCTTGACGGCGACGTCGAGCGCGCGGCCGGTCCGCTCGATCGCTCCGGCGCGGAGATCCGCGCCGTCCTCGCCGGCGGCGACCATGACGCGGTTGGGCAGACCCTGGTCGGTGAGCGGCAGGGCCTCGAAGACCGGACGCTGCGCCTTGAAGGCGGTGGTGTTGCGGTTGGCCAGATTGTTCGCCGCCGCCGCACTCCGTTGCAGGACCGCATCGAGCCCGGAGAGAGCGAGGTAGAAAAGCTGCTGGGTCATCGCGCCGACCGTCCCGGTTTGCGAAGGAATTCCTCCGCTACCCGCCTTCCTGTCACCCCGGCGAAAGCCGGGGTCCATCCCTCCGCAGCACGAGCGGATGGCGTCTGGTACAATATTGCCACTGCTTGAAAATTCCGAGCGGCGGGGAAGTGGGTCCCGGCCTTCGCCGGGACGACGATAAGGGGATTTGCCAATTTTCGCCTTGTCTGGAGAATGCTGTGCTCTCAGGACAGCCCGACGGCGTTCAGCATTACTGGATGGTCAGCAGACGCTGGAAGTTCTGCTGGTCGATGTTGATCCCCTGGACATTGGCCTGATAGGCCTGCTGGGCGACGATCAGATTGACGAGCTGGGTCGACAGATCGACGTTCGATCCTTCGAGCGCGCCGGATTCGAGCTGGCCGAGGCCGGCCGTGGTGGGCGCCCCGGTGGTGGCCGGACCGGAGGCGATGGAGGCCGCCCACAGATTGCCGGTCATCGGCACGAGCCCTTGCGGATTGGCGAAATTCGCCAGCGCAATCGTGCCGAAATCCCGTGTCGCGCCGTTGGAGTATTGACCTGTGACTACGCCGTTGGCAGCGATCTGGATGCCGTTGAACTCGCCGCCGCCGCTGCCGTCGCTGCTCAACGCGTTGACGCCGAACGGCAGGTCGGAAAGGCTCGACCCGGTGAAGCCGAGCGCGATGTTGAGCGGAGATGCGCCGTCCGGCAGGCTGCCGGCGGTGATCGTGCCGCTGCCTGAGGTGAGCTGTCCGCTGCTGTTGAAGACGAGGGTCGGCCCCGCCCCGGAGGTGATCAAGTTGCCGGCGGCGCTGACCAATGAATAGTGGGTCTGCCATTGGTTCGGCGAACCGGAGCCGCTGACCCGGGTGAAGTACGTCGTCAGCGACAGGCTGGTGCCCAGGCTGTCATACACCGAGGTCGTCGTGCTCTCGTCGTAGCTCTTGGCATTGTTCAGGCTGAACGGTGTCGCGGTGGTGTTGATCGCCGCATCGGTCGACGGCAGATTGACGTCGATCGTCAATTTGCTGGTGGCGCTGGCCGGGAGGCTCGCCGAGCTGATCTGGATCGGCTGCAGGGGCCCGGCGCTCGCCCCGCCGCCGGAGGGCGGAGCGGCGAAGCCCATCACCACAGCTCCCGCGCCGTTGACCAGATGGCCGTCCTTGTCGAGCTGGAACGAGCCGTCGCGGCTGTAGACGACCCCCGAGGAACCCTGCAATTGAAAGAAGCCGTTGCCGGCGATTGCGACGTCGAGCGGCTTGCCGGTCTGGCTGACCGAACCCTCGGTGAAAGATTGCGCCAGACCGGCGGTGAACACGCCCTGGCCCGGGGTCGACTGGACCGCGCCGCCGTACAGATCGGCGAAATCGGCAACCGAAGACTTGAAGCCGGTCGTGTTGACGTTGGCGATGTTGTTGCCGACCGTATCGATGCCGGTCTGGGCAGCCTGCACCCCCGACAATGAGGTGGAAAGCGACATGGGCCTGTCCTCCGCTTACCTGTCAGAGCACTTGTTGCACGGCGCCGAGCGCGACCGGCGCCAGTCCCCCGCCGAGATCGAGCATCGGCCCGTTCTGCCCGCCGAGGATTGCGGCGGTGACGGGAACCACCGCATAGGGCGTCGCCGCGACGCTGTTGCCGGCGGCGCCGACCGCGCGGATATTGAATTGATAGGTTCCGGGCGAGGCTCCCTTGCCGTCCCAGGAGAAGGTCTGGGTTCCTGCCGCCATCGCGCCGAGGTCGAGGGTGGCGACCTGCTTGCCGGAGGCGTCGGTGATCGTCACGGCGACGTCCTTGGCCGCGGCCGACAGATTGAACGCGCCGGTGGCGTTGCCGCTCGCGCCCAGCACCAAGGCATTGCCGCCGACCGCGACATTGTGGCCGACCAGCGCCACCGCCTGCTGCCCGCTGAAGCTCGCATCGAGGTTCTGCACGCCGTTGGCGGTAGAGAACTGCGCAAGCTCGGCGGCGAATTGATCGTTCGTCATCGGGTTGAGCGGGTCCTGGTTTTCAAGCTGCGCCGTCAATAATTGGAAAAAATTGTTTTCGCTGAGCGTCTGCCCGCCGCTGACGCCGCTTGCGCCGGTCGGCAACTGGGTGCCCGCAGGCAGTGTGGCCACGCTCGCCGGCATTGCACTCGCAGCGGTGATCATCCTGTCCTCTTGTCGGCGTGTGGAGAAATCGACGGCGCCTAGATCGCCAGCGTGCGCAGCGCCAGGGTCTTGGCGGCGTTGAAGGCTTCGAGATCGGCCTGGTAGTCCTGCTGGGCCGAGATCATGTTGACCATTTCCGCGGCCGGATCGACGTTCGGCATCGCGACATAGCCCTTGGCGTCGGCAAAGCTGCTGCCCGGGTCGTAGACGGTGCGCAAGGGCGCGGCGCTCTCGACAATTCCCGCCACCCGCACCCCGGCGAGGCCCGTGGCCCAGGCGGCCGCCTCGCCCTGCGGCGACACGGCTGCGAAGACGACTTCGCGGGCGCGGTAGGGCTCGCCCCCGCTGCCGACCGCGCTGTTGGCGTTGGCGAGATTGCTGGCCACGGCAGCGAGGCGCTGCGCTTCGGCCGCCATCCCGGAGCCGGCAATCGAAAAGGCCGCAAGCAACGACATGACTTAGCTCCCATTCGCCGGCGGCGTGCCGGAGCCGTTGATCGCGACCGTCATCATCCGGATGAACTGGGAAGCGAAACTGGCTGCCGCCTCGTACTGGACGGCGTTCTCGGCGGCCCGCAGCTTCTCCTGGTTCAGATCGACGCTGTTGCCGTCGAGCGTCACCGGGTCGCCGCTCTGGTATTTGATCGCGGCCGCCGGGACCCCGACCGCCTGGCCCCCCGTCTGGCCCCCCATCTGGCCAAAGTCGCGCGGATCGTCCGCCAGCCACAAGGCTCCCCCGCGGGCGGAAGAGCCGCCCGCCGCCGCGAGCGCCTGCCGGAAATCGAGATCCACCGCCTTGAAGCCCGGCGTGCTCGCATTGGCGATGTCGGCCGACAGGATCTGCTGGCGATAACCGCGCAAGGCGAGCACCCCGCGCAGAAATTCGAGCCCACCGTCGATGGCGGCGCTCATCGCCTTCCCCTTGTTCCGAACCGGTCCGGCATGATCGTATTCGACTTGCGGAAATTCCACTTTTCGGATAATTACCGCGGCGCCGCAAAAATCGCAAGAGGAAAGCGCAAATGACCTCCGGGCCGGTCGGGAAAGGGGTGGCGCTCGCCGCAGGGCTTCTCGCACTGGGCATCGCCGCGCCGCCGCAAGCCGCCGAATTCGAGGCGCCGGCGGCGATCCATGCGGCGATCCGCGCGGCGGTCGAGCCGCGCATCGCGGGCATCGGGAACGCGACGGCCGAAATCGCGGCGATCGATCCGCGGCTGCGCCTGCCCGCCTGCGCAGCCCTCGCCGTCGGCCTGCCGGGGACGAGCGCGCCGGCGATGACCGCCAAGGTCGCCTGTCCGTCGCCGAGCTGGACGATCTATGTGCCGATCCGATTGCACGCCTGGACCGAGGCGGTCGTCGCCGCGACCAATCTCGCCCCGCGCACGCGGCTCACCGCCGGCAATCTCGCCCGCGGCCGGGTCGACATGTTCGCCAGCCCCGGCGAGCTGGTCCGCGAGCCGGCGGGCGCCGAAGGCGAGGTCTTGCAAATCGGGCTCCTCGCCGGCGCCCCGATCCTGAAATCCTATCTGCAGGCGCCGATCCTCGTGCACCGCGGCGAGAGGGTGCTGTTGACCCTGACCGACCGGACGATGGTCGTCAGGGACATGGCGGTGGCGCTCGACGACGGCCGCCCCGGCGACACGATCGCACTGCAGAACCCCGAGAGCCGCAAGATCGTGCACGCGACCGTCGCCCCGGACGGCACCGTCGCGGTGCGGTTCTAAGGCGGCTTCACGATCGATTTACATCGGCACGGCAAAGAGAACGCCATGAACGCCTCGACCGACCGCCTCTCCGCCCTGCTTGCCGAATTGCGGGAATTGCTCGACGCGGAGCGGCAGGCCTTTCTCGCCGGCAGTCCCGAGCGGATCGCCGCCCTGGCGCAGCGGAAGCTCGCGCTGGCCGATGCGATCGAACGGGAAGCCGCGCTGGCCGCAGCCGCCCCGCCGAGGGCCGACACGCTGCTGGCGCTCGCCCGCGCCAACCGGGAGAACGGGGTGATCTGCGCGGCCATGCTGCGGCACCTGACGCAGGCGGTCGACGCGCTGCGCCGCTCCGCGCCGCACCGCTCGTACCGCCCCGACGGCACCGAGCACAACCCACCGGAAGAGCGCCCGCTGGGCGCCGCCTGACCGGCCGCGGTGCGCCGGCGGTCGAGAGCCGTGCGCCACCGGCTGTCACCAGTGCGGCTGACAAGGGTAGGTATGGTCAGGTGGATGGTGGTTATTAATTTGAAACTACAGTAGAACTTGTCATTCCGGGACGGCGCGAAGCGCCGGGCCCGGAAGCCATGAACACTGGTTTTGGCAGGAACGGGGGAGGCCTGTGTGCATGGGTTCCGGGCTCGCGGGCTGCGCCCGCGCCCCGGAATGACGGCCTTTCCATACGCCTCCATGACTCCATACCTACCCCTGTAAGCACCAGTGCGTGGGCGGAGATCCGAGGCGGTTTGCTTCGGCAGCGCTGTCTGCGCTGCGACGCGTATCACGACCCCGGCCAGGGTTCGACTAGGCCGCGCAGGCTCGCCGGCATCGCCTCGGCATTGACGGCATAGGCCGGCTTGACCGTGCCGAAGCCGCTCTTTGCCATGATTGCCTGCCCCTCGGGGCCGAGTACGAAGGCGACATAATCCGCCGCCTCCCGCGCATGCCCGGCGCTCTTCGGGATGGTCAACGCATAGATGATCGGCTTGCCGCGCAAGTCGCCGTTCTTGGTGTGGACGACCGCCGTCGCGTATTCGCTGCTGCGGGCGGGGTCCTCGAGATTGATCTCGGCCGGCAGTTTCAGATATCTCATGTGATGCTGCAGCGCATCGGAGCGGTAGATCGCGAGATAGTCGATCTGTCCCAATTGCAGCGCGGAAATCAGCGCCGTCTCGGTGTCGCGCATATTGGCGCGCGACGCATTGGCCAGGATCTTCGCGGCGAGCCCGGGCGCATGGTAATGCCTCTGCGCCAGTTCCAGCATTTGCACTGTCTGATAGCCTGACGGGTCGGTGTCCGGGTTCGAGCGGCCGATCTCGACCCTTTTGCGCGCCAGATAGGTGTACCAGTTCTGCGGCGTCACCTGGTCGGCGAAACGGCTCTTGTCGGTATACATGAACGTGATCGCGTTGCGCGCAAACCCGGCATACCAATCGGCCGCCTTTGTCTTGAACAGGTATTTTGGAATGACGCTGTAATCGGCCACCGCCAGGACATCGGCCGGCTGGTGCAGGTCGATGATGCGGCGCGCCATCATGACGCTGCCGCCGAATTGGGCCCGAACCGTGACGTTCGGATGCCGCTTCTGAAATGCCACGTCCAATTCGCGAAACGGCACCGCCAATGTCCCGGCGCCGAACACCGTCAGGATGACGGGGCCCGCGGCCTGCGCCGCACCCGCCGTCGCCAATACCCCCAGCGCGAAGCTCAGCGCGGCCGGCAGTCCTCTTCGACGTTGCATAACCCTCCCCTGTCGGATCGGTCGACAGGAATTATGCATAGATTCGGTAGCTTCCAGTAATATGGAATCTATGCATAATAATACCGGATAAGACAGGATTACTATGCATGAGCTGATGACGACCGGTGAGGTGGCCGCCTATCTGCGGCTCAGGGAGCGCAAGATCTACGATCTTGTTCGGCGCGAGCGCATCCCGTGCTCGCGGGTTACCGGCAAATTGCTGTTTCCGAAGCACCTGATCGATCTGTGGGTGGCGCAGAACACCGAGTTCGCAGGGCCCGAACTGCGCGCCGCGCCGCCGGTCGCGGCGGGGAGCCACGACCCGCTCCTCGAATGGGCGTTGCGTCAATCCGGCAGCGGTCTCGCGATGCTGGCCGGCGGCAGCGAGGACGGCGTGCAACGGTTGGCTGCCGGCCAGGCCGTGCTTGCCGGATTGCACATCCGCGACCCGCACAGCGGCGAGTACAACATCGCGGCGGTGCGCGACATTGGCCGCATCGCCGATGTGGTCCTGATCGAATGGGCGGAACGCGAGCAGGGCCTCGTCGTCGCCGCCGGCAACCCGCTCGGCCTGCGCCGGATCGCCGATCTCGCGGAGGCGCGGGTACGGGTGGCGCGGCGGCAGGAGGGCGCCGGGGCGCATATCCTGCTGCACCACCTATTGGCGCGCGAGGGGTTGCGGATCGAGGCGCTGAACCTGGTCACGCCGGCGATGCTGACCGAAACCGATCTTGCCGCCGCAGTGCTCGACGGCAAGGCCGATTGCGGCTTCGCGATCCGCGCCGCCGCCCAGCGTTTCCGCCTCGATTTCATCCCGCTGCACCGCGAGCGCTTCGATCTAGCGATGCGCCGGCGCGACTATTTCGAGCCGGCGCTCCAGGCCTTGCTCGCCTTCGCCGCAAGCGGCGCCTTCCGCCAATACGCCGCCGAACTCGGCGGCTACGACGTCGCGCGGACCGGCCGGGTCGTCTACAACGCCTGACGGCCGGGACCGGTGATGCCAGCGAGCATCCGAGAGCCTTCAAGTCGCCGCGCCGCGAAGCCGGCGGAATACGCTGCAAGGCTGGGCAAAATCCAGACAGGGGCAGAAATTGGCAGGCTCCCCCATCGTCGTCCTGGCGACCCCCCGGGCGAACCAGCAACGGGACCGATCTTGCCCATTCGCCAGATCGCCCTTGCCAAACCAGAACGATTGTGATAAAAGCACTAAGATTCAGAGCAAGCTTTTTATTTTGGAGAATCCATCGGGCGCCATGCCGAATTATACGTTTAACCTTTGTGATATGTTGCTGACATAGCAATGGCTGCGGAGAGATTGCGCCTGATCCTGATATGGACCTGCAAAAACAGGTGAAACAGGAAGAGACGATTGCGTAGGGAGCCGCCGCTGGGTTGCTTTCACGTCGCGCGCGCGCCTCCACCCGCCATGCCCCGCTCGGGCGTCGCCGGCGTGTCGATGGGGCGGATGCACCCCCTACCTGGACCGGACTTGCGCCGACCGGGCGGTCATAACCGCAACAGATGCAGACCTGATACAGACTGCGGCACCCGACAGGGGCGGGATTGGCGATATGGCTGGGAACGGGGCACCGCACCGAAGCGGGCCGAGACGGCGTGATGTCCTGCGAGGCCTCGCGGCGACTGCGGTTGCGAGCCGCATGCCGGGGCGCAGCGCCGCGGCAAAACCGCTCCCCGCGAGCGGGAGCGAATATCGCACCGCGAGCGAACTGGTGCGCGCGCTCGCCGAGAAACGCCTCTCCGCCGTCGAGCTTGTCGATTTTGCGATCGCCCGCATCGAGGCCCTGGACAGCAAGATCAACGCCGTCGTCGTGCGCGATTTCGAGCGGGCGCGGGCGGCCGCAAAGGCGGCCGATGCGGCGCGGGCGCGCGGCGAGCGCCGGCCGCTGCTCGGACTGCCAATGACGGTCAAGGAACAATTCAACGTCGCCGGCCTGCCGACGACATGGGGCAATCCAAAATTCAAGAACTGGCGGCCGAATTTCGATTCGCTCGCGGTCACGCGGCTGAAAACTGCCGGAGCGGTCATTCTCGGCAAGACCAACGTGCCGTTCATGCTGGACGATTGGCAGAGCTACAACGCGGTCTACGGCACCACCAACAATCCCTGGGACCTCGCCCACACGCCGGGGGGATCGTCAGGCGGCGCGGCGGCGGCTCTCGCCGCCGGCTTCGTGCCGCTGGAACTCGGCTCCGACATCGGCGGCTCATTGCGCTGTCCGGCGCATTTCTGCGGCGTCTTCGCGCACAAGCCGAGCCTCGATCTGGTCCCGGGACGCGGCGCCGGCCCGCCTGAGACGCCGCCCGTCCCGGTTCGCGGCGACATGGCGGTGGTCGGCCCGATAGCGCGCAGCGCCGCCGACCTCGCGCTCGAACTCGGAGTGCTGGCGGGACCGGACCCGCTGTGGGACGGGATCGGCTACAAGCTCGCTCTGCCGCCGCCGCGTCACGCCAGATTGGCGGATTTTCGCGTGCTGTTGATCGATGCCCACCCCTTGTGTCCGACCGCGGCCAGCGTCAAGGCGGCGCTCGACGGACTGAGCGAACGCCTCGCAAAGCACGGCTGCGCCGTCACGCGCGCAAACCCGAAAATGCCCAACCTGGCGTTCACGACGCGGAATTATCGCGAATTGCTGTCAGCGTTCCGCAGCGCGGATCTGTCGCCCGAAGAGCGCGTGCGGATCGAGGCCGCCGCCGCGGCCTTGTCGCCCGACGATCTGAGCCTGACGGCCGCATTGCTGCGGGGCTTTACGATGACTCATCCGGCCTGGGTGCGGACAAGCCGGATCCGCGCCGGATTGCGGGCGCGCTGGCAGGCTCTGTTCCAGGACATCGACGTCGTGTTGTGTCCGCCGATGCCGACCCCGGCCTTCGCGCACGATCACGCGCCGATGCGGACCCGGCAGATCGACATCGACGGCAGGACGGTGCCGTATGGCGACCAGATCGCGTGGTCCGCCGTCGCGACCCTGATCGGTCTGCCGGCGACGGTGGCGCCGATCGGGCATAGCGAAAGCGGGCTGCCGATCGGCGTCCAGATCATCGGCGGCTACCTGGACGACCGCACGACGATCGCGTTTGCCGGATTGATCGAGCGCGAGTTCGGCGGCTTCACCCCGCCGCCGAACCTCTGACCAAGCCCGACAACCAGCAGCCAGGATCACGCCGGCGCCGGAACGGGATCGATCGGCGTGACGACGCCCTCCGCCGCTTCGATGACCTCGCCGGCGTCGAGGCACAGATCCTCGCGGAAGCGCGGCGCCAGGATCTGTACGCCGGGGCGCAGGCGGCCGTGCTGGCCGACCGGCACGGCGAGCGCGGGAATGCCCAGGACCGGAGAGATCAGCCCGACCCGGATCGACTCCAAGACCCGCGCTTGGCCCTCGCGCGTCGTGTCGAGAGTGTGCGGCAATGCCAGATCCCCCATTGTCGGCATCACCACCAGCGGAGTGCGCTGCATGAAGGCAAGCCAGCGCGACAGGAACAGATCGCGCTGCGCCAGTGCGGTCAGCACGCCGTTCAAATCGGTCGGCGGGATCAGCTCCCGCCACAGGCGCATCGAGGTGCGCGCATCGGCGTCGCCCAACTCCTCGACCAGCGGCGCCAGCACGCGCAGTACGTCGGTCGAGCCGATGCGGTGCCAGGTCTCGATGATTTCGTCGAGATCGGGCGGCATGACCTCGTCGACGGCATAGCCGGCAGCGGCGAGATGCCGGCCGGCCTGCCGTACCGCCTCGGCCTGGGCCGGGTGGGTGAAGCCGCCGGGGTTCTCCGCGACCAGTGCGACGCGGATCGGGCGCGGCACGGGCGGGCCGGCGAGCGGGGCGTCGACCCACCGCGTATCGAGCGGATCGCCCTTGGCCATTGCCGCGAGGGCCAGCCGCGCATCGCGCAGGCTGCGCACGAGCGGCCCCTGCACCGCCATCAATTGCGACCCGATCGGGCGCGCGACCGGCTGGCTCGGATTGTAGGAGGGGATGCGGCCGAGCGAGACGCGCAGGCCGACGACGCCGTTATAGAGGGCCGGGATGCGGACCGAGCCGGCGATGTCGTTGCCCTGCGCGATCGGCCCGATCCCGACCGCCACGGCGGCGCCGGCGCCGCCGCTCGACCCGCCCGCCGAAAGCGCCGGGTCGCGCGGGTTCACGGTGCGCCCGTGCAAGGCGTTCTCGGCAAAACCGCGCATCGAGAAGGCCGGGGTGTTGGTCCGCCCGATGATCACGGCGCCGGCGCACTTGAGGTTGGCGACGACCGGACTGTCCGCGGCTGCGACCATGTCGCGATAGGCGACGACGCCATTGTCGGTCGGACAGCCGGCCTGATCGGTATTGATCTTGGTCGTGACCGGCACGCCGTGCAGCGGCCCCAAACGCTCTCCCCGCGCCCGCGCCGTGTCGGCGGCGTCCGCGGCGGCCAGCGCCTCCTCTGCGAGCACGCGGACCACCGCGTTGATCGCCGGGTTTACGGCAGAGAGGCGCGCCAGGCAGGATTCTGTCGCCTCCCGGCTCGAAACGCGGCCGAGCCGGATCAGCCGCGCCAATTCGGTCGCATCCAGTCGCCACAGATCGTCGGTCATTGCGTCCCCCTCCGCGCCTCCTGGATCGCCCGCCACACGCGCTCCGGCGTCGCCGGCATGTCGATGTGGCGGATGCCGTATTCGGAGAGCGCGTCGACGACGGCGTTCATCACCGAAGGCAGGGCGCCGGCGCAGCCCGCCTCGCCGCAGCCCTTGGCGCCCAGCGGGTTGGTCTTGGCCGGCACCGGATGACTGGCGTCGACAAACAGGGGCGCGTCGTCGGCGCGCGGCATTGCGTAATCCATGTACGAGCCGGAGAGGAGCTGGCCCGCCTCATCATAGACCGTGCGCTCGCGCAAGGCCTGGCCGATCCCTTGGACGATGCCGCCATGGGCCTGCCCGGCGACCAAGAGCGGGTTGATCACCGTGCCGAAATCATTGACGAAGGTATAGCGCACAACCTCGCTGACGCCGGTTTCCGGGTCGATCTCGACCTCGGCGATATGGCATCCATTGGGAAAGGCGGAAGGCGGGCCGTCGCTGACGGTTGCGACGTCGAGGCTCTGCGGCAATTCCGGCGGCAGTTTGAGGCCGGCGTGGAGCTGGGCCGCCAATTCCAGCAGGCCGACCGAGCGGTCAGTGCCGGCGATCACAAAGCGGCCGGCGCGGAACGCAATGTCGGCCTCGGCCGCCTCCAGGACGTGCGCGGCGATCTGCCGTCCGGCGGCGACGACCTTTTCGCCGGCCCGGACGATCGCGGTGCCGCTCGTCATCATCGATTTCGAGCCGCCGGTGCCGCCGCCGGCGATCAACTGATCGCTGTCGCCCTGGACGAGACGGATGCGGTCGAACGGAATGCCGAGCCTTGCGGCGAGCACCTGAGCGAAGGGCGTCCAGTGCCCCTGGCCGTAATCGAGCGTGCCGGTGACGATCGTCACGGCGCCGTCGGGCTCAAAGCGGATCCCGCCCATCTCGCGGCCGGGCGGGCCGGTCAGTTCGAGATAATCGCCGATGCCGCGGCCTCGCAATCGGCCGCGCGCCCGGCTGTCCGCCTTGCGCGCGGCAAATCCGTCCCAATCGGCAAGCCGGAGCGCCTTGTCGAGCAGGTTGGTGAAGTCGCCGCTGTCATAGGTCATGCCGTTCGGGCTTTTGTACGGCATCGCCTGCGGCGGGATGTGATTCTTGCGGCGCAGTTCGACGCGGTCGATCCCGGTTTCGGCCGCGGCAGCGTCGACGAGCCGCTCCATGTAATAATTCGCCTCGGGGCGCCCGGCGCCGCGATAGGCGCCGACCGGGGTCGTGTTGGTGAACACGCAGCGGGTCGACACTTCGATCAGCGGGGTCTTGTAGACGCCCAAGGTGTTGCGCACGGCGTTGCGCGTCGCCGGGCCGGGGGCGCCGTAAGTGGCGCCGAGATTGCCGTAGCCGCTGAGACGCACGGCGAGAAAATTGCCGTCACGGTCGAGCGCCAGTTCGGCCGTCATCTCGTGGTCGCGGCCGTGCGTGTCGGAGACAAAGCTGCCGCCGCGCTCGTCGGTCCACTTGACCGGACGGCCGAGCGCGCGCGCCGCGTGCAGGATGCAGAAATATTCGGCGTAGGTCGGCTGCTTCATGCCGAACGAGCCGCCGACGCGCTCGGTCAGGATGCGCACCTGGTCGCGCCCGACGCCAAGCACCTGCGCCACGTAGTTGCGGAAGCCGAACACCCCCTGGCAGCCGACGTGAAGCGTCCAATGGCGCCGCTCGGGATCGTAAAGCGCGACCGCCGAACGCGGCTCCATCGCATTGACGACGATGCGGTTGCTGCGCAGTTCGAGCCGGGTCACGTGGGCGGCGCCGGCGAAAGCCGCCGCGACCTGGTCGCTGTCGCCATAGTGAAAGTCGAGCCCGACATTGCCCGGCACGTCGTCGTAGAGACGGGGAGCGCCGGGGGTCGCCGCCGCGCTTGCGGTCGTCACCGCCGACAGCGGTTCGATGTCGAGGGCGACCGCCTCGGCGGCGTCCTTGGCGAGGGCGACGGTCTCGGCGACGACGACGGCGATCGCCTCGCCGACATGCCGGACCTTGTCGGCGGCGAGCGCCCAGCGGGTCGGGCTCAGCATCGGCGTGCCGTCGCGGTTGTTCATGACCTGGCGCGGCGGCAGCGGGCCGATCCCGCCTTCCGCCAGATCGGCTGCGGTATAGACCGCGAGGACCCCGGGCATTGCGCGCGCCGCCGCGGTCTCGACGTGCCGGATCGCGCCATGCGCATGGGGACTGCGGACCATCACCGCATGGGCTTGGTCCGGCAGGTTGACGTCGTCGGCGTAGTGCCCCCGGCCGCGCAACAGGACCGGGTCTTCGGAACGCGGGACCGGCTGCCCGACGGCAAACCGCTCGTCGAGCCCCCATGCGGTCGGATCGCCGGTATCGTTCATCGCATCACCTGTCTCAGTCGCCATTGTGCCGCGAAGTCGGCGGAATACGCTGCGCTCTTCCGCCCTACGCTCCACGTTTTTTCGGGCACGATGTAGGGCGGAAAAGCGGAACGTATTCCGCCATTTTCCTGAAGGCCCTGCAAGATCGGTGGTGAACGCACGGTGCGGGGGTGGGTTGCGCCGCGTTGCGGTTGAGCGGAGGGAAAGCTTCTCGCTTTTCCGCTTGTCGAAGCCGGTTTGCGGGTGCTATAGAGTTGCCGAATTTGCTAATTTCGTCAAATGACGATGCCCGTCAGTCCTCCTTTCTGCTACCCGGCACATGTGTGCCCTCCGGATGCCGCCGTGGTGCCCTTGACCGATCATTCCCGGTTTTCGAGCCGTTTTGCGCTTCCTCTCGCCTGGGATCTGCTCGATGGCCCGCCCGCGCCGCAGCATCGCGCCGCAGCGGATCAGGCCAATGCCAGCGTGCTCGCCTTTCTGCTGCAGGGGGTTGACATCGACGCCGGGCCGCGCCCGGCGGATGAAGAGCTGGCCGAGGCGCTCGCGCCTTTGCGCATCAAGCTCGACATGATCATCGACCTGCTCGCGCGGCTCTCCTATCGCGACGTCGCGTTGCCGCCGCGCCGCGAGGTCGCGCTCACGGCGAGCCGGATCGCCTGGGGCTCCCCGTTGCCGTTGCGCGCCGGGGACTGGCTGCGGATCGCCTTACATTTTCACCAGACCTTTCGCGAGCCGATCATCCTCTTCGCCAAGGTGGCGAGCGCGACCGCCGGCGGTCCCGGGGCCGACATCTGGATCGAGGCGGATCTGGCCGAGATGCCGGAGCCGGTCTACAGCGATCTGGCGCGCCTCACCTTCCTGTTCCAGCGGCGCCAGCGGGCGCAGCGCGGCTCATGAGCGCGGCGATCCCGGCGATCCCGGCGGTCCCGGCGATGGATAGCCCAATGGACGGCATCACGACGGCAATGGACGCGCTGGCGAGCGCCGCCGGCGCTCCGGTTCCGCAAATCCAGGACCCCGCCGCGCCGAGCGCCGGGCAGCCGTCGTTTGCCGAAATCCTGGCGCAAGCGGTCGGCCGGCTCGACGACGGCGTCGCCGCGGCCAATGCCTCGGCCCAATCCTTTGCCTCCGGGAATGGCGACATCCCACTCTCCGACGTGATGATCTCGCTCGAAGAGGGGAGCCTCGCCCTGCAGACGGCAGCGGCCGTGCGCGACAAGGTGCTCGCCGCCTACACCACGATCATGAACATGCCGGTCTGAGGCGCGAGGGTGCGGCGTGGCCTCTCTCGATCTTGCGGCGATCCTGCCCCGCAGCCTCTGGGATCGGATTGCGCCGGTCTTGAGCGGCAAAGGTCGCGCCGTGCTCGTCGCCGGGGCCGGTCTTCTCGCCGCAATCACCGCGGTCATGCTGCTGTGGTCCTGGGACGGGGCCTATTCCGTGCTGTTCGCCGGGCTCTCCGCGGAGGAGGGCGGCCGCGCTCTCGCCGAATTGCAAAAGCTGAACATCCCTTACCGGATCACCGAGGGCGGGCGCGTCATCCTGGTGCCGAGCGCCGAGGTCGGGCGGGCGCGGCTGCAATTGGCGGTGCACGGGGTGCCCAAGGAGGACGGCCAGGAATGGGGGCTCCTCGACAACGAAAAACTGGGCATGAGCCCGTTTGTCGAACAGGTCGACTATGTGCGCGCGCTCGAGAGCGGGTTGTCGCGCACGCTGCGGCAGGTCGACGGCGTGATCTCCGCGCAGGTCAAATTGGCCCTGCCCAAAGAGACCGATTTTCTCGCCAATTCGCCCCGGCCGAGCGCTTCGGTCATGCTTCGTTTACGGCCCGGATTGCAACTTACGGCGGCCCAGGTCGACGGCATAGCGGGGCTCGTCGCGGCCAGCGTACCGGGATTGGCGCAGGATCACGTGACGGTCATCGATCAAAGCGGGCGGGTGCTCAACCCGAACCTCAAGGAAGGGCTGGCGCAGGTTCCCCAGCAGCTCGCCATCGCGCACGGCATCGAAGAGCGCTACGAGGCGTCGGTCGCCGATCTTCTCGCCCCCGTTCTGGGCCGCGGGAATTTTCGCGTCTCGGTCAACGCCGACCTCGACTTTTCCAAAGCCAAGGAGAGCTCGATCACCTATGGCGACGGCCATGTCCTGAGCCAGGACGAGACGGTTCACCAGATCCTGGCCGAGGGGGAGGCGATCGGCATCCCCGGCGCCTTGTCGAACGAGCCGCCGCCGACCCCGACGACGGCGCCGAGCCGGTCGAACGGCCGGTCGCGGCCCCGCCCGCCGGCAGCCGCCCCCAAAAAGCCCAAACCGCCGCCGCCCGACAAGCATCGGATCACCAATTACGACATCGACCGGACCGTGCACACGATCGAGCGTCCCGCCTGGACGTTGCGCTCGGTCCAGGTTGCCGTATTGGTCAACTCCCCGACCGGAAAGCCGCTGCCGGGCGAGCGCCTCAAGGCGATCGACACCCTTGTGCAGTCGGTGATCGGCACCGGCGAGAACCGGCATATTGCGGTTGTCGGTCTGCCTTTCGAGCCGAAGAGCCTTCCTGCCGAGCAGAGGCCCTCACCCTGGTGGAGCGCGGAATGGACGATGGGCGCTGCGCATGATGCGGTGCTGGCCCTGGCCGGTCTGCTCGTGCTCTTCGGGGGGATGGTCCCGGTGCTGAGACGCCTTCAGGCCGGGATCGCCGCGGCCGGTACGGCCGTTCCGGCGCCGCCGCCGGTGCCGGACGGCGCTGCCCCGAAATTGCGGATCGAGCCTGCGGTGACGCGGGCTGCGCTCGGCGTCGATCGGGAGACCGTGCGCCTGTTGGCGGCCGGCGACCCGGCCCGCACGGCGCAAGTGATCAGGGAATGGATCGCACGTGACAGAAATCGTCTCAGACAGGCCGGCTAGCCTCTCCGACATCGAGAAATCGGCGGTCGTGATGGTGTCGATCGGCCAGGACGCCGCGGCCCAGGTCGTCAAACTGCTGTCGCCGCCGGAGATCAACCTGTTGGCGGGAGCCATGATCCGGGTCTCCGGCATCGCGAAGGAAGGCGTCGCCGCGGCCTTCCGGGAATTTGCCGAATTGATGGGGCAGGAGAACCCGTTCGGCGTCGGCGCCGAGGATTACGTCAGCGGCGTGCTCGAAAAGGCGCTCGGCCCCGACAAGGCCGCCCGTCTCGTCGGTCGGCTGAAGCAGGGCGATTACGCCTCCGGCATCGACTCGGTGCAATGGCAGGACCCGCAGGCCCTCGCCGACATCGTCAAGGCCGAGCACCCGCAGGTCGTCGCCACGATCTTCGCCTATCTCGAACCCGAGCAGGCGCAGCTTTTGATCCAACACCTGCCGGACGAATTGGTCGACCAGGTCATCCCCCGCCTGGCGGTATTGGACACGATCCCGCCGGCGGCGATCCGCGCCTTGAACGAATCGCTCGAACACCTGCTGGCCGGCGGCGCCCGGCTCGGGGCGGTTGCGGTCCACGGCGTCGATATGTCAGCCAAACTGCTCACCCGGATCGGCACCGCGCGCGCCCAGCGCGTCCTCGAAGCCCTCAGCGAGATCGATCCCGGGCTGGCCAAGACGCTGACCGACAGCATGTTTGTCTTCGAGGACCTGTTGGAGCTCGACGATCGCAACCTGCAGATCCTGCTGCGCGCGGTCGACCAGAACCTGCTCGTCTCGGCCCTCAAGGGGGCGAGCCAGGCGATGCAGAACAAGGTTTTGCGCAATCTGTCGCAGCGGGCGGGGGAGATGCTCCGGGAAGAGATCGAGGCGCGCGGACCGATGCGGCTTTCCGAGGTCGAAGCGGCCAAAAAGGAAATCCTGGCGGCGGCGACGGCGCTCGAACGTGAGGGCAAGATCGTATTGCGCACCGATCCCGGCGAAGTCGTGACCTGAGGGGCCGGACGATGTTCGCAATGCGCGCGGTCCTTCCGCTCGACGCGCCGATACGACACGGCGCGGCGGAGCGGGACGTGCCCGCCGGCCGGGCCGGTTTCCCCGCCGCCCTCGCGGCAGCCAAGGAGGGGGACAAGCCCGGACGCGCCGCCGCCGACGGCCGGAACCGCAGCGAGGGTTCTGGCCCCCTGCTGCCCGACGAGGCCGCAACAGGAGGGAAAGGGTCGTCGTTCCTCGTTGCCGATCCCGCGGCCGCACCAAAGGCGACCCGAGATCCGGGCACGGCGCAGACCCAGAGGGCGGCGTCTGCGCAGGGCGTCCCGCCGCAGCAGGGTTCCGTCGCCGCCCTTTCCGATCCGGCGGTCCCGGTCGCGCCGGCCGATCCCGATCGAGGCGGCGCGCATCCCCCCACAGCAGGGCGTGTGAACACTGCCTGTCCATCCTCCTCCGATCCCCTTCCCGTCATTCCCGTGAAAGCGGGACTCCAGGGATTTCAGCCTGTCGCCCCCGGATCCGATCCGGGGCAGGCTCCCGGTCCCCGCGTTCGCGGGGACGACGGAATCGGAGGGACGGCTGAGATTTCATACAGACTGGCAGGTCGGGACCCATCGTCACGCAAGCCGACGGTGAGGCTCGGCGGCGATCGAGGGTCGGAACCGCGCATCCCGGCTCGCGCCGGGACGAGGCTCGGCGATCGGGTCGACGACACTTCCGAAAACCGAAGGAAACCCGATCCTTCGGACAAGGCAGACGGGCTTCGCGTCGTTCCCGTCCTGCTGCCGCTGTGGCTGGCGCAAACGCCGGCGCCTCCCGCTCCGCCGGGCGCCGGCTATGGTTCCGGGGAAAACCCGGGGGCGGTGCACAGGGATGCCGCCGATCCCGTAACCGCAAACCCGGCAAGAGCGCCGGCGCATACCGGCTCGGACCCGAGCATCGCCCCTGGAACTTCGGGCGCCCTTGGCGAACCCCTGGCCGGGCTTGCCGCCGCGGCGGACAGCACCGATCCGGCGGCGGGCGCCGCGCCGCCGGAGACCTCGACGGCAGGCATTCCTTCTCCCGCAGCCGGAGGGCCGGACGAAACGAGCGGACGGCCGCATCCCGGTCCGCAGCGCAGCGCAGCGGCAGGCGCCCCCCACAATCCCCCGCCGGACGTGGCGGGACCGCCCGCCGCGTCCTCGGCTTTCGCACCGCAGATCCCGACCGTTCCGGCCGGGGAGAGAGCGCCCTCGACCGGAGGGTCCGCCCGCCCTGCGGACGGCGCGCCGCCCGATCCGGCGCTCTTTGCGGGGCAGGTTGCCGGCGCCGCGGATCCGTCCCCGGCTGCGGGCGCCGATAGTGCCGGGAAGGCGCAGGACGCGCCGCAGACCCCGCCGCCGAATCTCTCGGAACAGCTCTCGGGGCCCCTCATCGGCGCCGTCCGTGACGGCCGTCATGACCTCGCCTTGCAGCTCCATCCCCCCGGATTGGGCGATGTCGCCGTGCGCATCGTCGTCAGCGGGCGCGAGGTGTCGGCCTGGTTCGACTCGCCGCAGCCTCAAGTTCAGCAGGCGATCAGTCAAAGCATCGGGGACCTGCACCGGGATTTGGCGACGGCCGGTTTCGATCTGAGCGGCGCCTGGGTCGGCGGTGAGGCCTGGACGCCGCGCG
>DATFCQ010000383.1:0-12252 GCA_035252905.1 Allostellaceae bacterium | reverse complement strand
GCCCTGGGACATGGCGGCGGGGATCCTCTTGGTGCGCGAAGCCGGCGGCTATGTCAGCGATCTCGCCGGCGGGCACGACATGATGGCGAAGGGAGAGATTCTCGCCGCCAACGATCATCTGCATCTGCCGCTCGGCGCCCTGTTGAAGGAGCCGCTGCGCGACCGCCGCGCGGCGCCGCGCTGAAGGCGCGCAGCCGCCCGGCGGGTTGCCAGCTGCGCTTGTCGCCGCCGCCGCGCATGCGCTAATTTGGTTGCGCCAGCCGGCCGGCGCGGCTGCGCAGCAGGGAGTGAGGGTCGGTATGTTGATCACGCTTGTCCGGGACCTGCCCGGGATGTTCCAGGCGTGAGCCTGTCTCCTCTCCCCGCCTGCCTCGGTGCCGCATGATGAGCCGCTCGCGCCGGTTCCTTGTCCG
The DNA here is from genome assembly GCA_035252905.1 of Allostellaceae bacterium. Taxonomy (GTDB): domain Bacteria; phylum Pseudomonadota; class Alphaproteobacteria; order ATCC43930; family CGMCC-115725; genus AP-15. The sequence goes on along the minus strand of DATFCQ010000383.1, from coordinate 11,839 downwards.
GATGGTCCTCTTCCTCGCGATGGTCGCGGCCCTGGCGGCGGCGATCGGACCCGCATTGGTGCGCGCCTTTCTCGGCAATCCTGCGGTCAACGGCGTCATCCTCGGCATCCTGTTGGCCGGGATCGCCTACATCTTCCGCCAGGTCCTGTTGCTCGATCCCGAGGCGCAATGGATCGAGAGCTTTCGCCGCGGCGGCGCCGAGGGCAGACCGCCGCCGCGGCTGTTGGCGCCGATGGCGCGCATGCTGGGCGGGCAGGTGGGCGGCCGCATCAGCCTGTCGCCGAGCTCATTGCAAACCCTGCTCGACGGCATCTCCTCGCGCCTCAACGAGACCCGCGAGACCTCGCGCTATCTGATCGGGGTGCTGGTGTTTCTCGGACTGCTCGGGACGTTCTATGGGCTCCTCGAAACCGTGCGCTCGGTCGGCGGCGTGCTCGGCGGGCTCGGTCTCGGCGGCGGCGATCCGGCGCACGCCTTTGCCGCCCTGAAGGCCGGGCTGCAGTCGCCGCTCGCCGGCATGAGCACCGCGTTCAGCGCCTCCCTGTTCGGGCTTGCCGGCAGTCTCGTCCTCGGCTTTCTCGATCTGCAGGCGGGGCAGGCGCAGAACCGGTTCTACAACGAGCTCGAGGAATGGCTGTCGACCTATACGCGATTGTCGGGCGGCGGGATCGCGGAAAGCGGCGACGCATCGGTCCCGGCCTATATCCAGGCCTTGCTCGAACAGACCGCAGACGGTCTCGATCACCTGCAGCGTCTCCTCGCCCGCGGCGAGGAGAGCCGGATCGGCGCGAATACGACGCTTTCCAGCCTCAGCGAGCGGCTCGGCGTGCTCGGCGAGCAGATGAAGGCGGGCCAGCTTTTGATGCTGCGGCTCGCCGAGAACCAGCTCGAATTGAAGCCCGCGCTGAACCGGCTCGCCGGCGCCGCCGAGCACGCGTTCGGACAGGACGACGCCCTGCGCGCACATCTGCGCAACATCGAAGCCTATGTCGCCCGCCTCTCCGAGGACCTGGCGCAGGGACGCGAGCAGAGCGTCCAACAACTGCGCAGCGAAATCCGCATTCTGGCCCGTACAATCGCTGCGCTTGCCGAAGAAACCGGACGCTGAACCGAGCAGTTCTGTATTCCCATGGCCCTTCAGCCGCGAAATTCCCGACGCTCAAGCATCGACATTTGGCCCGGATTTGTCGATGCCTTGTCGCAGCTATTGATGGTAATTATATTCATTTTGCTGGTTTTCACTGTAGGGCAATTCTATCTTTCCGATGCGTTGTCCGGGCGCGATCAGGCCCTCAAAAAGCTGCAGCACCAGATCGACGATCTCGCCGACCTTTTGGCTCTTGAACGGCGCAGCAACAGTGAATTGCGCGCCAATGCGGCGGCCAGTGAGGCTCGGCTCAAGGCAAGTCTGGCCGAGCGCGACCGCCTGCAGGCCCAGATCGCCGACCTCACCGCCAAGGAACAGGCGGCGGAGCAGCAGGGTGCGGCCGGCGTCGCCCGCGCCGAACAGGCCGAACAGGCGCTCGCCGCGGAAAAGGCGATCAGCCGCGATGCGCTCGCCAAAGTCGATGCGCTCAATCAGGCGATCGCCGCGCTCCGCGACCAGCTGTCGCAGATTGCGGCCGCGCTCGATGCCTCGAAAGCCAAGGTCAAGCAGCAGGAGGCGCAGATCGTCGATCTCGGCAAGCGGCTCAATCTCGCTTTGGCGAATAAAGTGCAGGAGCTGGCCCGTTATCGCTCCGAATTCTTCGGCCGGCTGCGCCAGATCCTCGGCAACCGGCCGGACATCCGCATCGTCGGAGACCGCTTCGTGTTCCAGTCCGAAGTGCTGTTCGCACCGGGCAGTGCCGAATTGACGGATCCGGCGAAGAAGGAGCTCGACCAGGTGTTCGCCGCCCTGAAACAGATCGCCGCCGAGATCCCGCCGGACCTCCATTGGATCCTGCAGGTCGAAGGCCACACCGACAGCCGGCCGATCCACACGGCGCAGTTCCCGTCCAATTGGGAATTGTCGGCGGCGCGGGCAATCTCGGTCGTCCGCTACGCGATCGCCGCGGGGATCCCGCCCCAGCGGCTGGCCGCGCAGGGCTTTGGCGACAAGCAGCCGATCGCGCAGGGCGACACCCCCGAAGCCTACCGCCTGAACCGCCGCATCGAGCTGAAGCTCACCGAGCGCTGACGATGGCGGGAGCGATCCGCGCACCGTTCCGTCAGGCGAGGCGGCATTTCCCCGGACGGCCGCTGCTGCCGATCGCGGCCAACCCGCCGAAGCGCGTGGAAGGGACGGAGCCCGCACCGGCGCAGGCGCGCGAGGGCGAGATCGCTGCCGCCGGCCGGCGCGCCGAGACGCGGCTGCGCGACAGCGAGGTCTTCCTCCTCGGCCTCGCCTTGGCTGTCGGCGTCATCGCCGGCTTTTCCGACATCGCCATCAAGGCTCTCAATTGGCTGGTCAGAGAGATCGCGTTCGGACTTCCGCCCGGGCATCACCTGTCGAGCGCGACCGATCTCTTGCTGTGGCGGCTGGCCTTGATGCCGATCGTCGGCGGACTTCTGGTCGGCGTCGTCGCGACCTTGCTGCGGCGCTGGCGGCCGCGCGAGGTCGTCGACGCGATCGAGGCGAACGCCCTGTTCGGCGGCCGCATGTCGGTCGGCGACAGTATCGGCCTGGTCGGCGTGACGATCCTGTCGGGCGGGTTCGGCGCCTCGGTCGGGCTCGAAGCCGCCTATACCCAGATGGGCTCCGCCCTGGCCTCGCGGCTGGCGCGCAAATTGGGCTTGCGTCGCGACGACGTGCGCATGCTGGTCGGCTGCGGCGCCGCCGGAGCGATCGGCGCCGCCTTCAACGCCCCGCTCGCCGGCGCCTTTTATGCCTTCGAACTGATCATCGGCAGCTATACATTGCAGGCCCTGGCGCCGGTCGGCATTGCCGCGGTGACCGGGGTCTTGGTGGTGCGCGCGATCCTCGGCTCCGAACCGATCTTTGTCGTCTGGCACCCGGTCGCCCTGTCCGCCCCCGATTACGCCGCCTTTTTCGGCCTCGGCCTGGGCTCGGCGCTGCTCGGCATCCTGGTCATGAAGGGGGTGACCTCGACCGAGACGCTGTTCCGCTCGCAGGCGGTGCCGCGCTGGGCGCGGCCGGCCCTGGGCGGGCTGTTGCTGGGCCTGATCGCGCTCGCCTTCCCGCAGGTCCTCGGCAGCGGCCATGGCGGCATCCTGCAGCTGTTGCATTCCGGTTTGCCGCTGGGATTTCTCGGCGGCCTCCTCGTCGCCCGGATCATCGGCTCGGCGGTATCGATCGGCGCCGGCTTTCGCGGCGGCATGTTCAGCGCCTCGCTGTATATCGGCGCCCTGTTCGGCAGCGTCGTCGGCCTCGGTCTGGCGCGGCTCGACCCGCATCTCGCGGTCGATCCCCTGGTCTATACATTGGTCGGCATGGGAGCGGTCGCCGCCGCGATCGTCGGCGCGCCGGTAACGATGATCATGCTGGTATTGGAAACGACCGGCGATTTCTCGGTCACGATCGGGGTCATGATCGGGGTCGTCACCGCCGCCTTCGCGACGCGGCACTGGTTCGGCTATTCCTTTGCAACCTGGCGTTTCCATCTGCGCGGGCTGAAGATCCGCAGCCCCGAGGATGTCGGCTGGATCGACGAGTTGCTGATCGGCCCGATGATGCGGCGCGACCCGCCGGTGATCGCCGCCGACCTGTCGCTCGACGAATTGCACCGGCGCTTTCCGAACGGCAGCACCCGGCTGGTCTTTGTCGTCGACCAGCAGGGCCGGCTGTGCGGCATCGTCGATCCGATCGAGGCGAGCGCTCCGGAAAGCGCCGGACCGGACAAGGTGGTGGCCAATCTGCTGTCGACCGAGCCGGCTCCATTTCTGGTCCCCGGCGACAATCTGCGCACCGCCCTCGACCGCTTCAGCCATGCCGCGCAGGAAATGCTGCCGGTCATCGACGACCCGGACTCCCGCCGCATCATCGGTTATCTGTCCGAAGCCTATGCGCTGCGCCGCTACGCGACCGAATTGGAGCGGCACCGCGGTTCGCGGGCGGACGACGCCGGCATCTTCAGCCCGATGCCGGAAGACCTGCCAGGCACGTCGTCGCATCCGCAAAATAGCTGACGCAAATTCTCATGGCTGGGGTAAGATAGGCGCAACGCTCCCATATGGAAGGGTGAGCGAGGCAGGCGGCAGCCGATGCGTGCGCCGGGATGTCGGCGGACCGTGCGGCGCCGCTTCTTCTGCATTTCAGGTTTTGCTCGGCCGGCCGGTGTGCCGGCGCACGAAAAGGATCGCAGTATGGCGCAAGTCGCGCTCCGCAATGTCGTCAAGCTCTTTGACCGTACCCCTGCCGTGCAGGGGATCGACCTCGATATTGTCGACCAGGAATTCATCGTGCTTGTCGGTCCGTCCGGCTGCGGCAAGACGACAACCTTGCGCATGATCGCCGGGCTCGAGGAGGCCACCTCGGGGGAGATCTATATTGGCGACCAGCTGGTCAACGACGTGCCGCCCAAGGATCGGGACATCGCTATGGTGTTCCAGAACTACGCGCTCTACCCGCACATGACGGTGTTCGAGAACATGTCCTTCGGCCTGCGGCTGAAGAAGTTCCCGAAGGACGAGATCAAGCGGCGGGTCGAGGAGGCGGCGCGCATCCTCGACATCAGCCCCCTGCTCACCCGCCGGCCCAAGCAGCTTTCGGGCGGACAGCGGCAGCGCGTGGCGATGGGCCGGGCGATCGTGCGCCATCCCAAGGTCTTTCTGTTCGACGAGCCGCTCTCCAACCTCGACGCCAAACTGCGCGTGCAGATGCGCACCGAAATCAAAAAGGTGCACCGCACGGTCACGACCACGACCGTCTATGTCACCCACGACCAGATTGAGGCGATGACCTTGGCCGATCGCGTCGTCATCATGAATGGCGGGCGGATCGAGCAGATCGGCTCGCCGTTCGAGGTCTACCATCACCCGCGGACACGGTTTGTCGCCGGCTTCATCGGCTCGCCGACGATGAATGTGCTGCCCTGCCAGCTCGTCCAGAACGGTAGCGGTCTTACCGTGCGGCTCTCCGACTGGCTGTCCTTCCCGGTCCCGGCGTCGCGCACCCAGCGCTATCGCGAATACCTCGGCAGCGAACTCGCCTTTGGCCTGCGCCCCGAACACATCACCGAGGTGCGCGGCGAGGCGTTGCCGCCGGAATCCGCGATCTTCGAGACCCGCCTCGACGTCGTCGAGCCGATGGGAATGGAGACGATGGTCTATTTCCTTGTCGGCGACGTCGAGGTCTGCGCCCGCGTCAATCCCACCGCGGCCGCCAATGCCGGCGAGCAGATGCGGCTCGTCGCCGATCTCAACCAGATGCACCTGATCGATCCGCGCACCGATCTGGTGATCTGACCCCTGCAAATCCCGGCCGCCGGCCGTCGAGGAGCGCGCGATGGAGGTTCGTGACAAGGTCGTCGTCGTCACCGGTGCGGCCCGCGGCATCGGGCAGGAATTCGCTTGGCGGCTTGCGGCCGCGGGGGCGCGCGTCGTCGCCGCCGATATCGGCGATTGCGCAGACACGCTCGATCTGGTCAGGAACGTCGGGCCGGAAGCGGTCGGCGTGAAGGTCGATGTGGCCGACGCCGCCTCGGCTCTCGCGATGGCCGATGAAGCGGTCCGCGCCTTTGGCCGCATCGACGCGCTGATCAACAATGCCGCACTCTACGGCGCCTTGAAGGGTGGCCGCTTTGACGCCATTGCCGAGGCCGATTGGGATGCGGCGATGGCGGTCAACGTCAAGGGCGTATGGAACTGCTGCAAGGCGGCGGTGCCAGCGATGCGCCGGGCCGGCGGCGGCAGCATCGTCAACATGGCTTCGCTGGCGGCGACCTACGGCATGCCGTTCGCGCTGCATTACACCACCTCAAAGGCGGCGGTGATCGGCCTCACCCGCGGCTTGGCGCGCGAACTCGGGCGCGACCGGATCCGCGTCAACGCCTTGGCGCCGAGCGCGGTCCTCACCGAGGGCACGCGGGAATTCTTCGCCGACAGGCTCGACCGGGCGCTCGACGTAATCAAGACCGGTCAGGCCATCGCCCGCACGCTCGCGCCGTCCGACCTCTTCGGGGCGGTGCTGTGGCTCCTCTCCGACGCCGGCTCCCTTGTCACCGGGCAGACCATCGCCATTGACGGCGGCACGGTGCTGCTGTGACGGGCGCGGGAGGAGGCGCCACCAGCCTCAATGGCAAGGCGGCGCTCGTCAGCGGCGCCGCCGGCGGGATCTGCCGGGCCATCGCCCTCGCCTTTGCCGAAGCGGGAGCGGCGGTCGCCTGCGTTGACATCGCCGCGGCCGGGGCCGAGGAGACCGCGCGCCTCATTAGAGAGGCCGGCGGGCGCGCAATCGCGCAGCCCTGCGACGTAACCAGCGAGGCCGAGACCCGCGCAGCGGCGGCGGCAGCGCAAGACGCGTTCGGGCGGCTCGACATCCTGGTGAGCGGCGCCGCTCCGCACGATCCGAGCGGCACGATATTGGAGACGAACCTCGACGATTGGCAGCGGGTCTTGGCTGTTCACCTGACCGGCGCCTTTCTGCTGAGCCGCGCGGCATTGCCGGCGATGATCGCAAGCGGGGGCGGTTCGATCATCTTCATTGCCTCGCAGCACGGCCGGGTCGGCAGCGCCGGCCGCGCCGCCTATTGCGCAAGCAAGGGCGCTCTGATCCAGCTCGCCAAGGTCATGGCGATCGATCATGCCGCCGACAACATCCGGGTCAACACCTTGTCGCCCGGCGCGGTCGAGACCGCACGGACGATATTCCGCTACGGCAGCTTCGAGAAGGCGCGCGAGGCGATAGGGCCGAAGCATCTGCTCGGGCGCCTCGGGCAGCCGCAGGAGATCGCGCCCGCCGCGGTCTTTCTCGCCAGCGAGGCGGCGAGCTTTATCACCGGCAGCGATCTCCTGGTCGACGGCGGCTACACCGCGGTCTGACGCTTCGAGCCCATCGCGTGGTCACTGATTTCTATTTGGGCCAAGCGCTTATCTTCAATAGTCAATGACTTAGTGCCTGATATTAGCTTGCAGAATCAGGCGGAACAGGCAGCTTGATTATCGTCCCGGCGAAATCCCGGACAAACCGGCGATGAGGCCGATCTTGCGCGCCGCCGGCACATGCGACTGAAAGTTGTCGGCGATCACCGGATCGTGCCGCGGAAGGACGGATCCCGGCCGTTCAGAGTGTGTGAAAACTTCGTTGCCCTCCGACACCGTCGTCCCGCGAATGCGGGGACCCAGGGGCAAAAAACTGAAATCCCTCTGTCATCCCGGCGAAGGCCGGGATCTACTGGTCCGCCGCACGACCATTGCCAAGCTCGCCAGTTCAGGGAAAAGTAAAGAAGGACAAGAGTTTGCGGAAGGGTGGATCCCGGCCTTCGCCGGGATGACGGGAGGAGAGGCGGCAGCTCCGCGCCATAGCCCGCTGTACCTACCCTATCATGAGGGTTGGCTTGGTGCGACCCTGCGGGAAATATTCTTTCAGCTCAACCGGGCAGCAGATCCGTCTTGACCTCGACCCGGCGTTCGATTGCGGTTTTGAGCTTCAGCAAGGCCCGGTGCTCGAGTTGGCGAACGCGCTCTTTCGAGACGCCGAGCTCGCGGCCAAGCGCTTCGAGGGTTGCTCCTTCCTCGGTTAGCCGCCGCTGGCGGATGATCCGGCGCTCGCGCGGGGTCAACTCGCGCAGCGCCTGGGCAAGCCAGTGCGCGCGGGCGGCGCCGTCGCGCTGGCCGATCAGGACCTCCTCGGGATTGGCGCGCGCGTCGGCGATCAAGTCCTGACGGTCGTCTTCGCCGTCTTCGCGCAATGGCGCATTCAGCGACTGGTCGGTGGCGCCGAGCCGCACCTCCATCATCTCGACATCGGCAATTGTCACCTTCAATTCTTCAGCGATCTTCTGGCGCGCCTCGCGCGTCATCGGCCCGCCGGACAGGTCAGCGACCCGGGCGCGCAGCCGTCTCAGGTTGAAGAACAACGATTTCTGCGCCGCCGTCGTCCCGGTCCGCACAATCGACCAGTTGCGCAGGATGTAGTCCTGCATCGCCGAGCGGATCCACCAGGCGGCATAGGTGGAAAACCGGATGTCGCGCTCGGGCTCGAAGCGGATCGCCGCCTGCATCAGCCCGACATTCCCCTCCTGGACAAGATCGCCCATCGGCAGCCCGTAATTGCGAAACCGGGCGGCGATGGCGACGACGAGCCTCGTATAGGCGCGCACGAATTCGTGCAATGCCGCAATGTCACGCTCGTCGCGCCAGCGCCGGGCCAGCGCGAATTCGTGCTCGCGCGACAGCAGCGGCGCCCGCATCGACGCCTTGACAAAATCGAGGTTGGCGCGCTGGGTCTCGGGATCGTCGATTTGACCCATGGCCTCTTCCTTCGCCGCTTGCGTCCAGCGGAGGAACGGCGAGGGACGGGCTTTGTTGCCGAGCTTTCCCGAAACGCGACAATCCGCCCCGCTGCCTGCGCAACCGGCGAGAATGAGGAGGACGAGGTCAGGCCGTCAGCAATTGTTCGACCCGCTGGGTCGCCGTGGTCTCGTCGATCCTTTCAACCGCGGCGAATTCGCGGACGAGGCGATCAAGCGCCGCCTGATAGATTTGTCGCTCGCTATAGGATTGCTCAGGCTGGCCGGTGTTGCGATAGAGATCGCGCACCACTTCGGCGATCGAGCCGGGGTCGCCGGAAGCGATTTTGGCCTGATATTCCTGGGCGCGTCGGCTCCACATGGTCCGCTTCGCCCGCGAGCGCCCGCGCAGTTTGGCGAGAGCGGCGTCCATTTCCTTATGGGACGACAGTTTGCGCAGGCCTGATCCTTTGGCTTTGGCGACCGGAACCCGTAATGTCATCCGGTCCTTGTCGAAATGGACCACAAACACGCTGAGCGCATACCCGGCAATCTCCTGCATCTCAATGCCGACAATCTTGCCGACACCATGGGTCGGGTATACGACAAGATCGCCCTCGCCAAATGAATTCTTCTCCGCCGTCATATCCGTAGCTCTCGTACTCGAGGCGAATATGGCACTTTTGGGACGCTTGGGAAGGCCGCCCCTCGCAGACGGGTGGCCTGCCACGACCCTGGAGAGGGCCGAAATGCAGTCACAGCAGGCGTCGATGCCAACGGATTCAGAGTAACACGAACAGGCTATCCAAAGCCAGCGGGTCAGGCATGCCCTTTCCGCAGAACGCGGCCGCGGTCGCCGCGCGCAGCCTCAGCTTCCGCCCGGTTTCGGGCTGAAGAACTGGTCGTATTTGTCGGCCACGTCCTTCCACTCGTCGGCATCCGGAGGATAGGCCTTCTTGCGGGTGATATTGGGCCAGGCCGACGCATATTGGCGATTGAGCTCGAGCCAGCGCTCGGCGACAGGCTCGCTGTCGGGAATGATCGCTTCGACCGGGCATTCGGGCTCGCACACCCCGCAATCAATGCACTCGTCGGGATGGATGACGAGCATGTTCTCGCCCTCGTAGAAGCAGTCCACTGGACAGACCTCGACGCAATCCGTGTATTTGCAGCGGATGCAGGCTTCGGTGACGACGTAGGTCATGAGCGTTCGCTTTTCTCCTGAGGCTTCAGCAGTCTTCTGCGCGCCGCGGGTCAGGCCGCCGGATCGATCCCGAGCCGCTGCAATACGCGCTGGCGCGCCAAGCCGCGCTCGCGATCGGAGACATAGAGCAGGCCGCCGATGCGGCGCAGCAGGGTATCCTCGAATTTGTCGAGCACGCCGTCGGCATAGGCGACCTCCCACAGCATCTCGATCAGTTCGATCCGCTCGTCATGCGAGAACTGCTCGTTGATCGTGCGGATCAGATGGAAGATCTCCACCGAGCGGTCGGCCTCGCGCTTGCCGGCGACGAGCAACCCCTGCGCCTCATCGGGCGACAGACCGAAGCGCTGCTCGAGCAGCCGGGCGATCGTCGCCCGCTCCGCCTCGTCAAAATGCTGGTCGCTGTTGGCGACCTCGACCAGCAAGGCGGCCGATACCACCAGGATCGAGTGGCGAGCGCCGGTCGCCGGATCGGCGAGCTGGCCGCTCAGCAATCGATAAATGCTGTCGATCATCGCTCTTGCCTAACACGGGCGCCAAGGTGCCGGCAACCCCACGTCCTCTGGGGGCTTTCTGCCGGGCGAGGCGCGTTGCGGCGCGGGAAGGCAGCGGCGGCCTCGCCCGTTGTCGCGCCGTTCGTTCTTCAGGAGGATCTCGGATCGTGACCAGGCGCGGCCGGATTGTGGTTCTGCATTTCGTGGCCCAGATGCCGCTCGCCGGAATCGCCTGGCAGGCCCTGCACTATCTGCTCGCGCTCGAACAGCTCGGTTACGAGGTCTGGTATGTCGAGGATCATGGCGCCAATCCCTACGATCCCCGCGCCAACAGCGTGACGATGGATTGCCGGTACAATCTCGCCCATTTGCGCCGCATCATGGAGCAGCACGGACTGGGCGAGCGCTGGTCCTACTGGGACGCGATCAACGACGTCTGGCACGGCCTGCCGCGCGCGCGCGTCGAGGCGCTGTTCGCCGAGGCGGACGGGCTCATCAACCTGTGCGGCGCGACCCGCCTGCGCCCCGAGCATCTCGCCTGCCCGGTCCGCATCATGATCGACACCGATCCCGTCTACGAGCAGATCAAATATGCCCGGGGCGACGCCGGCGCGCGCGCCTACCTCGAAGCGCATACGCATTTTTTCACCTATGGCGAGAACCTTGGGACGACGGACTGTCCGATCCCCCTCTCCGGCCTCCCCTGGCGCCCGACCCGGCCGCCGGTCGACCCGGCCCTCTGGCCCGCGTCGGACGGGACTCCTCCCTGCTTTACGACGGTGGCGACATGGGAGAACAAGGGAAAGAACATCGAATTCGGAGGCGCGTGCTATCACTGGTCAAAGCACGTCAATTTCCTGCGCTTTATCGATCTGCCGCTCCACCGGCCAAAAACCTGCTTCCGCCTCGCGCTGCTGCCGCCCGACAAGGCGGTGCACGAAGCCTTGACGACCGCCGGCTGGGATCTTGTCGATCCGCGCCCGATCTCGGCCGATACGGCCGACTACCGCGCCTTCATCGCCGGGTCGCGGGGCGAGTTTACGGTGGCCAAGGACATCTACACACGGCCGAACAGCGGCTGGTTCAGCGATCGCAGCGTGTGCTATCTGGCGTCCGGGCGGCCGGTGGTGACGATGCGCACCGGGTTCGGCAAATTCTATCCCACCGGATGCGGTCTCTTTGATTACACAACGCTCGACGAGGCGCTTTGGGCCATCGACGAGATTGCCGCCGATTATGCCCGCCACAGCCGGGCGGCGCGGGCGCTCGCCTGCGAGGTTTTCGCCGCCGACCGGGTCGTCGCCGCGCTGCTCGCGGCGGCCGGCCTGTAACCTATAACCGCGTTACCGCAGAGCGTCCCTGTCCTCGTCCTCGGGCTCGTCGGCGAGCAGCGGAACCCATTCCGCCGTCGACGGCACCGGCGCCGCGGTTTCTTGATAGAGGAGGCGCGCTTCGGAAAAAGGACCGCGGCGGGTGCCGAGCGCCAGGACGTGGACGGTGCGGCGCAACCGGCCCTGCGGCACGATCAGGCAATCGCCGATGCGCACCGCCTGATTGGCCTTTTTGACGACGGCGCCGTTGCGGGTGACGGCGCCGGCGGCGATCAGCCGTACGGCAAGCGAGCGGCTCTTGACAAGGCGGGCGAACCAGAGCCACTGATCGAGGCGCCGATGCCCAGCGGCGACCGGCTCGGCGACGGGCTCTTCGCCGCTCACGCGAGCCTCAGCTCCTGCAACTTGGCAAACGGATGG
>DATFCQ010000382.1:0-3885 GCA_035252905.1 Allostellaceae bacterium | reverse complement strand
GCCGCTGCACGGCATCCCGATTGCGGTCAAGGACCTGATCGACACGGTCGATATGCCGACCGCCTACGGTTCGCCGATCTATCAGGGTCATCGCCCGGCGGCGGACGCCTCCTGCGTGGCGCTGGCGCGCGCCGCCGGCGCGGTCGTGCTCGGCAAGACCGTCACCACCGAATTTGCCTGCTTCACCCCGGGCAAGACCGCCAACCCGCACAACCCGGCGCACACGCCGGGCGGCTCGTCGAGCGGCTCGGCCGCGGCCGTCGCCGACTTCATGGCCCCGCTCGCCTTTGGCACGCAGACCGCAGGCTCGGTGATCCGGCCCGCCGCCTATTGCGGCGTCGTCGGCTACAAGCCGAGCTTCGGCGTCATCAACCGCGCCGGGGTCAAGCCGCTGGCCGACAGTCTCGACACGATCGGGGTCATTGCGCGCACGGTCGAAGATGCGGCGTTCTTTGTCGGCGTCGTGGCCGAGCGCCCGGCCCTGCGCCGGCTCACGCCGCCGCGACAGGCCCCGCGCTTCGGCCTCTACCGGACGCCGCTGTGGGACAGGGCCGAGGCGGCGACGGCGGCGGCGCTCGATAGGGCGCGGGAGGGTCTGGAGCGCGCCGGCGCGACGGTCGTCGAACTGGCGATCGCGCCCGAGCATGAAGGGCTGAACGCGGCGCAGGAGGCGATCATGGGGTTCGAGATCGCCCGCGCGCTCGCCTATGAGCGGCTCGAATGCAGTGCCGAATTGTCGCCGCCGCTCGCCCGATTGATCGATGCGGGGCTGGCGGTCGGCGCCGCGGCGTATGACGGCGCGCAAGCCGAGGCCGCCGCTTCCCGCGATCGATTGCCGGCGTTTTTTGGCGGCTGCGACGCGGTGCTGGTGCCGGCCGCGCCGGGCGAGGCGCCCCAAGGGCTTGGCGCTACCGGCAACCCGGTCTTCAACCGGATGTGGACGCTGCTCGGCACGCCCGCCGTGACCGTGCCGGCGCGCTGGGGCGGCAACGGTCTGCCGACCGGGGTGCAGCTTGTCGGCCGCATCGGCGACGATGCGCGCCTCCTCGCCGCGGCCTGGTTTCTCGAACGCGCGCTTGCCGCAGCCACATGACCTCCGGCCGCGCGCTGCCGCTCGCCCTTGCCCTGGCGCTCGCCGGCTGCTCCGCCCTGGCGCCCTATCCGACGGTGCCGCCGGCGGGCGCCGCGGCCGGTCCCCGCGTAGCGATCTGCTACAACGGGCTCAGGAGCAGCCGCGCCGAACTGCGCGCCGCAGCGCAGCAGGAATGCCCGGCCCACACCGCCGCGCATTTTGTCGCGACCGATCTGCGCATGAACCACTGCCCCTTGCTATTGCCGACGCGGGCGACGTTTCTCTGCGCGGCAAAGAAGTAACGCCCCGCCGGACGCCGGCAGAGTGCCGCGACACAAGGCTCCGTCCCCCCGCGGCGCGGTTATGATAGGATAATGCATCCGAACAGGTCCCGACCGCCGATGGATTACGAAGGCTTCTTCAGAGAGCGTCTCGACGCCTTGCGCGCCGAGGGCCGCTATCGCGTCTTTGCCGATCTCGAACGGCGCTGCGGGCGCTTTCCGCGCGCCTTCGATCACGACATCGGCGCCGAGGTGACCGTGTGGTGCTCAAACGACTATCTCGGCATGGGGCAGCATCCCGCCGTCCTCGCCGCGATGCGGGAAGCGGTGGAGGGGCTCGGCGCCGGCGCCGGCGGCACCCGCAACATCTCCGGCAACACCCATCTGCATCTGCTGCTCGAACGCGAATTGGCCGATTTGCACGGCCGCGAGGCGGCGCTCGTCTTCACCTCGGGCTATGTCGCCAACGAGACCGCGCTGTCGACCTTGGCGCGCGAAATGCCCGGCACGATCGTATTCTCGGATGCGCTGAACCACGCCTCGATGATCGCCGGCATCCGCAACAGCCGCGCCGAGAAGCACGTCTTCCGCCACAACGATCCCGACGATCTGGCGCGCCTGCTGGCGCGGGTCGGGCCCGGCCGGCCGAAGCTCGTCTGTTTCGAATCGGTCTATTCGATGGACGGCGACATCGCCCCGATTCGCGCGCTGTGCGACGTTGCCGACCGTTTCGGGGCAATGACCTATCTCGACGAGGTCCACGCGGTCGGTCTCTACGGCGCACAGGGCGGCGGCATCGCCGAGCGCGACGGCGTCGCGCACCGGCCGACTGTGATCCAGGGCACGCTCGCCAAGGCTTTCGGGGTGATGGGCGGTTATGTCGCAGGCTCGGCGGCGCTCGTCGATTTTCTGCGCAGCCATGCGCCGGGCTTCATCTTCACGACCTCGCTGCCGCCGGCGCTCGCCGCCGGCGCGCTCGCCAGCGTGCGCCATCTGAAGGCGAGCGCAATCGAGCGCGAGCGCCACCAGCAGCGCGTCGCCTTGTTAAAGCGTCGCCTCGCCGAAGCCGAACTGCCGCTGATGCCGTCGCCGAGCCACATCGTACCGATCCTGATCGGCGACGCGGCGCTGTGCAAGGCGGCCTCGGACCTGCTGCTCAGCCGCCATCGCATCTATGTGCAGCCGATCAACTACCCGACCGTGCCGCGCGGCACCGAGCGGCTGCGCCTGACCCCGACCCCGTTCCACAGCGAAGGCGATATCGAGGCGCTGGTCAGGGGGCTCGGGGACGTGTGGAGCAGCCTGACCCTGCGCCGCGTCGCCTGATCAGGGCGCGCCGATGTTCGGCGGCAACGCGCTCCTCCCGGCCCAGGCGGCGCGTCTCACCGCGCTCGGCATGCTGGCCGAAGGGCCGCTGCATTACGCCGATCTTGCCCGCGAGGTCGCCCATTTCACCGGCTGCATCATGGGCCAGTCGCTCGACCTGATGGGAACCTCGCTCGAACTGTTGCGCTATGAAGGGCTGATCGAGGCCGAGGGCGGGACCGGCATGGTCGACAACGCCGAAATGCGGATCACCGCCTCCGGCCGCGCCGCGCTCGAACGGCTGTTGCGGGCCGGATTGCAGGCCCCTTCGGTCGAGGTCAACCGCCTCGTCCTGGCGCTCAAATTGCGCTTTCTGCCGATCCTCGGCGCGGCCGAGCGCGGCGAGGTCCTGGCCCAGATCCGCGAATGGTACGCCGCCGAGATCGCTCGCTACGAGGAACTGCGCGTCCGCCACGGCGCCCGCTCGGCGCCGTTCCGCCTGTGGCTCGACCGCGAGATCGCCCTCGCCCGCGAACGCCTGCAGGAGAGCGCGGCCAGCAACCCGCCCGCGTGAGCTGCGCCGGAACTTTTCGGTTCACCCCCTCCCAAACCCTCCCCCTTGATGGGGGAAGGTCGGCCCTTCGACAAGCTCAGGAGGGGGTGATGCCGGCGCTCATTATCTGCGGCGACGTGTATCGTTATAGGTTCTTACCGTCGAGATCTGGTCAGGCGAAGAGCCCCGCTATCGGCGCCGCCGCGGCGCTGCTCGGGAACACGCTTTCGGAGAGCGCCCGTGTCCCGACGCGCAGATGGTCGTGCAACACGCCCTTCAAGACCGCCCGCAGATCGGTGGTCGGCCTCAGGTCGCGGCGGTCGAGGAGATCGGCTTCTCTGAGCCCAGGCCAGTCGGCGATGACGCGGCCGCCTTTCAGCGCGCCGCCGACGAGCAGCGCCGCGGTCGCGGTCCCGTGGTCGGTGCCGCCGCCGCCGTTGATGTGCGCGGTGCGGCCGAACTCGGTCACCACGATGACGGCCGTGTCGTGCCAAGCCCCGCCCATATGGGTCGCGACCGCGGCGATCGCCCCGTCGAGCGCGCTGAGGAGGTCGGCAAGCCGGCCCGTCAGCGGACCCTCATTGACGTGGGTGTCCCAGCCGTCGAAGGCGAGCGCACCGACGCGCGGCCCGTCCGCCCGGGCGAGGAATTTCGCCGCCGTGCCCGCGGCCGCG
>DATFCQ010000381.1:0-3419 GCA_035252905.1 Allostellaceae bacterium | reverse complement strand
TGCGGCCGCGGGTCGAGATCGCCGCCGCGCCGCCGGTGCAGATCGCCCGCGCCGCCGTACCTGCCGCACCGCCGCCGCGCGCCATCGGCCGGATTGCCTTTGCGCCGCCGGCACGGCACAGTATCGCCCTTGCTGCCTACAGACCGCCGCCGCGGCATGTGCTCAGCCTCGCCGCCGACAAGCCAGCCGTTCAGGTGTTCGTGCAGGCCGGCGCCTTCTCCGCTCCCGGGAATGCGTTCCGCGTGCGCGCGCGGGTTGCCGGCCTCGCCAGGGTCGAGGTCAGCGCCGTCGCAATCGGCGGGGTCGAGGTTTATCGCGTGCGGCTGGGGCCGTTTTCCAATGTCAAAGAAGCCAATCGCGTGCTGTCCCGCGTCATCGACAGCGGCTTTCGCGGCGCCCGCATGGTCTTTGACTGAGCGGCCGGCGATGAGGGCTCGATCCGCCGCCCGGCTTGCCGCGGCGGGGCTGTGTCTCTGTCTCGCCTGTCCCGCGCCGGCCGACGCCGCCCATGCCCGGCTGCCTCCCGCCGCGGCGCAGAGCGCCGCAAAAGGGCCGGCAGGCGAAATCGAGACGCAGGCCCGATACGCCTACATCACCGAGGTCGAAACCGGCGCGACCCTCTTAGCCGTCAACCCTGACGCGCGCTTTCCGCCGGCCTCGATGAGCAAGATGATGACCGCCTATGTCGTCTTCAGCATGCTGAAGGACGGCCATGCCAAACTGACCGACCAATTGCCGGTCAGCGAGGAAGCTTGGCGGCTCGGCGGGTCGAAGATGTTCGTGCCGCTCGGCGGCCATATCGCGATCGAGGATCTGTTGCAGGGCATGATCGTCGATTCCGGCAATGACGCCTGCCTGGTCCTGGCCGAGGGGCTGGCCGGCAGCGAGGCCGCTTTTGTCGAGCGCATGAACCGGACGGCGCAGAAAATCGGGCTCAAGAATAGCCATTTCGCCAACGTCACCGGTCTGCCCGATCCCAATGAATGGGTCACGGCGCGCGATCTCGCCACCTTGGCGCTCCGCACGATCAAGGATTTCCCGCAATATTATCACTACTATAAGCAAATAGACTTCACCTTCAACAACATCAAGCAGGGCAACCGCAACCCGCTGCTCTACGATAACATTGGGGCGGACGGGCTGAAGACCGGCCATACCGAGGAATCGGGCTACAGCCTGACCGGGTCGGTGGTGCAGGGCAGGAGGCACATCATCCTGGTGCTGAGCGGTCTGCCGACGATGCGGGCGCGCCTGCAGGAGAGCCGGCGGCTGGCGGAATGGGCGTTGCGCGAATTCGACGACTACGCATTGTTCAAACCCGGCGAGACGGTCGACGAGGCCCCGGTCTGGCTCGGCGCATCGCCGCGCGTCGCCCTCACCGTCAGCCGCGATCTGGTCGTCACCTTGCGGCGCGAGGCGCGCCGGAACATGAAAGTCGCCGCCCGTTACGACAGCCCGATCCCGGCGCCGGTGCGGCAAGGCGAGGTGGTCGGCAAACTCGCGGTCTCCGCCCCCGGCGCGGACACCCGGGAGGTACCCTTGGTAGCCGAGGCCGCTATTGCCCGCATGGGCGCCTTCGGCCGGATCGGCACGCTCGCCGGCTATCTGATCTGGGGCCGGCATGAGCATGACTCCGCCAAGCTCGGTAATCCGGTAGGATCGGCGCATGCAGCCGGGCCAAAGCGGCTAAGCCCGCAGGCTCGGCCCGCGGGGGCGGGAAGGTGAGGAGCCTGCTGCCGGGCAGGCGCCGCTGATCGACCCCTTTTGCAACCTGTACCTGGCAGAGTAGTGTCAAGCGCGATGCCGCCCGCCGCTGCCTCCCGCGGAACATTCATCACCCTCGAAGGCGGCGAGGGGGCCGGCAAGACGACGCAGGCCGGCCTGTTGGTCGCGGCGCTCGGACGCGCCGGGATTGCCGCCTGCGGCACGCGCGAGCCCGGCGGCTCGCCGGGCGGCGAGGCGATCCGACGCCTATTGCTCGCCGACCAGGGGACGCTGTGGGACGCGACGAGCGAGGCGCTGCTGCTTATCGCCGCCCGCCGCGAGCATGTGGTCCGCACGATCCTTCCCGCCCTCGACCGCGGGGTCTGGGTCGTCTCCGATCGCTTTGCCGATTCGACCCTTGCCTATCAGGGCTATGGCCGGGGGCTGCCGCTCGCCGGTTTGGCGCAGGTGCAGCGCTTTGCGCTCGGGGAGTTTGCCCCGGACCTGACCGTGATCCTCGATGTGCCGACCGAGGAGGGGCTCGCTCGCGCCGCTGCCCGCGGCACCGCGGGCGATCGCTTCGAGCGCCTCGACCGCGCCTTTCACGAGCGACTGCGCGAAGGTTTTCTCGCGGTCGCGCGCGACCACGCCGCCCGCTGCGTCGTCGTCGACGCCTCTGCGGACGCGCAATCGGTGCATCGCGCCGTACTGGCCGCGGTCGCTCGGCGCTGCGGGATCGATTTCGGGTGAGGGGCGAGCCGCGTTCCCCGGCCTCACGCGATCGCAGAGCACGTGGGGACCCCGATGCGGCGGCGCCTGCGACGCTGGCGCCGCGCGCCAACCCCGATCTCGTCGGCCACGAGGCCGCCGAACGCGCATTGCGGCGCTTCTACGACCAGGACCGGCTGCCGCATGCGCTGCTGTTGTGCGGGCCGCGCGGCATCGGCAAGGCAACCTTGGCCTTCCGCTTCGCCCGCTTTCTGCTGGCGCGCCCCGGACCTGCCGAGGCCGGGGAGGGGTTGGCGGTCGACTCCGCAAGCGGCGCCTTTCGCCGCGTCGCCGCCGGCGGGCACGCCGACCTGTTGACCGTCGAGCGCGCCTGGGACCCGCGGCGGCAGCGATTGCGCGGCGAGATCCTCGTCGACGACGCGCGCGAGATCGCATTGTTTCTGCACCTGACCCCGGCGGAGGAGGGGTGGCGGATCGTCGTCGTCGATGGCGCCGAGGAGATGAACACGAGTGCAGCCAACGCTTTGCTGAAGATCCTTGAAGAGCCGCCGCAGCGGTCGCTGCTGCTCCTGGTCAGCCACAACCCGGGCCGGCTATTGCCGACGATCCGCTCGCGCTGCCGGCGGTTTGTGCTCGCGGCGCCCGAGCCCGGGCTGGTCCGGCAATTGATCCTGCGCCATCGCCCCGAGCTCGACGCAAGCGAGGCCGCGGCATTGGCGGAACTGGCGGAAGGCAGCGTCGGGCGCGCGCTCGAACTGGCCGATGCCGGCGGGCTCGCGCTCTATCGTTCCCTGGTCGAGATCCTGGCCTCCCTGCCGGCCGTCGACCTGCCGGCTCTCCACGCCTTCGCCGACCGGCTCGCCCGGCCGGAAGCCGAAGAGGGCTTTCGCACGGCGGCGGACCTCCTGGGGCAATTCCTGGCGCGGCTGGCGGCGGGCGCGGCGCGCCGCGAAGCGGCCGCCTTCGACGCGGAGATCGTCGCCGGC
>DATFCQ010000380.1:0-19161 GCA_035252905.1 Allostellaceae bacterium | reverse complement strand
GATGCCGGCCGTGCTCGCGGGTCAGCAATTCGACGATCTGCGCGCTCTCGCCGTGCGGCCGCGCCGCCAAGACAAAGGCGCAATCCTGCCACGCGATCATACGTCGTAATCGAGGCCGAGGGCGGCGTAGCGCTCGCGGTCCTCGATCCAGCCCGGCCGGATTTTGACGAACAGAAACAAATGGACCGGACGCTCCAGGAAACGCGCGAGTTCGGCACGCGCCCGGGCGCCGATCGCCTTGATCCGGCGTCCGCCCTCGCCGAGCACGATGGCGCGCTGACCGGGCTTCTGGACATAGAGGACCTGGTCGATCCGTACGCTGCCGTCGGGCCGCTCTTCCCAGGATTCGGTCTCGACCGTCGCGGCGTAAGGCAATTCGTCGTGCAGTTGCAGAAACACCTGCTCACGGGTGATCTCCGCCGCGATCAGGCGTTCCGGCACATCCGACAATTGGTCGGGGGGAAACAGCCACGGTCCCGGCGGCATATGCTCGGCGAGGGTGCGCTTCACATCGTCGACGCCGTCGCCGGTCAGCGCCGAAATCATAAAGACCGGATCGAAGCGGCCGGTTCGCGTCAATGCGTCGGCGAGCGCGAGCAGGGTTTCGCGGCGGACCAGATCGACCTTGTTGAGCGCCAGAACCGCGGTGCGGCCGCTCTCGGCCAGCCGGTCGACAATGCCGCGCACATCCCGGTCGAGGCCGCGTGCGGCATCGACCAGCAATACCGCCCGGTCGGCCTCCGCCGCCCCCGTCCACGCCGCCCGCACCATCGCCCGGTCGAGGCGCCGGCGCGGCGCGAAAATTCCGGGCGTGTCGACAAAGACGAGCTGCGTGTTCCCTTCGAGCGCGATGCCCAAGAGGCGGAAGCGGGTCGTCTGCGCCTTGGGCGTGACGATCGCCAGTTTGTGGCCGACGAGCCGGTTCAGCAATGTCGACTTGCCGGCGTTCGGGGCCCCGATCAGCGCGACGTAGCCGCACCGGGTGGGGGGCAGTGCCTCGCTCATCCGCCGCTCTCCCGGTTGCCGACGAGGCGGTCGAGGAGCAATGCCGCCGCCTGAATCTCGGCCGCGCGCTTTGACGAGGCGGTCGCGGTCGCCGGATCGCCCCCGGCGACGCTCGCTGCCACCGTGAAGCGGCGGGCATGATCGGGTCCGCTGGTCGCGACCAGGGCGTAATCGGGCCTGAGACCGCGCGCCTGCGCCCATTCCTGCAAGGCGGTCTTCGGGTCGCGCGGCGGTCCGGTCATCTCCAGAAGGAGCGGCTCCCACCAGCGGCGGACAAAGGCGAAAGCCGCGGCAAAACCGCCGTCGAGATAGACGGCGCCGATCAAGGCCTCGCAGACGTCGGCCAGGATGCCGGGATGGGTCGCCGCTCCCGACGCCGCCTCGGCCCGCGACAGGATCAGATGAGGGGCGAGCCCGATCGCCTCGGCCACGCGCGCCAGCGTCTCGCGGCGGACGAGATGGGCATGCCGGCGGGTCAGATCGCCCTCGGGTTCGCTGTCAAAGCGCCGCCACAACAGATCGGCCACCACCAGCCCCAGCACCCGGTCGCCGAGGAATTCGAGCCGCTCATAGGCGCGCCTCTTCGGCGCCCGGCGCCGGCCATCGCGGCGCCCGTCGGCGAGCACGCTCGGATGGGTCAAGGCCTCTTCGAGCAGTTCGGGCCGCACGAAAGCATAGCCGATTGCCGCTGCGAGCTCCTCCGCCGGCAAGCTCGTTCCCTCACCTCTGCCTAATGAATGATGTGGAACAAGCGGTCGTAGCGAATCGCAGAAGGCCAATTCCAAAATTGCCAAAATTTCGCCTGGCCGTCCGTCGAAAAAAATATGATGTCCGCCCGCCCGACCAGGTTCTCGGCCGGAATGTAGCCGACCACCGAAAGCACGCGGCTGTCTTGCGAGTTGTCGCGGTTGTCACCCATGCCGAAGTACTCGCCAGGCGGGACATGATAGACCGGAGTGTTGTCGAGCGGCCCGTGATTGTCCATGACCTGGATGATTCGATGCTTGACCCCGTTCGGCAATGTCTCGACGTATTGGGGCACCGGAGCCACCGTCCCGTCCTCGCGATAGAGGTAGTCCTGGATTTGCTGGCGGGGGGCGGGCTTGCCGTTGATATAGAGGATCGAATTCTTCACCTGGATGCTGTCGCCCGGGAGGCCGATGATCCTCTTTATATAGTCGATCGAGGGGTCGGAGGGGAGCCGGAACACGGCGACGTCGCCGCGTTGCGGAGGGTGGAAAAGGAAGCGGCCGGAGAACAGCGGCAGTCCGAATGGCAACGAATAGCGGCTGTAGCCGTAGGAGAATTTTGACACGAACAGATAATCGCCGACCAGCAATGTCGGGATCATCGATCCCGAGGGGATGTTGAACGGCTCATAGGCGAAGGTACGTACGCCGAGCGCGATCAAAACCGCATAGACGACGGTTTTGATAGTGTCGAGGACGCCGCCGGATTTTTTCTTGGTCAATCGCGAACGGGCAGGGGGCAGGTTCATCGGTTCTGCGGAGAAGCTCGGTCGCGCGCGATCAAGCCCGGGCTCGCCGGGCGAGTCAAGGACAGAGCCGGCGGTATTTTGGCGCGCTCACGGCAGAGGGGTCGGGACGGCGCTGATGATCACCAATGCTTGGGCGAGCGGCGGTTCGTCGGTCAGGGTGAGGTCGAGGCAGGCCTTCATGCCCGCGGGCGTCAGCGCCTGCAACCGGCGCAGCGCCCCGCCGGTCAGGCGCAATGACGGCTTGCCCGAAGGCAGGTTGACGACGCCGAGATCGCGCCAGAACACGCCGTCGCGAAAGCCGGTGCCGAGCGCCTTGGCGCCGGCCTCCTTGGCGGCGAATCGGCGGGCGTAGCCCGCCGCCGGATGCGCCTGCCGATCGCATCTCGCGCGCTCGATCTCGGTAAAGATGCGGTCGAGAAAACGCTCGCCAAAGCGCTCGATCGCCTGCTCGATGCGGCGGATGTCGACCAGATCGCTGCCAAGGCCGAGGATCATCGCCCGGCCGCGAGCTCGCCCCCACCCCGGTCCTCCCCCGCGGTTGCGGGGGAGGGAGATCCTCGTTTCCTCCCCCGCGTGCGGGGGAGGGATAGGGTGGGGGCCATAACAGCGAGCCTCATCCCCGCGCCCGCTCGACCGAATTGATGACCGGCGTTGCCCGTAGGGCGGCGATGATCGTCGTCAAGTGCTTCACGTCGACAACTTCGATATCGATCATGATCTCGAAGAAATCCGACGAACGGTTGGTAATCTTGAGATTGCTGATATTGCCGCCCTGCTTGCCGATCACCGTGGTCAAGCTGCCGAGATTGCCGGGTTCGTTGGCGATCGTGACGTTGATGCGGCCGACATGGACCTGCTCGGCGTCGCTGTTGCCCCACGCGACATCGAGCCAGCGCTCCGGCGTGTCGGCAAAGTTTTCGAGCGTCTCGCAGTCGATCGTGTGGATCGTGACGCCTTTGCCGGTGGTCACAATGCCGACGATGCGGTCGCCGGGCAGCGGATGGCAGCAGCCGGCAAAATGGAGAGCCATCCCGGGAATGAGCCCGCGGATCGGCACCGCCAATTCGCTGCGGCTTGTCCGGCTGCGCGCGCGCGCCAGCGAGACGACCTTGTTTTTGGGCTCCTGATGTTGCGGGAAGGCGGCGTTGACGACCGCGCGCCCGGTCACGAGCCCCTGGCCGACCGCGACGTAGAGGTCCTCGACATTGGCGCAGTTGAAGTTTTTGAGAACCGCTTCGAGCGGCCGTTCCGAGAAGTCCTCGCCCTCCTGGCGGAACGCCTTCTGCACGATGGCCCGGCCCAGATCGAGGTATTCGGTGCGCTGCTGGGTGCGGACAAAGCGCCGGATGCGGGCGCGCGCCTTGCCGGTGACGACAAAGCGCTCCCAGGTCGGCGACGGCTTCTGCGCCCGCGACGTGAGGATCTCGACCTGATCGCCGTTCGATAGCTGGGTGCGCAGCGGCACCAGCCGACCGTTCAGCTTGGCGCCGACGCAGGTGTCGCCGACCTGCGAGTGAACCGCATAGGCGAAATCGACCGCGGTGGCGCCGCGCGGCAAGGCGATCAAATCGCCTTTCGGGGTGAAGGCGAACACCTGGTCCTGGAACATTTCGAGCTTGGTGTGCTCGAGAAATTCCTCGGGTCCGGCGGCGTGTTCGAGGATGTCCAGGAGTTCGCGCAGCCAGCGGTATTGCGGCCCCTCGGTGGTGCCGGCGCCTTGCTTGTAGCTCCAATGCGCGGCGACCCCCAATTCGGCGATTTCGTGCATGTCGCGCGTGCGGATCTGCATCTCGATGCGCTGCTGCTCGGGACCGATCACGCCGGTATGCAAGGAGCGGTAATCGTTCGGCTTCGGGGTCGAGATGTAGTCCTTGAAGCGGCCGGGAACGACATGATAGGCGGAATGGATAACGCCAAGCGCGTGATAGCAGTCGGCGAGGTCGCCAACGAGGATGCGGAAGGCCATCACGTCCGAGAGCTGCTCGAACCCGACGTTCTTGCGCTGCATCTTGCGCCAGATCGAATAGGGCGTCTTCTCCCGGCCGGAAACGGCGGCCCCTTCGAGCCCTCCTTCGGCGAGCTTCTTTTCAAGCTCGGCGATGATCCGCGGCACGATGTCGGCGCCCCGGTCGCGCAGGAAACCGAGGCGGGCGATGATCCCGGCGCGCGCGTCGGGATGCAGTTCGGCGAAGGCCAGATCCTCAAGCGCGTCCTTCATCTGGTGCATGCCGATGCGCTCGGCCAAGGGCGCGTAGATGTCCATCGTCTCGCGCGCGATCCGCCGGCGCTTCTCGGCGCTGCCGATGAAGTGCAGGGTCTGCATGTTGTGCAGGCGGTCGGCGAGCTTGACCAGAAGCACGCGGATGTCCTCGGACATGGCGAGGACAAGCTTGCGGAAATTCTCGGCCTGCTTGGTCTGGTCCGACTGCAGTTCGATCCGCGACAATTTAGTGACGCCGTCGACGAGCCGGGCGATTTCGTGGCCGAACAGGCGCTCGATGTCGTCGAGCGTGGCGACCGTGTCCTCGACCGTGTCGTGCAACAGCCCGGTCACGATCGAGGCGGTATCGAGCTTCATCTGCGCGAGGATGCCGGCGACCTCGACGGGATGCGAGAAATAAGGGTCGCCCGAGGCCCGCAATTGCGCGCCATGGGCGCGCATCGAATAGACATACGCCCGGTTGAGCGCCCCTTCCTCGGCGTTCGGATCGTAGGACTTGACCAGCTCGACCAGTTCGAACTGCCGCATCATCGCGGGGTTTTCCCCTTCTTACAGCGCCCCGCGCCGGTGCCGCGGGAGCGCGACGGGCACTCGCTCACCCGCCCGGCGAGCGCTTCGTCAGAGCTCCTCGCCCTCTTCGCCGGGCTCCTCGGTGAAATCCGGCTCCTCCTCGACCGAGAGCATGTCCTCCTCGATCTCCTCGTCGAGCGCCTCCTCGCCGAGCTCCTCCTTCTCGCCCGCGTCTTCGGTCGCAGCGTCGAGTTCGCCGCCGCCCGGCGGAGCGATCCCGAACAGCGAGGATTCGACCTCGATCTCGTGGGGCTCTTCCGGCTCGTCGATCTCGACATGCTTTTGCAGACCGCGCACCAGCGCGTTCTTCAGCGGGTCGAGGCCGATTGTCTCGTCGGCGATCTCGCGCAAGGCGACGACCGGGTTCTTGTCGTCGTCGCGATCGACCGTCAATTGCACTCCGGAACTCAGCTCGCGCGCGCGCTGCGCTGCGAGAAGCACGAGCTCGAACCGGTTCGGAACCTTGAGGACACAATCTTCGACGGTGACGCGCGCCATGATGCCGCAACTCTTTTGCTGACCGGAGGACGGTAGACAAATATATGGGTTGACGTGCGCTGCGGCAACAGCTCCCGCCGCGGCTTGACCCCCGCCGCGGCGCGCGCCTATATGAGGGCCTCTCGACCGGCGCGCGCCGACCGAGACGGCAGGCCGGATGGCAGAGTGGCTATGCAGAGGACTGCAAATCCTCGTACAGCGGTTCGATTCCGCTTCCGGCCTCCAGGAGGATCTGCGCCCGATCCGGGTCGGGCGCCCTGATCCCCGGTAGCTCAGTTGGTAGAGCGAGCGGCTGTTAACCGCTTGGTCGCTGGTTCGAGTCCGGCCCGGGGAGCCATTTCCGCCACAGGGGTCAGGCCGTGCACGGCCTGACCCCGGAAGGCACGGACGAGATCGGGGCCGCGGCCGCCAATCCGGCGGCGAGCGGGTCTGTTAAGCAAAAATTCACCGCCGAGCGCGACGCCTCAAGGGCGTCCGCGGCTTCTCCGCCGGCCCGATTCGAAAAGGCGAGCGGCAACGAGAGGGCGCGGCTAGAATGCCGGCTCCGTTCCGGCCGAGAAAGAAAAAGAGGCGGTGGCATGGACGAACGACGTTTGCGACGGCTGATCGCCGCCGCCGGAGGCGGCCGGGTCTCTCGCCGCGCCCTCCTCAAGAGGCTGGTCGGACTCGGCCTTGCGGCGCCGGCGGCGAATCTGCTCCTGCTCGATGCCGGTTTGGCGCAGACGCCGAACGATGCAGGGTACAAACCGACCAAGGCCGGCGGCGGCGGAACGCTGAAGACCTTGTTCTGGGAAGGCCCGACCCTGTTGAACCCGCATTTCGCGGTCGGCACAAAGGATCAGGAAGGCTCGCGCATCTTCTACGAGCCGCTGGCGGCATGGGGCCCGGAGGGCCTCCTGGTGCCGATCCTCGCCGCCGGAATCCCGAGCCGCGAGGACGGCACGGTCGCAGCCGACGGCCGATCGGTCGTCTGGCATCTCAAAAGCGGGGTCAAATGGCACGACGGCCGGCCATTTACCGCCGACGACGTCGTCTTCAACTGGGAATACGCTGCCGATCCGGCGACCGCCGCGACGACGATTGCCACCTATCAGGACATCAAGGTCGAGAAAATCGATCCGCTTTCCGTGCGCGTCCGCTTTGCCCGGCCGACCCCGTTCTGGGCGAGCCCTTTTGTCGGCTATTACGGCATGATCATCCCCAAGCATCTGTTCGAGCCCTACAAAGGGGCCAATTCCCGCGCGGCGCCGGAAAACCTGAAACCGGTCGGGACCGGCCCATACCGGTTTGTCAGCTTCACTCCCGGCGATCTCGTCCGGGGCGAACGCAATCCGTCCTATCACGAGCCGAACCGGCCCTATTTCGATGCCATCGAGATGAAGGGCGGCGGCGACGCCGTGTCGGCGGCCCGCGCCGTGCTGCAGACCGGGGAATATGATTACGCCTGGAACCTGCAGGTCGAGGACGAGATCCTGCACCGGCTGGAAAGCGGCGATGCGCGGGGCCGGGTCGAAATTTATGAGACCGGCAATATCGAGCACATCCAGCTCAACCATGCCGATCCGTGGAAGGAGGTCGACGGCGAGCGTTCGAACCCGAAAACGGAGAACCCTCTGCTGCGCGACCCGGCCGTGCGCCGGGCGCTCGCGATGCTCGTCGATCGCGCCGCGGTGCAGCATTACATCTATGGCCGCACGGGCGTCGCGACCGGAAATTTCATCAATAATCCCAAACAGTTCGTATCAAAGAACACGCATTGGGAATTCGCTGTCGACAAGGCCGGCCGGATACTCGACGAGGCCGGCTGGAAGCGCGAGTCGGACGGCGTGCGCGCGAAGGAGGGCAGGCAATTGAAGCTCGTCTTCCAGACTTCGATCAATGCGCCCCGCCAGAAAACTCAGGCGATCGTCAAGGGAGCCTGCGAAAAGGCCGGCATTGCCGTGGAACTCAAGGCGATCACGGCGTCGGTGTATTTCTCGTCGGACGTGGCGAACCCCGATACCTACAAGAAGTTTAACGCCGACCTGCAGATGTATACGACGACGATGGGAGCGCCCGATCCGCAGGACTTCATGCTGCAGTTCGTATCCTGGGAAATTGCGCAGAAGGAGAACAAATGGCAGGGGAGGAACGTCGTGCGCTGGCGCAGCGAGGCCTATGACAAATTGTACCGTGCGGCGCAGAGCGAACTCGATCCGGCCAAGCGGGCGGCCCTGTTCATTGCGATGAACGACATGGTGGTCGGCGATCCGGCGGTGATCCCGGTCGTCTACCGCCCGCGCGTCGCCGGCCTCGCCAAGGCGCTGAAAGCGCCGCTGAGCGGGTGGGACAACGACTTCTCGAACCTGAAGGACTGGTATCGCGAGACATGACGGCGGTGTGCGGTGCCCCACATTGCCGCTATGCGAGCGCCTGCGGCCCCTCACCCTCCCGCTGCGCGGGTCCCTCCCTCTCCCCGCAAGCGGGGAGAGGGCTGGGATGAGGGGCTCAGGGAATGAGCCGATATCTGCTGCGGCGCCTGGCGATCGCAATCCCCGGCCTCCTCGGGATCAGCGTCGTGCTGTTCACGGTACTGGCGCTCGCCCCCGGCGATCCGTTTGGCGAATTGGCGACAAATCCCGACGTGCCCGCCGCAGTCGCCGCCCATCTGCGCGCGACGTTCGGGCTCGATGACCCGATCTGGCTGCGCTATCTGCACTGGCTCACGGCGATGCTGCACGGCGATTGGGGCTTTTCCTTTGCCAGCCGCATGGATGTGAACCGGTTGATCCTGCAGCGCCTGCCGACGACCCTCTTTGTGATCGGCTCCTCGCAGGTTCTGGCGCTCTTGATCGCGCTGCCGGTCGGCACCTGTTCGGCGATCCGGCCCTATTCGATCTTCGATCGGATCGCCAGCACGCTTGCCTTCATCGGCTTCTCGCTGCCGACCTTCTTTACCGGCCTCCTGTTCATCCTGGTGTTCAGCATCCATCTCGGCTGGCTGCCGTTTGTCTACCGCACCGATCTCGGCGCCGTCGGCTGGCACTGGTATTGGGAGGAATTCCGCCAAGCGGCGATGCCGGTGGCGGTGCTCGGCCTGTTCCAGGGCGCCTCGTGGACGCGTTATGTGCGTTCGGCGGTGCTCGACGTCATTCGTCTCGATCACGTCACGACCGCCCGCGCCAAGGGATTGGCGGAGCGGGTCGTCATCGTCAAGCACATCCTGCGCAACGCCCTGACGCCGGTGGTGACCCTGGTCGCCTTGCAGATGCCGGCGGTGTTCGGCGGCGCCATCGTCACCGAGCAGATCTTTCGCGTCCCCGGCATCGGATCGCTGTTGATCAGCGCGATCCTGGCCAACGACACGCCGGTCATCATGGCGGTCACTTTCGTGTTCGCCTGTCTCGTCATTGTGTTCAACCTGATCGCCGATCTCCTTTATGGCTGGCTCGACCCTCGCATCGCCTACCGTTAGCGCGGCGGGTGCCAGTCGTACCCGCTACTTTTCGCCCGGCCGCGAGGCCTGGCGCCGGTTTCGTCGGCACCGGCTGGCGCTGGCGAGCGCGGTCGTATTGGCGGCAATGGCGGCGGCGGTGCTGCTCGGGCCGCTCGTCTGGCGCGTCCCGATCAACGCGATCGATTTCAGCGCGCGTCTTGCCGGCCCGTCCTGGAGCCACCCGTTCGGCACCGACGATCTCGGCCAGGATCTCCTCGCCCGCATGCTCTATGGCGGCCGCATCTCGCTGGCGGTCGGGTTTGCCGCGATGCTGGTGTCCATCCTGGTCGGCACCCTGATCGGGGCGATCTCCGGCATTGCCCGCGGCAGCCTCGACATGGCCCTGATGTGGCTGACCGACCTGTTCCTGTCCCTGCCGCAATTACCGCTGTTATTGCTGATCATCTATCTGTTCCGCGGCGCCCTGGTGAAACTGGTCGGGCCGCAGATCGGGATCTTTGTGCTGATCGTCGCAGTGATCGGCGGCTTCCGCTGGATGCCGGTGGCCCGCCTCGTGCGCGCCCAGTTCCTGTCGTTGCGCGAGAAGGAGTTCGTCGAGGCGGCGCGCGCCCTCGGCGCGACGCCGCTGCGCCAGGTGGTGCGGCACCTGCTGCCCAATTCGCTGGGGCCGGTTATCGTCGCCGGCACGATCGAGGTCGCCGCCGCGATCATCGCCGAATCGACATTGTCCTTTCTCGGCCTCGGCTTTCCGCCCGACATCCCGACCTGGGGCCGCCTGTTGTTCGACGCCAAGGACTATCTCGACATCGCGCCGCATTGGGCGCTCTTTGCCGGCGGTGCGATCTTTCTCGCCGTATTGGCGATCAACTTTATCGGAGACGGGCTGCGCGACGTGCTCGACCCCCGCGAGGTCATGTGAGGTGGCCCCGCTGCTCGAAATCCGCGGCCTCAGAACGCATTTCGCGGCCGGGGAGGGGATCGTGCACGCGGTCGACGGGGTCGATCTGGCCATCGGCCATGGCGAGACCGTCGGCGTGGTCGGCGAATCAGGCTGCGGCAAGACGGTCACGGCGCTGTCGATCCTGAAGCTGATCCCAACCCCGCCCGGGCATATCGTCGGCGGCGAGATCCGCTGGCAGGGCTGCGATCTCGTGCCGCTCGCGCCCGAGGCGCTGCGCCGGGTTCGCAGCAAGGAAATCGGCATCGTCTTCCAGGAGCCGATGACGTCGCTCAATCCGGTCTATACGGTCGGCGCCCAGATCGCCGAAGTCGTTCGCCTGCATGACGGGCTCGGCCGGCGCGGCGCGCGCGAGCGGGCGATCGACATGCTGCGCCTCGTCCATATTCCCAACCCGGAGCGCCGGGTGCACGACTATCCGCACCAGTTCTCGGGCGGCATGCGCCAGCGCGTGATGATCGCAATGGCGCTTGCCTGCAGCCCTAAATTGTTGATCGCCGACGAGCCGACGACGGCGCTCGACGTGACGATCCAGGCGCAGATCCTGGATCTGTTGGCCGAGATGAAGTCCCGGCTCGGCATGGCGGTCATGCTGATCACCCATGCCATGGGCGTCGTCGCCGAGACGGCAGAGCGCGTCGTCGTCATGTATGCCGGCAAGGTGGTCGAGGAGGCGCCGGTCGGGGAGCTCTTCGCGCGGCCGCGGCACCCCTATACGCAGGGCCTCATCCGCTCGATCCCGCGGCTCGGCGCGTCGAACGGCGGCAAGGCGCGGCTGGAGGCGATCCCGGGCGCCGTGCCCGACCTGTCGAACCCGCCGCCGGGCTGTCGCTTTGCCCCGCGCTGCCGGCTCGCGAGCGCGGCCTGCGCCGCACCGCCGCAATTGCGCGAGGTGGCGCCGGGCCATAAGGTCGCCTGCGTGCTGTGAGCCTCGCGATGAACGAGCCGCTGCTGCGCGTCAAAAACCTGGTCAAAACCTTTACCCGAAAGCGCGGCCTGTTCGCGCGCGGGGTCGAGCGCGTGCATGCGGTCGATCGGGTCAGTTTCGAGATCGCGGCGGGCGAGACCCTGGGGCTGGTCGGCGAGTCGGGCTGCGGCAAGTCGACGACGGGGCGCGCCGTCCTGCGGCTGATCGAGCCCGACCAGGGCGACATTCGGTTTGACGGGAAGGACGTGACCGCCCTTGCGGGAGGCGCGTTGCGGGCGTTGCGCCGCGACATGCAGATCATCTTCCAGGACCCTTACGCCGCGCTCGACCCGCGCATGACGGTCGGCGCGATCATCGGCGAGGCCCTTCACATCCACAAGCTCGCGCGGGACCGGCGCGAATTCGAGTACCGCATTGTCGAACTGCTCGAAACCGTCGGGCTGCGCGCCGAACACATGCGCCGCTACCCGCACGAATTCTCGGGCGGCCAGCGGCAGCGGATCGGCATTGCCCGCGCTCTTGCCGTATCGCCCAAATTGATCGTCTGCGACGAGCCCGTCTCGGCGCTCGACGTGTCGGTCCAGGCCCAGATCGTCAATCTGCTCGAAGACCTGCAGCAGCGGTTCGGGTTGAGCTATCTGTTCATCGCCCACGACCTTTCGGTAGTCGAGCACATCAGCGCGCGCGTCGCAGTCATGTATCTCGGCAGGATCGTCGAGATCGCGCCGGCGCGCGATCTCTACGGGAGGCCGCTGCACCCCTATACCGAGGCGCTATTGTCGGCCGTGCCGGTCCCCGATCCTGCGGTCAGGCGCCGGCGCCTGAGGCTCGAAGGCGACGTCCCGAGCCCGATCGATCCGCCGTCGGGCTGTCATTTCCACACGCGCTGTCCGATCCGCCGGCTGCCGCTGTGCGCCGCCGAAGCGCCGCCGCTCAAACAGAGCTCCCCCGGGCACTGGGTCGCCTGCCACCTGCGGGGGTAGGTAGGAAGGGGGAGGACCGCCCTCACTCCGAGGGTTGAGAGAGGTAGGGCGGAAAAGCTGCCTCGGCATACGCCGGGGCAGCGCATTCCGCCGTTGTCGAGGCTGGCGCCGGCGATCCTGATTGGCGGAATGCGCTGCCCCTTTCCGCCCTGCGTTTCGAGACGCTCCGCGACGACTCGATACCTACCTCTGTTAGCACCCCGGGGCCGGGAGGCCGCGCTCCAGCAGAGCGGCGAGGCGGCGGGCGAAGGCCGGCGGGTCGGGAAGCTGTTCGCCCTCGACGATGCGCGCCTGGTCCAACAGGAGCCAGGCGAACTCCGCGAGCTGGTCGGAAGCGCCGGTCTCGCCGACGCTGCCGGCGAGCCGTTCGATCAGCCGGTGGCGCGGGTTGACTTCGAGGATGCGCTTGGCCGTCGCATCGAGCTGGCGGTGCTGCTTCAGTAGCCGCTCCAGATGGATGTCGAGATCGCCCTCGTCGGCGACGAGGCAGACGGCGCTGTCGGTCAGCCGATCCGAACTGCGCACGTCCTTGACCGCATCGCCGAGCGCGAGCTTGAAGATCGCGATCAGGCTCGCCAGCTTGGCCGGCGGCGCGGCGCTCTCCTTGCCGGGGCTCTCGGCCGGGGCGATCTTGTCGAGATCGACGGCGCCGCGCGTCGCCGACTTGAACGGTTTGTCCTTGTAGCTGGCGACCGCCGGGGCCCAGAACTCGTCGATCGGATCGGTCAACAACAGCACCTCGACGCCGCGCGCCCGGAACCCTTCAAGCTGCGGGCTCTTGCTGACGACTTCGAGGCTGTCGCCGGTGATCGTATAGATCGCCTGCTGTCCTTCCTTCATCGCAGCGAGGTAATCATCGAGCGAAACCAGCCCCTCGCGCGTCGTCGAGCGGAAGCGCAACAATGGCAGAAGCTGGTCGCGCTGTTCGCGCTCTTCGTAAAGGCCTTCCTTCAGGACGGCGCCGAAATTGTCCCAGAACTTGGCGTATTCGTCCGGCGCTTCGCTCGCCTTGCGGGCCAATTCGGAGAGCACGCGGCGGGTCAATTGCTGGCGGATCTTCGCGACGATCGGATTGGCCTGCAAGGTCTCGCGGCTGATGTTGAGCGGCAGATCCTCGCTGTCGACGAGACCGCGCAGAAAGCGCAAATGTGGAGGGATCAGGTTTTCCGCTTCGTCGGTGATGAACACCCGCCGGACATAGAGCTTGACCCGCGGCTTGCGCTCCGGGTCGAACAGGTCGAAGGGTTTGGCCGACGGCACAAACAACAGGTTCGTGTACTCGAAGACACCTTCCGCCTTGTTGTGCAGAGTGAGCCAGGGGTCGTCAAAGCTGTGGGCGACGTGGTGATAGAATTCTTTGTATTGCTCGGCAGTGATTTCCGATTTCGGGCGAGTCCACAGGGCGGCGGCAGTATTGATGACCTCTTCCTTGCTGTCGTTCTTGAGAAAGATCGGCAGTCCGATATGGTCGGAATAGGTCTTGACAATGCGGGTGAGGCGGGCGGGATCGAGATAGGCGTCCTCGCCCTCCCGCAGGTGCAGAATGATCGTGGCGCCGCGGGCCGCTTCGGGCCAGGGCTCGATCGTGAACTCTCCCTTGCCGTCGGAGACCCAGCGCCAGCCTTCGCTGTCGCCGGCCTTGCGGCTCAATACCTCGACCCGGTCGGCGACCATGAACGCCGAATAGAAGCCGACGCCGAACTGGCCTATGAGGCTCATGTCCTTGCGCGCGTCGCCCGACAATTGGTGCAAAAAGGCGGCCGTGCCCGAGCGGGCGATCGTACCCAGATTGTCGATCAATTCGGCCCGGTTCATGCCGATGCCGTTGTCGGCGACGCTGAGCGTGCGCGCCCCCTTGTCGGGAGAGAGCACGACCCGGTAATCGCTGTCGCCGGCGCTGAGCCCCGGCTCGGTCAATGCGGCATAGCGCAAGCGGTCGCACGCATCCGAAGCGTTCGAGATCAGCTCGCGCAGAAAGATCTCCTTCTCGCTGTAGAGCGAATGGGCAACGATATCGAGCAGGCGGCTGACTTCTGCCTGGAAGCTTCTGGTCTCCTGGGTCATTTCCTGGCATCGCGTGTGGGCGAGGACGGCCAGCATATGTGGCAGCAGGCGCTGCCGTGCAAGAGCGCTCCCCGTCGTGAAGTCGGCGGAATGCGCTGCGCTTTTCCGCTAGCCGGGCGAGTGCCGGATGCCGCGGCGCCAGCGCTCCACCGTCTCTTCGACCTTTGTGCCGGCGACGTCTTCCGTCCATGCATTGGAGAACGAGGCGGTCGCGCTTTTCGGCCGGCGATCCTCGGATAGCGGGGCGAAGCAGATCCGCATCGCCATCGACACGCCTTCGCCGACCGCGATGGCCTCGCCGTTGCGCAGGGCCGGCAGAAAATTCATCAAGCCGTGCGCCGCCTCGGGAACGGCGCTGCGCACGATTTCCTGATCGTCCTGGTTGATCATGCGCAGGGCGAACATCGTGTTGCATTCCGACAAGAGGCCCGGCGCCAGATCCGAGGGCCGCTGGCTGACCACGCACAGCGAGACGCCGTATTTGCGCCCCTCCTTGGCGATGCGGCACAGCGCCCGCTTGGCCGGCTCGAACCCGAGATCGGAATCGCGCGGGGCATAGCGGTGGGCTTCCTCGCAGATGATCGTGAGCGGGACGGGCGGGTCGCTCCACAGCGCGAAATCGAAGGCGATCCGGCACAGGACCGAGACGACGACATTGACCACCTCGGAGGGAATGCCGGACAGGTCGACGATCGTGATCGGCTGGCCGTTGACCGGGATGCGGAACAGATGGGAGAGAATTTCGGCCAGTTCGTCGCGCAAGGTCAGGCGGCTGCCGAACACGAAGGCATAGCGGGCGTCGTTCTGCAAGGCGAGGATGCGGGTCTTGATCGTCTGATAGGCGGCGGCGTTCTCCGGCCGGTTCAGGCTGCCCATCGCCGCCTCGATATGCCGGATCACGTCGGACATGCGATAGGGCGCCGGGGTGTCGATCGTGCCGTGCTTGTCGAGCCCGGCCTTGGCGAAATAGGCCTGTTTGGCCGACAGGATCGCATCGCCGAGAATTTTCGCGTGCTCGGGGTGACGGTCCGAGCCAATCACGATCTCGACGATCTCTTCGAAATTGAACAGCCAATAGGGCAGATAGAGGCCATCGCCCGGGCTCAGCACCGAGGCGCGCGGACCGAACGCCGCGGCATGCTCGCTGTGCGGGTCGAGCAGCATGATGTGGGCATTCGGATTGTGCTCGATGACCGCCGAGAGGATCGTCGCCAGGACGCAGGATTTGCCCGAGCCGGTGGTGCCGACGACGCTGAAATGCTTGCCCAGGAGTTCGTCGACGAGAAGATAGGCGGGCACGGCGCTGTCTTGATGGATCGTGCCGACCCGCACCGTGGCGGTGCTGGGCCGCGCGTAGACGAGCGCGAGATCGGCGAGCCCCGCGCGATAGACCGGCTCGTCCAGGGCGGGATAGGCCGACACCCCGCGACGAAACGACGGGGGCTTGCCCTCGGGGCCGGGCACGACCTCGCCGATCAGGTCGATCTCGGCGATCTTCAGATCATTGTCGGAAGGATCGAGGCTCGGCAGCGGCACGCGCAGGCCGGTGACGAGGCCGTAGACCGTCGAGGCGCGGGCATGAAGCTTGACCAGGGCGCCCATTTCGAGGGGGACGTCGCGGTCGGCCGGCTCGGTGCGGCTTTCC
This sequence comes from Allostellaceae bacterium, assembly GCA_035252905.1. Classification (GTDB taxonomy): domain Bacteria; phylum Pseudomonadota; class Alphaproteobacteria; order ATCC43930; family CGMCC-115725; genus AP-15. Next base: position 3,355 of record DATFCQ010000380.1, on the reverse strand, counting down.
ACCAACGTGATCGCCTGCGAGGCTGCGACGGCGATGATGCGGCCGACGCGCACCTCATTGATCTCATGGATATTGCTGCCGTCCATGCTGTCCGTCCCTTGGCGGTTATTGGCGGAGGAGGTCCGTTTCGGGGCGCACGCGATCGGCCGGCAGACGCAGCGACACCGTGGTGCCGACGCCGATCTGGCTGGTCAATTCGAGGTCGCCCCCATGCAATCCGGCCAGCGCCTTGGCGATCGGCAGACCAAGACCGACGCCGTCGCTGCGGCGCGTCAGCGGGTCGTGCACCTGCTGGAACGGCTCGAGCACTCTCTCTACGTGCTCGGGGGCGATGCCGATCCCGCTGTCCCGAACCGTGATGATCAGATCTCCGGCGTCCTCGCGCTCGGCCGCGATCGCGATTGTTCCCCCTGCCGGCGTGAACTTGACGGAATTGGACAGGACATTGAGCAGGATCTGCTTGAACTTGGTCGAGTCGACGCGGATGGCGAGCGGGATCGGCCCAAGGTTGCCTGCAATGTCGCAGGCGACGGCGACCGACTTCTTTTCGGCCAGCGGCCGGATCGTCTGCAGGGTGGAGCGGGTCAACTGAGCCAACCCGACCCATTCCTCTTCGAGCATGAGCTTGCCCGCTTCGATCCGAGCAAGGTCGAGAAGGCCGTTGATGATCCCGAGCAGCAATGTCCCCGCATCGTGGATGTATTCGGCGTATCTCGGATATCGGTCGCGCATGTCGAGCGTGTCGAGCTTGATGATTTCCGAAAATCCGATGATCGCGTTGAGCGGCGTGCGCAATTCATGCGACATGTTGGCGAGGAAGGTGCTTTTCGCCCGGTTGGCGGCGCGCGCTTCCAGCATGCCCTGCCGGGCGATCATGGCGGCGGCCTCGGCCCGCTGCTTGGCGGTGACGAGACCGAGCAAAGTGCCGAGCTGCGCGCAATAGCTGTCCATGATCGATCGGGGTCTGTTGAACGAACCGGGCATAGCCCCCTCAAAGGTCCTGATCTGCCCGGATGGTGGAAAGGATCGGCAAATAATCGGTTAAGTACGGATCGCGGCCGCGCCGATTCCCCTCGGCGCGAGGCGGCGGCGCGTCGGGATGCGCGCGATGTCGCGGTCGCGGCCTTCGTGCGGTTTGCCCTTGCCCTCGCGCGCCTGCGACCCGATACCTTAGGTGATGGCCATGTTCAGCTCGGCGCCGCGGCTGGTCGCTGTCCTCGGTCCGACGAATACCGGGAAGACCCATCTCGCGATCGAGCGCATGCTCGCCCATCGCAGCGGCATGATCGGCTTTCCGCTGCGGCTCCTGGCGCGCGAGAACTACGACCGGATCGTCAAATTGCGCGGGGCGCGTGCGGTCGCATTGATCACCGGCGAAGAGAAGATCCTGCCGCCGAACCCGTCCTACTTCGTCTGCACCGTCGAATCGATGCCGCTCGACCGCCCGGTCGAGTTTCTGGCGATCGACGAGATCCAGCTCTGCGCCGATCCCGAGCGGGGCCACATCTTCACCGACCGCCTGTTTCATGCCCGCGGGCTTGCCGAGACGATGCTGCTCGGCGCGGAAACGATCAAGCCGCTGATGCGCCGGCTGTTGCCCGGAATCGAGCACATCGGCCGGCCGCGCTTCTCGCGCCTCACCTACAGCGGCCACAAGAAATTGACGCGGCTGCCGCCGCGCAGCGCGGTCGTCGCCTTCACCGCGGCCGACGTCTTCTCGCTCGCCGAATTGATCCGTCATCAGCGAGGCGGCACCGCCGTCGTCCTCGGCGCACTCTCCCCGCGTGCGCGCAACGCGCAGGTCGGCCTTTTCCAGGCCGGCGAAGTCGATTACCTCGTCGCCACCGACGCGATCGGCATGGGGCTCAACATGGATCTCGACCATGTCGCCTTTGCCAGCATCGGCAAATTCGACGGCAGCGGTCCGCGCCGCCTCAGCGCCGCCGAGATCGCCCAGATCGCCGGCCGCGCCGGGCGCCATATGAGCGACGGAACATTCGGCACGACGGCGGACCAGGGACCGCTCGACCCCGAGATCGTCGAGGCGGTCGAGGCCCACCGTTTCGACCCGCTGCAGCGGCTCTTCTGGCGCAACAGCCGGTTGCGCTTCACCACGGTCGAGGCGCTGCTGCAGAGCCTCGACGAGCGCCCCGCCGTCCCCGGTCTCGTCCAGGCGCGCGAGGCCGACGATCTGCGGGCGCTGCGAACGCTGGCGCGCTCGCGCGAGATCGCCGCGCGCGCCGTCCATCCCGGCGCGGTCCGATTGTTGTGGGAGGTCTGCCAGATCCCCGATTACCGCAAGGTGATGAGCGACGGCCATACGCGGCTCCTCTCCCATTGCTTTCTCCACCTCGCCGGGCCGCTGGAGCGGCTTCCGACCGCCTGGATCGCCGAGCAGATGGCGCGCCTTGACCGCGTCGACGGCGATATCGACACATTGATGATGCGGATCGCGCACATTCGGACCTGGACCTATATCGCCCACCGCAACGATTGGGTCGAACGGGCGGCGGAGTGGCAGGAGCGCGCCCGCGGCATCGAGGACCGGCTCTCGGACGCGTTGCACGAACGCATCACCCAGCGTTTTGTCGATCGCCGCTCAGCCTTTCTGGTGCGCCAGCTCGCGTCCGAAGGGGCGCTGTTGGCTTCGGTCTCGCAGGCGGGCGAGGTTCGGGTCGAGGGGGTGTATGTCGGCCGGCTCGACGGCTTGCGCTTTGTTCCCGACGCGACCCGGGAGGGCGAGATGCGCACCCTCCTGGCGGCCGCCAACCGCGTGTTGCGCGGCGAAGTCGCGACGCGGGCGCGGCGGCTGGCGGCGGACGAGGATGCGGCTTTCGCCCTCGACGAGGCGGGAACGCTGCTCTGGCACGACGCCCCGGTCGGCCGCCTCCGCGCCGGCGGGCGCCTGATCGCGCCGAAAGCGGAGCTCTTTGCCACCGACTTTGTCGAGGGTGAGGCGCGCGAGCGGGTGCGCCGGCGCCTGCAGAATTTTGTCGACGGCGAAATCGAGCGGCGTCTCCTCCCGCTTTTCGCGGCCGAAGCGCTGCCGCTCGGTCAGGCCGGGCGCGGGCTCGTCTTTCAGCTCAAATCGGCGCTCGGCACCCTGCCGGCGCGGGATGTCGCCGATCTGGTGACGGCGCTCGATCCGGCCGATCGCGCCGCGCTCGGCCGCCTCGGTCTGCGTTTCGGCACCGAGAGCGTCTATTGCGAACCCTTGTTGCGGCCTCGGGCGCTGCGTTTTCGCGCCCTCTTATGGGCGGTGCGGCACGGGCGAGCGGTGCCGCCGCTGCCCTCGGCGCGCGCCCTCGCCGCGGGGATTGCGGTCGATCCGGCCTTGCCGCCCTCGTTCCATGCG
>DATFCQ010000379.1:0-6399 GCA_035252905.1 Allostellaceae bacterium | reverse complement strand
GGGGGGGAACCGTAAGGCGAGCCCCGAAGCAGCCCCCCTCACCCTGCCCTCTCCCCCCACCGGGGAGAGAGGGTCTTTCTTGGTGTTCAGGTTCCGACCTTGAGCGGGCGTTCGGCGGCGAAGACCCCGAGGGACTTCAATTTGCGGTGCAAGGCCGAGCGCTCCATGCCGACAAAGGCGGCGGTGCGCGAGATGTTGCCGCCAAAGCGGGTGACCTGGGCCAGCAAGTATTCGCGCTCGAACACCTCGCGCGCGTCGCGCAGCGGCAGGGTCATGATCTCGCCGCCCTTGTCCCATTTGACGACGGTCGGCGCGATCGCGGTGATCTCGTTCGGCAGCATCTCGGCGCGCACCGGCTCGCGCGCCTCGCCCGGCGCCATGATCAGCAGCCATTCGATGACGTTGCGCAACTGCCGGACATTGCCGGGCCAGGTATAGGCCTGCAATGCGGCCATCGAATCTTCCCCGAATTCGCGCGGGCTGAGGCGCGTCGCCTCGGCGCCGCGCGCCATGAAATGGCGGGCGAGGAGCGGAATGTCCTCGCGCCGCTCGCGCAGCGGCGGCACCCGGATCGGCACGACCGAGAGCCGATAGAACAGATCCTCGCGGAAGCGGCCGGCGCCGATCTCGGCGGCGAGATCGCGATTGGACGAGGCGACGACGCGGACGTCGACCTCGACGCGGTGCGCCCCGCCGACCCGCTCAAAGGTCTGCTCCTGCAGGACGCGGACGATTTTGCCCTGGGTTTCGAGCGGCATGTCGGCGACTTCGTCGAGAAACAGGGTGCCGCCATGGGCGCGCTCGAAAGTACCGATCTTGCGCGGCGCCCCTTCGCTGCCCGCCTCGGTGCCGAACAATTCGATTTCCAGCCGCTCCGGCCGCATCGTCGCGCAATTGACCGGAACGAACGGCCCCTTGCTGCGGCGCGAGCGCAGATGCAGCAGCCGCGCCACGACCTCCTTGCCCGAGCCCGGCGGCCCGGTGACCAATACGCGGCTGCCGGTCGGCGCGACCCGCTCGATCTGCTGGCGCAACTGGTTGGCCGCCGACGAGGTGCCGACCAGGTCGATGTCGCCGCCCGCGCGCAATTTCAATTCTTCGTTCTCGCGGCGCAATTGCGCCGCCTCGATCGCGCGCGCGACGACCAGGAGCAGGCGGTCGGCCTTGAACGGCTTTTCGAGAAAATCATAAGCGCCGATCTTGATCGCCTCGACCGCGGTCTCGATCGTGCCGTGGCCGCTGATCATGACGACCGGGACCCAGGGCATCTCGGCGCGCAGCCGCTTCAGGATCTCGATGCCGTCGAGTTCGCTTTCCTGCAGCCAGATGTCGAGAATGGCGAGGGTCGGTTGCCGGGCCCGGATCGCGGCGAGCGCCTCCTTGCTGTCCGCGGCCTCGCGCGTGGCGTAGCCCTCGTCCTTCAAGACCTCCGCGATCAGCATGCGGATGTCGGCCTCGTCGTCGACGATCAGAATGTCATGCGCCATGACTGACGGCACTCATCTCCCGCTTCTCGTCCGAGGGATCGGGCCCGCCCCGCTCGCCGAGCGCAAATACCAGGCTGACCCGGGCCCCGATCGGCTCGCGATCCTCCAGCACCAACTCCCCCTCATGATCTTCCATGATCTTTTTGACGATGGCGAGGCCCAGACCGGTGCCCTTTGCGCGGGTGGTGACATAGGGCTCGGTCAGGCGCTCGCGGTCCTGTTGCGGCAGCCCCTTGCCGTTGTCCTCGACGACGACGGCGGCCTCGCCCGCGGTCAGGGCCAGGGACACCCGGATGTGGCCGGGCGGGTCGCCGCCGCGCTCGGCGATTCGCGCCTGGATCGCCTCGATGCCGTTCTTGACGATGTTGACGACCGCTTGGCCGGCGAGCCGCGAATCGCAATTGACCACGACCGGATGGGCGGGCAATGCCGTGGCAAAGGCGATCTCGGGATGGGCGGTCTTCTGCAATACGACGGCGCGGCGCACGATCTCGACCAGGTTCTCGGGCCGCAGGACCGCCGCCGGCATCCGCGCAAAGGACGAGAATTCGTCGACCATGCGGCCGATGTCGCCGACGTGGCGGATGATCGTGTCCGTGCACAGGGCAAAGCTCTCGGGATCCTTCTTGATCTCCTTCAGGTATTTGCGGCGCAATCGCTCGGCCGACAATTGGATCGGGGTCAGAGGGTTCTTGATCTCGTGGGCGATGCGGCGGGCGATGTCGGCCCAGGCGGCCTTGCGCTGCGCCGACACCAGTTCGGTGATGTCGTCGAAGGTCAGGACAAAGCCGCCCTCGTGACCGTCGGCCTCGGCGGCGATGCGCACGAGGAGGGTGCGCGTGCTGTTGCCGCGCGCGACCTGCACCTGGGTCTGCGCGAGGCGGTCGGGACGGCGCTCGGCCTCGTCGAGCAGTCCCGCGACCTCGGGCGCGACGAGGGCGAGGTCCTGGCCGATCGCCTGTTCGAGATCGACGCCGAGCAGTGCCGAGGCGGAGCGGTTCGGCAGGTTGATGCGGCCCAGCGAATCGAGCCCGATGACCCCGGCCGACACCCCGGCCAACACGGTCTCGGTGAACCGCCGGCGGTCGTCGAGCTGCCGGTTCGCCTCCTTCAATTCGCGCTGCTGGCTTTCGATCTGCTGGGTCATGCGGTTGAAGGCGCGGACCAGCGAGGCCAGTTCGTCGTCCTTGTCGCCTTCGGGGACGCGGGCGGCGAGATCGCCGCCGCTGACCCGCTCGGCGGCGGTGACGAGCCGAGAGATCGGCACCACGATCCCGGTGGCGAAATGGATGCCCATGACCACCGCCGCCACCAGAAACAGCATCGCCACCATCAGGAAAATGAGGGCGAAGGTGATCTGAAAGCCCGAGCGCTGCCCCTCCATCCGCTGGTATTGCGCGGCCGCGCGCTGGGTTTCCTCCATATGGGTGATGACGCCCGGTTCGATGTAGCGGGCGACGTAGAGATAGACCTTGCCGAACTGGTCGAGGCGGACGAGCGCGCGCACCCGGTCGTCATTGTCGTTGGTCATGATCGCGACGTCGCCTGCATTGGCGATCTGCAACGCCTCCTCGGGGACCGGTTCGAGACCCAAGGTGAAAGACAGGCTCGATTGCGCCAGCACGTGCCCGCGGTTGTCGAAGACCATCGCCTCGGTCAATCCGCGCAGGGCCGCCTGCGCCGAGACGACCTGGGCGAGGTGCTGCGGGTCGAGCGAGAGCGCGACCGCGTCGCGGTTGAGGTCATTGGCCATCGCCAGGATGTCGGCCTTGATCGCCTGCTGGTGCTCGCGCAGATAGGCTTCGGCGACCTTGACCGATTCGGAAATCGCCGTGCGCACCTGATGGCTGAACCAGGATTCGACCCCGAAGCTGAAAAACAGATAGGAAAAAACGGCGACGATGATCGTCGGCAAGACCGCGATCAGGCTGAACAGGACGACCAAGCGCACCTGCAACCGCGACCCCGCGAGGCCGCGCCGCCGTTCGGCCCAGACCTCGAACAGGCGCTTGGCGATCAGCGCCCCGAGAAGCAGGAGCAGGACGAGGTCGAGGTTGAGCAGGGACAGGACGGCGTCGGGATCGGGGCCGAAGGGCGGCGCCCCGGTCAAGGCCATATAGGTGGCGATGCCCGAAGCGAGCGCCGCCGCCGCCAGCACGATCGCCGCCTTGCGCCACAGGCCGATCCGGCCGGCCCAGCTGCGAACCCGCCGCGTCAGCTCCATCCCAAGCCTCTATCGGACATCGCCGCAGCGCGCCGCAACGGCGCCGCGGGCGCCCCGCCCGGGTTGCACCCTAAAGCAAACGGCGCCAAACCGAAACGCCCTTAATGCACAAAGGCCGCAGCAGGATCGGCGGAATGCACTGCGCTTTTCCGCCCTACGCTTCATGGTGTGGGGCGGAAAAGCTCCGCGAAGCGGAGCGCATTCCGCCGCCTTCGACGCCTATTTGCCGCCGCGCACTACCGGGATGTCCAGTTCGCGGATCTTCTTGCGCAGGGTGTTCCGGTTGAGGCCGAGGAGATGCGCGGCCTTGATCTGATTGCCGCGGGTGGCGCCGAGGGTCAGCCGGATCAGCGGGCGCTCGATCTCGCGCAGGACGAGGTCATAGAGCCCGGCCGGGGGCAGACCGCCCTTATGCGCCGCAAAATACTCGCGGATATGCCGCTCGACGGCGCCGGCCAGCCCCTCCGCACCGGCCGTCTCGGCGGGATCGGGCGGCATCCCGCCCGAGAGTTCGGCCTCGATCACCTCCCGGCCGATGACCTCCTGCGCATGGAGCGCCGCCAGCCGACGGATCAAATTTTCCAATTCGCGGACATTGCCCGGCCAGGAATGGGCGGCGAGGCGTTCGAGCGCCGCCTCGTCGAGCCGCTTCAGCGGCAGACCCTCGCCCTGCGCCTGCCGGGCAAAATGGCGGACCAGTGCCGGCAGGTCTTCGCGGCGCTCGCGCAACGGCGGCAGGCGAACCGGCGCGACGTTCAGGCGGTAAAACAGATCGTCGCGGAAGATTCCCTGGCGGATCAATTGCCGCAGATCGCGATGGGTCGCGGCGACGATGCGGACGTCGGCGCGGATCGGTGCGCGGCCGCCGACCGCGGTGAACTCGCCCTCCTGCAGGACGCGCAGCAGCCGCGTCTGCGCCTCGAACGGCATGTCGCCGATCTCGTCGAGAAACAATGTGCCGCCTTGCGCCTGCTCGAAGCGGCCCATACTGCGCGCGGTGGCGCCGGTAAACGCCCCCTTCTCGTGGCCGAACAATTCGCTCTCAATCAGTTCGCGCGGGATTGCCGCCATGTTGATCGCGACGAACGGGCCCTGGCGCCGCTTGCCGTAATCGTGCAGGGCGCGGGCGACGAGCTCCTTGCCGGTGCCGCTCTCGCCGATCAGCAATACGGTCAGATCGGTCCCCATCAATCGGGCGATGATGCGATAGACCTCCTGCATCGCCGGAGAGCGTCCGATCAGCGGCAACTGCTCCTCGCCCTCCTCCTCGCTCGCGGCGAGCGGACCGCGCGGGGTCGACAATGCGCGCTCGACGGCGCCGACCAGCTCCTTCAGGTCGAAGGGTTTGGGCAGGTATTCAAACGCTCCGCGCTCGGTCGCCTTGACCGCGGTCAACAATGTGTTCTGCGCGCTCATCACGATGATGTGCAGATCGGGGCGCAATTTCTTGATGCGCGGGATCAGGTCGAGCCCGTTCTCGTCCGGCATCAACACGTCGGTGACGACGAGATCGCCCTCGCCGTCGGCAACCCAGCGCCACAAGGTCGCGCCGCTGCCGGTCATGCGCACTTCGTGCCCGAGCCGCAACAGGGCTTCCTTCAGCACCGTGCGGATCGCGCGATCGTCGTCGGCCACCAGAATCGTTGCGCTCATCCTTTATCCTGCTCTGCGGCCACCGGCAGAAAGACGCGGAAGGTGGTCCGCCGCGGCTCGCTGTCGAATTCGACGACGCCGCCGTGATCGCCGACCAATTTGGCGACCAGGGCCAGCCCGAGCCCGCTGCCGTTCCGCTTGGTCGTGACAAACGGGTCAAACAGATGCGGACGCAAGTCCTCGGGAATGCCCTCGCCATTGTCGCCGACCGCGACCATCAGCGGCAGATGCTGCCGGTCCTGTCCGGCTACCCGGACGCGCCGCTCGTAGCGGTAGGCGGTGGTCAATACGATTTCGCCGCCGGCAGGGGGCGCCGCCTCGGCGGCGTTCTTGACAAGGTTCAGGAACACCTGGACCAGGAGATCGCGATTGCCGAGGACCGGCGGCAATGAGGGATCGTAGTGCTCGATCAGGCGGAGGTGGCGGGCAAAGCCCGATTGCGCGATCCGGCGCACCCGCCCCAAGACCTCGTGAATGTTGACGGCGCCGCGCTCGACCGGGCGACTGTCGGCAAAACCTTCCATGCGGTCGAGAAGCGCGACGATGCGGTCGGTCTCTTCGCAGATCAGCCGGGTCAATTCGCGCCGCGCCGGCGGCAGGTCCTGTTCGAGAAGCTGCGCCGCGCCGCGGATGCCGGACAGCGGGTTCTTGACCTCGTGCGCCAACAGGGCGGTCATCGCGGTCAACGAGCGGACGGCCTTGGCGCGGGTCAGGTGGCGGTCCATCTTCTCGGCCATTGCGCGCTCGTGCAACGACAGCACGAGTCGGTCCTCCTCCTCGGGAGCGCGGGCTTCCGAGGTATCGAAGGGCCGCCCGCGCTCCAGGGGCGCGGCCTGGATCGTGACCAGCCGGCTGCCGATCCGCGGGCCTTCGAGCACGACGTCGTAGCCGGCGATTGTGTTGCCGCCGCGCCAGACCGAATCGACCAGCGCCAGCAAGGCGCTTCCCGGCGCGAGGAGGTCGGCGAGCGCGCTGCCGGCGAGCGCCGCCGCGCCGGAGCCGAGAAACTGCTCGGCGGCCGGATTGACAAAGCGG
>DATFCQ010000378.1:0-4085 GCA_035252905.1 Allostellaceae bacterium | reverse complement strand
TAGTGGATGGCCGGAGCCGTACAGCCATAATCATGGGCGATCTTGGCGATCGTCTCGCCCCCGGCATGCCGCGCCGCGATGGCGTTCCATTCGCCCTGCGGGATTTTGGACATAATAACAACAACTCCTCGGGTAACAGCGATCGGCGCGAGACACCTCCCTGACGTCCTCGCGGCAGGGCTGACCCGGGACCCGCGCCTCGGTCAGCGATTTCGTCTACCTGATGTAATTGATAAGTGGCCTATTTTGGCTGCCTTTCAAGGCAGTCGGGGGGCGCATGACGGCCCCTCGGGCAGCAAATTTTTCGCGGCCGGTTGGCGCCGCGGCGCGGCGACTTTAGATACGGGGAGCCGGGTGTGACATGAGCCCGTGCGTTTCGGGAGGATGGCTAATGCCAATCGAAGACCACGTCTATCGCATCATCGAAGTCGCCGGCTCGTCCGAGAAAAGCATCGACGATGCGATCCAGAATGCGGTGGCCCGCGCATCCCGTACCTTGCACCATCTGCGCTGGTTCGAAGTGCTCCAGACGCGGGGCCATATCGACGCCGGCAAGGTCCAGCACTACCAGGTCGTTCTCAAAATCGGCTTCACCCTCGACGAACAGAGCGATTGAGGATTTATCGCCGCGGCGCCCCGAGCGGGCGCCAATAAAACCGCATTACAAATCATAAAAGGAGAAGGGAGCCGCAGCGCGGGCGGGGATCAGCCCGCCCGCGCCAGCCAATCCTGCAGCCGCCGCGCCGCCTCGGCGATCTCCTCGGTGGCGCCGGCAAAAGACAGGCGGATCCAGTCGTCGCCGCGGATCGGATCGAAGTCGCGGCCCGGCGTCACCGCCACCCCGGTCTCGGCGAGCAGGCGCCGGCACAAGGCGCCGCTGTCGCGCGACAGACCCGACACGTCGGCATAGAGATAGAACGCCCCTTCGGCCGGGGCGAAACGCGACAGCCCGGCCGCCGACAGGCTGGCGACCAGCAGATCGCGGTTCCGGCGGTAGCGCGCGACGTGGCGGTCGAGCTCGTCGCGGCAATCAAAGGCCGCACTCGCCGCCAGTTGCGACAGGGCCGGCGGCGAGATGTAGAGGTTCTGCGCCAGGCACTCGACCGAGCGTAACAGGTCCGGCGGCGCCAGCATCCAGCCCAGCCGCCAGCCGGTCATGCTGTAATATTTCGAGAAAGAATTGACGACGATCGCCGCCTTGTCATAGGCGCGCGCCGTCGCCGCCGGCGTGGCGTAGGTGATGCCGTGATAAATTTCGTCGGAGACGAGGCGGATCTCGTGCTCCCGGCAATAGGCGGCGAGCCGCGCCAGGTCCGGGGCGGCGATCATCGTCCCGGTCGGGTTGGCCGGGCTCGCCACGATCAATCCGGCGAGCGGCCCGCAAGCGGCGACAAGCTCGGGGGTGGGCTGGTAATGCGCGTTCTCGCCGACCTCGATCAATACCGGTTCGAGGCCGAGCGCACCCAGAATGTTGCGGTAGGCGGGATAGCCGGGAGCGGCAAGCGCCACTCGCTCGCCGGCCTCGAAGGCGGCGAGGAACGCCAGCAGAAAGGCGGCCGAGGAGCCGGTGGTGACGACAACTTCCTGAGGCGCGACCGCAATCCCGTATTGCGCCCGGTAATGCCCGGCGATCGCCTGACGCAGCTCCGTGACCCCGAGCGCGTCGGTATAGCCGATCGGTTCGCCCATGAGCGCCTGCCGCGCCCGGTCGAGGACCGCGGCAGGCGCCGAGGTTCCCGGTTGGCCGACTTCGAGATGGATGATGTCCTCTCCCGCCGCCGCCCGTTCGGTGGCGGCGCGCAACATGTCCATTGCGATGAAAGGCGGGATCAATCCGCGCCGGGACGGATGCAACGCCATCGGGTCAGCTCCTTTCGATCTCCGCCCCTTCATGGCGCAGCAGCCACCGCTTGCGATCGAGACCGCCGGCATAGCCGGTGAGCCTCCCGTCGGCGCCGATCAGGCGATGGCAGGGGATGACGATGGCCACCGGGTTTTGGCCGTTGGCATGGCCGACGGCGCGGCTCGCGGCGGGGCGGCCGAGCCGGGCCGCGAGGGCGCCATAGGTCATTGTCGCGCCCGCCGGGATCTGCCGCAACGCCGCCCATACCGCGCGCTCGAACGGGGTTCCGGCGGGGGCGGCGACGATCCCGTCGAGAGCGGCGAGGTCGCCGTCGAAATAGGCGGCAAGGCGCCGACCGACCGCGTCCGGGGCGGAGGGGATGCGCGCGCGGCCGGGATGGCGCCGGTCGAGGTGCCGCGACAGGCGCTCCGCGCCGTCGGCGAAATCGAGCGCGACGAGGCTCTCCCCGTCGCAGGCGAAGACGATGTCGCCGATCGGCGAGGCGATCTGCCCGAGCCGCAAGACCACTCCCGAACCTCCATCCGCCGCCACGCGCGGCCCATGCTGCGCGAGACGGTTGCCCTTGGCGAGGGGCTTTCGCTATGACAGGCGGCCTTTGTCGCGAAAGAGCTAGCCCCATGCCCGACGCTTCATCTGAGGGGTCCCCGCGCGGACGCTGTCCGCGCGGGGTTGGGCCGGTCCGCTTGATTGGAATGTCCGGCAGCCTGCGCAGCGGCTCCTATTCGAATGCGGTATTGGCGACGATGCACGACGCCTTTGCCGGCCGCGCCGCAATCGAACTCTACGACCTCGCCCCGATCCCGCCCTACAACCAGGATCTCGAAGGGGACAGGCGCCCGCAGCGGGTGCAGGCGCTGCTTGCCGCAATCGCCGGCAGCGACGGGCTCGTGCTGTGTGCGCCGGAGTTCAACCACAGCATTCCCGGGGTGCTGAAGAACGCGCTCGACTGGGCCTCGCGCCCCGCCTTCGCCTCGGTCATGGCGTACAAGCCGGTGGCGATCATGGCGGTCTCGCACGGGCCGCTGGGCGGCGCGCGCTGCCTCGAACACATGCGCGTCGCTCTCGATTCGATGCTGGCGCGCGTCGTGCTGGCGCGCGAGGTCATCATCACCGGGGCCAGCCAGAAGATCCGCGACGGAAGGCTCGTCGACGAGACCTCGCTCGGCTTTGCCTGCGCCGCGATCGAGGCGTTGTTGCGCGAGATCCGCCTGCGGCGCGAATTCGACCGCGACGGCGCATGACCAGCCTGCCCACGGCATGCCCCCACCCCGGTCCTCCCCCGTAGACACGGGGGAGGGAGATGCGCGTCCCCTCCCCCGCGCGCGGGGGAGGGACAGGGTGGGGGCCATGAAAATCTGCCGCCATTTTCTTCTGCGGCGGTGCGGCCTCGCTGCTGGTCAAGTCTGTGGAACCCGCCGGATTTTAGCGAGTTTGCTCTGCCGGGAGCGGCGCGGCGGAGGAGCAGGGCCGTGAGGATCGTCGTCGATCTGAACCGGTGCCAGAGCTACGGGCAGTGCGTCTTTGCCGCCCCTGCCGTCTTTCGGCTGCATGACGAGGCGCTCGAATACGACTACGCCCCGGAAGCATCCCAGCATCTCGCGGTGAGGCGGGCCGCCGCCGCCTGCCCGGTTCAGGCCATCAGCATCGGCTCCCCTCCGGAAGTGCCGGCCGGCGGAAAGGGCTGAGGCTTTGCCCGGCCCCGCCCGTATCGTCATCGTCGGCGCCTCGCTGGCCGGGTTGCGCGCCGCCGAGGCCTTGCGCCGGGAGGGGTTTTCCGGCCGCCTCACGCTGGTCGGCGACGAGCCCTATGCGCCCTATGACCGCCCGCCTCTGTCCAAGGCGGTGCTGACCGGCTGGCTGCGCGCGGACCGCACGACGCTCCCGCAACTGTGCACACTGGATGCGGAATGGCTGCTCGGCGCGCCGGCAGTCCGGCTGGAGTGTTCGGCGCGCGCGGTGGAGCTTGCCGACGGGCGCAGGATCGGGTTCGACCGCCTGTTGATCGCGACCGGCACGCGGGCGCGGCCCTGGCCCGACCGGGATCAGGCCGCCCTTGACGGGGTCTTCACCTTGCGCAGCCGCGACGACGCGGCGCGCCTCAGGGCGCGCCTTGCCGCCTCGCCGCGTCATGTGCTGGTCATCGGCGGCGGCTTCACCGGCTGCGAGGTCGCTTCGGTGTGCCGCGAACTCGGCCTTGCCGCGACGCTCGCCGAGCGCGGTC
>DATFCQ010000377.1:0-12434 GCA_035252905.1 Allostellaceae bacterium | reverse complement strand
CGAACACCTGCCGATCGCCGACAATATGGCCGACGTCGTGATCTCGAACTGCGTGATCAACCTCGTCCCCGACAAGGAACAGGTCTTTCGCGAAGCCTTCCGCGTGCTGAGGCCCGGCGGGCGGCTCGCCGTGTCGGACATTGTCAACACCGCCCCGCTGCCGGCCGAATTGCAAGCCGATCCGGCGCTGCTGTGCGGCTGCGTCGCCGGAGCGGCGTCGGCGGAACATATCGAGAGCTGGCTTGCCGACGCCGGGTTTGTCGATGTCCGCGTCACGCCCAGACCGGACAGCCGCGAGCTGATCGCGACCTGGGCACGGGACCGGAACATCGAGAACTACATCGTCTCGGCGCTCGTCGAGGCCCGCAAACCCTGAGCCGAGGCGGGCGAAGTGACCGAAGGACAGTGTGCGTCCGCTCGCGATCGAGCCCTCAAACGGAATTTCGTCGAAATCGGCCGCCGCGCCGCGGCTTCTCGGCGGGAGGTGTGATGACATCGCTCAGCGAAACCAGCCGGCTCCGCGCGGCGCCGGCGCTCGGCACCTTTGAACGCTACCTGACCATCTGGGTCGCGCTGTGCATCCTGACCGGCATCGTGCTCGGCAGGCTGATCCCGGCGCCCTTTCAGGAGCTCGGGCGCATGACGGTGGCCGAGGTCAATATTCCGGTCGCCATCCTGATCTGGCTGATGATCGTGCCGATGCTGGTCAAGGTCGATTTCGGCGCGCTGCACCGGGTTGCCGAGGCCTGGCGCGGCATCGCCGTCACGGTCGGCATCAATTGGCTGGTCAAGCCGTTCAGCATGGCCCTGCTCGGCTGGCTCTTCATCGGCTGGCTGTTCCGCCCGTTGCTGCCGGCTGGGCAGATCGACAGCTATATCGCCGGCCTCATCCTGCTGGCGGCGGCGCCGTGCACGGCCATGGTCTTTGTCTGGTCGAACCTGTCAGATGGTGATGCGAATTTCACGCTGAGCCAAGTCGCGCTCAACGACACGATCATGATGTTCGCCTTCGCGCCGATCGTCGGTCTGCTGCTGGGCCTTTCCGCGATCACGGTGCCGTGGAACACGCTGTTCCTCTCGGTCGTGCTCTACATCGTCGTGCCGGTGATTGCCGCGCAAGCTTGGCGCCGATCGCTGCTCGCGCGCGGCGGCGCGGCGGCCCTGGCGCGCGCATTGCGCACCCTTCAGCCGGTCTCGCTGGCCGCGCTGCTGGCGACGCTCGTGCTGCTGTTCGGTTTTCAGGGAAAAGAGATCGTGCGCCAGCCGCTCGTCATCGTGCTGCTCGCCGTGCCGATCGTCATCCAGGTCTACTTCAATGCCGGCATCGCCTATGCCCTCAACCGCGCGCTTGGCGTGCCTCACAACATCGCCTGCCCGTCGGCTCTGATCGGCGCCTCGAACTTTTTCGAGCTGGCGGTTGCTGCGGCGATCGCGCTGTTCGGCTTTCAGTCGGGAGCCGCGCTCGCAACCGTGGTTGGTGTGCTGGTCGAAGTGCCGGTCATGCTGTCAGTCGTGCGCATTGTGCTGCGCACGCGCGGCTGGTATCAGCGTCCGGCTCGATCGCGTGAGGCAATTCGCTAGCAAGATGGGATCAAGGGGCCTGGCTTGGTGCCTCTTGCTGGATTTTTGGCGCTCCGCGCCCGTGCCCGATAAGGGGTCTTGGAAGGTCGGCCATCCTGCGAGCTTTGACGTATGGCACAGTGTCGGCACGGCCGGATTCAGCGGCGCGGCGACGGCGCTCGTCGTCGCCATAGGCGGTCACCATCATCACCGGCAAATCGGGGCGGCGGAGCTTGATTTCGCGCAGCAGCTCGAGCCCGTCCATCCCCGGCATGTTGATGTCCGACAGGATGACGATGAGCTCGGGGCGTACGCCGTCCGCGAGTTTGCTGAGCGCCTCCTCGCCCGACGCGGCGAAGTGCATCGCGTAGGTGCCCGCGCGCGTCTCGCGGCGAAACCGCTGGCGGAACAGCAGGGCGACGTCGGGCTCGTCGTCGACGACCAGGATGCTGACGGTCACGGGCTGGTCCTCATCGTTGGCGCGTTGCGCGGCAGACGGATCGTGAATTCGGTAAAGGCGTCGACCTCGCTGTCGACGACGATCGTGCCGCCATGCTGTTGCGTGACGATGTCGTAGCTGATCGACAGACCGAGCCCGGTTCCCTCGCCGGTCGGTTTGGTCGTGAAGAACGGCTGGAACAGCTTGTCGCGAAGGTCGGCCGGGATGCCGGTGCCGTTGTCGCGTACGCGCACCTCGACCCCGCCCTCGCGCTCGCAAGTGGCGACGCAGAGCGTCGGGCGATACGCCGCGCCGCCGTTCGCCTTCGCCCGTTTGTTGGTCGCGTAGAAGCCGTTGCCGATCAGGTTCAGGAACACCCGCGTCATTTCCTGCGGCGCCAGCTCGATCGGCGCCAGCGCCGGGGCGTAATCGCGTTCCAGCGTGACGTTGAAGCTTTGGTCCTGCGCCCGCGCGCCATGGTAGGCGAGGTTCAGCGCCTCTTCGACAAGTGCGTTGAGATCGACGGGCCGGCGCTCGCCCGAGACGCCGCGCGCGTGCTCCAGCATGCTTTTGACAATGTTGTCGGCGCGCTGGCCATGCTCGGCGATCTTGTCGAGATTGCCGGTCAGCATCTCGATCGTCTCATCGATCGCCTCGCGCTTGCAGCCGTCGAGCGCGTCGAGGGCGGGCGCGACCTCCTCCTTCAGTTCACCCAGAAGCTCGGTGGAGAGCGAGGCGAAATTGTTGACGAAGTTGAGCGGATTCTTGATCTCGTGGGCGATCCCGGCGGTCAACTGGCCGAGCGCCGCCATCTTCTGGGCCTGCACCAGGCTCGCCTGCGCCGCCTGCAATTCGCCCAGAGCTTTTTCGGCCGCATCGCGCGCCGCATGAATCTCGGCTTCGGCGCGCTTGCGCTCGGTGATGTCGCTGTAGATCAGCACGCTGCCGCCGCCGGGCACGGCGTTGCGCCGCACCTCGATCACCATCCCGTCCGGCCGGGTGCGCTCGAAGCGGGTCTCGTGGCGGGCGTCTTCGCTGCCGCGGCGAATTTCCGCCGCAAATTCGGCCGAGACGTATTCGCCGCGCGCGGCGAGATAGTCGACATACCCGGCCATGGTCGGCCGCTGCGCGACAAACTCGTCGGGCAGATCGATGATTTTCTGGAAGTTCCTGTTCCAGGCGGCGAGCCGCATGTCCGCGTCGAACATCGCGACCCCGTCGCCCATGTTGTCGAAGGTCACGCGCAACTCGGCCTGGCGATGGCGGATCTCGTCGAGCAGCCGGGCATTGTCCATCGCGATGACCGCCTGCGCCGCAAAATTCTGCAACAGCGCGATCTGCTTGTCGGAAAAAGGCTTCACCTCCCTGCGGTGCATGGTGAAATGGCCGACGACCTCGCCCTCCTTGATCAACGGGACGAACAGAACCGTCAGGATCCCGGCCTCGACCGCGGCGACCTCGTCGCGGCAGCGGTGGAGCCAATAGGATTCGTCCTTGCGCACATCCCGGACATGCACGACCGACCGGGTTGCGATCATCCGTGCCGGCCCTGAATTCGGGTTCAGCGGCACGGGCGTATCGGGCGGGAACAGCTCGTCGAAATCCTCCGATACGCCGCGGCTCGCCAGCCGGAAGAAGGCGCGGTTCTCGAAGCGGAACAAGTGCCCGGTATGCGCCTCGCAGAGCCGTACCGCCTTGTCGAGCATCGCCTGAAATACCGGCGCGAGATCGCCGGAGGCGGCGTTGATGACCTGCATGACCTCGGCGGTCGCCTGCTGGGCTTCCAGCGCCTCCCGCGTCTCGGTCAACAGCCGTACATTCTCCATCGCAATGACGGCCTGCTGGGCGAAGTTGCGCAGGAAGGCGATCTGTTTGTCGGTGAATGGCCGCACTTCAGTCCGGTAAAGGATGAAGACGCCGATCAGCGCATCATCCTTGCGCAGTGCGACCCACAACGCCGTACGCGCCCCGGTCGCTTCGGCGAAGAGGCGGCGCGACGGAACCCCGCATCGGTAAACCGGGTCGTCGGTGATGTCCGGCGTATGGATGTATTCGTCCTTGCCGCGCGCCAGCCGACCCACTGAGCTTTCGGGCTCGATCGGTACCCTCCTGGCCATCTCCACCAATTCCGGAGACGCCCCGCGCGAGGCGAGCAGGATTTGGGCTTCGCCGTCGTAACGGCAAAGAAATCCGAGGCTTGCCTCGCACATGCTCGCCGCCTTTTCGAGCATTGCGTCCCAAACCGGTGCCAGATCGCCGGGCGAGGAATTGATGACCTGAAGGACCTCCGCGGTCGCAGCCTCACGTTCGCGGGCGGCCTTAAGTTCTGCCTCAAGCGCGTCCACATGAGCTTGCATCTCAGCAAGGGAGGACCGCTGCCCGTGCTTCGATCCTTCCTGAACAGGCCCTCTCGCGCTCTGCCTCATGTCCCCCGCCTCCCGGCGCCTGCGGTCACTCCGTTCTTCCGCCTTTATGAGGCCGCACGGTATCGGAGTTTAAACTCCGTCCAGTTTGAAAACCGTCATTTTCCCTGTCCGGGTCGAGATCCAAATAAACGCTTCAGCGCCCCTTCGACAGGCTCAGGAGGGCGCAAAGGTTTCGTAGGGGACGCAAAGATTTGAACCATCAGTTTTCTGGGGCGCCATCGCGCCCTTCGCGCATCCTTGGCGTTTCTTTGCAAAGCGCTGCAGAGTGCGTATCAGCGTCGCATGGCGGCCCCGGCAGCCGAGCGCCGCAACTCGCCGAACAGCTTGCGGCGCTCGCGCCGTCCCTTTCCCTGCCCGGCCTACGCCGCCATGGCCGCGAGGGCCGGAAGGAGCGGCGAGTCGGCGCGATGGAGTTTGCCGCTGCGTAGCGCGAATTCCGGGTGAAGCAGCTGCCGCGCTGGATGGGTCACCTGCTCGGAGTCGATCAGCGACCATTCTCCCCTCAGCAGGCGCATCGCCGACAGATCGGCCGGCATGCCGATCGCCAGCGAACCCAGGTCTTTTTCCAGCCCGAGCAGGATCGCGGCATTGCTCGTCGCCATGCGAACGACGTCGACGAGCGGGATGCCCAGGGCCATCAGTTCGCTCATCGCGTGGTGCAGGCTGTAGGGCCGCGCGAAGGGCGAGGCGCGATCCTCGGCGAGGACCGAATCGATCCCCTCGCCGCTGAACATGCCGCGATAGGCGCGCCCGCCATCGGCCATCCGCACATTGTAGCCGTGCAGATCGGCGCCGACCGTGAAGGGCAGGATGCCGGCCTCGATCACGCGACGAGCCGTCGTGAAGCTGAAATGTGCGCCGCGGCCGACGTCAATGCGCACGCCGCGCGCCAACGCCTCGCGGATCAGTGGGTGGATCGTACCGTCCGACGCGACAAAGCCGCTCGGAAAACGGGTGAAAGGGTGCGCCAGGATGTCGCCAGGATCGAGCAGCGGCACGACTTCATCGATGATCTTCGCGGCATCGACGGCAGTGCCCTCAAGTTCCGGCCACAACGTTCCGAGATGGATGTAGACTGGCAGCTTCAGCTCGCGCGAGGCTTCCTTGGCGAGCTTCAGCGCGGCCATGCCCCAGCGCGAATAGCCCCCCGGCTCCGCATGCGCCTTGATGCCGCGAACCAGATCGGCATTGTCGCGCGCCGCTTTGACGACGGCTTTCACATTGATGCCGGAAGGGCCGTAGAGATCGACATAGCGGTGGCCGAGGAGCCCTCCGGCGAGATAGGCCGAGATGAAGGCGTAAACCCGAGTCTTGGCGGTCTCGACGATAAACTTGCGGAACCCGTCGAAGGTCAGCGCGCTGGCTCCGCCCTGATCGAGGACGGTGGTCACGCCGGAACGCACGCCTACGAGGTCGGGGTTCAAACCGAAATCGCCCGAGACGTACTGATAGACATGCGCATGGGTATCGATGAGGCCGGGAGTGACAATGAGACCGGCTGCATCGATCACCTTGGCCGGGCCGGGGTCCAGCCTGGGCGCAACGGCGGCGATGCGACCCTTCTTGATGCCGATATCGCGGATGCCGTCGACATCGTTGGCGGGATCGATGACGTGCCCGCCCTGCACGACCAGATCATAGCCGGGTTTCAGCTTGGCGATCGCGGCATCCGATCGCGATACGGTCTTGCGTGGTTGCGCCATGATCAACCCTTTCCCCAGCGATCAGCCGGCATCCCTATCCCTCCCGTCCTCGCAGCGCAAGGAGCGACGCGCGAAGTTCCCGATCCCGGCCTACTCTGCGGCCAGCGGCATCGCCGACCGGACCGCCTGCCGCATCATCTTCCGGTAAGGCTGGAGCCATGGCTGGCCCTGGGGGGCGAAGAGATCGCCCGAGCGTATGCCGGATGCAACCCCGGGATCGTCGAGAGCGGGCGGCGCGGTTGCGCTGTCGCATAGCGCGTGCATAGCCAGGCATTCTATAAGCCATCAGCAGACCGAAAAATCTCGCTCAACTTTTCGGATGCGCCACTGAGACCGCGAGCCCTCAGAGAGCTGACGAGCTGTTCCGGCCTGATCGGCGTCGCATTCAGTTCGACGCGCAATGGGGCCAGGGCGTCGCACACGGCATTGGCGATCGTGGCGGGTGGCGCCACCGCACCGCCTTCCCCCACCCCCTTGATGCCGAACGGGTTGAGGGGTGACGGCGAATGCTGGTGAACGACCTGCAGTGCCGGAATGTCGACCGCCGTCGGTAACGCGTAGTCCATCAGCGAGCCGGAGAGCAGCTGCCCGTTCGCATCGTACGTAACGGCTTCGCAGAGGACCCCGCCCAGGCCCTGCGCCGTGCCGCCCATGACCTGACCTTCGACCAGCATCGGGTTGACGACCACCCCGCAATCGTGGGCGACTGCGTATTTCTCGATCGCGACGCGGCCGGTTTCCGGGTCTATCGCGACGATCGCCGCATGCACCGCATAGCTCCAGGTGACAGTGGGCGGCTCCCAGTAATAGGTTTCCTCGAGGCCGGCTTCGACGCCCGGCGGGCGACCATGATCCCAGCCCGGCCGGGCCGCTTGCGCGAGCCGGGCGAGGCTGACTGCGGCGCCCGGCACCCCGACGACGCCGACTCCGCCGCCCTCGCGCAGCTCGAGATCGGCCGGCGCACACTCCAACAGATTGGCGGCGATCGCGAAGGCTCTGCCGCGCAGCCGCTCGCTCGCATGATGCACTGCGGCCGACACCGTCACCGTGCTGCGGCTCGCCATGGTGCCAAAGCCGATCGGGATCGCCGCGGTATCGGCCAATGACACGACGACATCCTCGGGCGCGACCTTCCACGCGTCGGCGACGATCTGCGCAAAGGTCGTTTCCATGCCCTGTCCTTGGCTGCAGGCGCCCGAGGACATGGTGAGCTTGCCGGACGGGTCGACGCGGACGACGGCCCCCTCGAACGGCCCGACGCCGGTGCCTTCGATATAGCAGCCGATGCCAAGGCCGAGATAACGACCCTCGCGCCGCGCCTCTTCCTGGCGGCGGCGGAACGCCGCGACGCCGCCGACGGCGTCCAGCGCCTTGTCGAGCGCGCCCGGGTAATCGCCGCTGTCATAGACGATCGGTTCGCCGTCGCGGTACGGCAGCCCGGCGGAATAGGGCATCTCGTCGGCGCGGATCATGTTGCGGCGGCGCACCTCGGCCGGCTCCAGCCCGAGCTCGCGGGCGATGAGATCGATCGACCGTTCCATGACAAAGCACGCCTCCGGCCGCCCGGCGCCGCGATAGGGCGCGTTCGGCGCCTTGTTGGTCGCGACGATGCGTCCGGAGGCGGCAAGGTGGTCGATCTTGTAGGGGCCGGTCAGGTGGACGGCGGTGTTGTACGCAATCCCCGAGCCGATCGGGTTCCAGGCCCCGCAATCGACGATATAATCGTCGCGTATCGCCAGGATTCGGCCCTCGTCGTCAAAGCCGATCTCGACGTCGTGCAACTGATCGCGCGCATGCGTCGCGCACGTCAAATGCTCGCGCCGGTCCTCGATCCAGCGCACCGGGCGCCCGAGCCGGCATGCCAGGAACGGCATCAGCATGTCCTCGGGATAGGCCTGACCCTTGCCGCCGAAGCCCCCGCCGACATCGGGCGCGATGACGCGCACCCGCGCTTCCGGCAGGCCCAAGCTCGTCGCTATGTCCTGCCGCACCCGATGCACGACTTGGGTCGACGACCAGCTCGTAATCGAGCCGGTGCGCCGGTCATAATCGCTGACGACGCCGCGGCACTCCATCGGCACCGCAGCATAGCGATGATGATAGAAGCGGCGTTTGATGAGGTGTGGTGCACCGGCCATCGCCCGGTCGATCGACCCCTTGTCCACCGAAAACGCGCCGATCAGGTTGGTTTCGTATCGCTCGTGCACGAGCGGCGCGCCCGGCAGCAGCGCCGCTTCGGGATCGACGACCGCCGGCAGCGGGTCGAGATCGGCCTGGACCAGCTCTGCCGCATCCTCGGCCTGATAGCGGGTCTCGGCGACGATGACGGCGATGGCTTCGCCGACATGCCGCACCTTGTCATGTGCGAGGAGCGGCTGGCGCGGGCTGAGGAATTTGTGCTCGATCGTCGTCGTCCATTTGCTCGGCATCGCGATCTGGCCCTCGGGCCCCGGCGGCAGCCATTGCAGCAGATCAGCGCCATTCATTGCGATCGCGACGCCCGGCGAGGCGGCCGCACGGGTCAGATCGACGGAACGGATGCGGGCGTGCGCCAGCGGGCTGCGCACGAACACCGCATGCAGCATGAGCGGCAATGCGAGATCGGCGACAAACTGCCCCTGGCCGGTCAGCAGCCGCCGGTCCTCGCGGCGCCTCAGCGATCGCCCGATGTAGGGCGTCCCAGTGTTGTCGGTCATCGCGATCCCCGTAAGCCGCGTCGGTTGCCGACCGCCAGTCTAAGCAACATTTCGTAGGTTGGTACACACATCGTCATGCGCGGTCCAACACTCTTGTCGTCCCGGCGAAAGCCGGGACCCACGGCTCCGCTGCGCCGAACCTTTCAGGCACAGCATTTTCGTACCAACGATCACCGACTCGTACCGCGGAAGGGTGGATCCCGGCTTTCCCCACGGATCAAGTCCGTGGGCTGAAGGCCCACGGGATGACGGGGACGGGGCTGCGGTGTGTATGAGCCGACAGAATTTTGCTTAGCCCAACCGGCTGCCGCACGCACCACAAGCAGCGCTTGTGCATAATGGTTCCGGAAGATCCGCCGAATGCCGTCTCAAAGGCCGGTTCTTGGCAGCTTTTGATGATTACGCTGCAAGCAGGGAGCTGCGGCCGAGTAGATCGAGACGGCATCTGGCTCTGTGTTTTTCAGGCAGGTGATCCGGCCCTCGACCGGGTCGCAGCCGGACGACTGTCTCTGGTCCAATCGTCGAAAATGGCCAAGAGCCCAGCGAGCGCAAGCCAGACGCACCCGATAGTTCCATGAAGCGTGAGCCCAAATCGCCGATGATTGCGCGCCCGGCCACCGATAAGTGCGCGCCGCCATGCGCATTGCACGATCCAATAACCCGGATTGGACTCACCGGCGTGGCTGGGACGTGCCGGCCTACCGGAATCCGCGCCGGGTTCCATTCGAGACCAAGCTCGCCTTGGTGCTTGACCAACAGAACCCATCCCGCAGCAGAGTCTTGCATTCTCGGCGAGCCGGGCGGTCGCCCTGATCGGCTTGGTTGACGAGGTGGAGTTGAGCGAGGGGCCGCCGGGGCAATCCGCCCTGCCGGAGCGGTCAACGGCCCCACGCTCTGCCGAACCTCCGGACCGCCGCTTCCCGCAGCCCCGCCTCCTGCGGTCCGCTTTTGGCGGCTTCCTCGGCCATCTTGCGGTAATAGCCGATGATCCCCGGCTCGCGGCCGGCGCCTTTCAGCCAGTCGAGCGCCTGCGCCGTCGAATCGACCTGGTCGTCGTGGCGGCCGTGCGGAAACGCCGTCAATTCGTCGACATAGGGATCGAGCCACGGCGCCGTCTCGGGCAGGTGGACAAAGCCGTTCTCGATCATCGCCGTCTGCGCGTGCATGCGCATGATCTTGTCGGCCTGCGGCTGATAGGCGGTGACTTCCCACATCCCTTCGGCGCGCAATTCCTGGATCAATTGCGTGCCCGAGGCGCGGTCCTCGATCAGCACGACGGCGGCGCCAAAGCGCTCGCATTGCGCGCGCACCGCGCGCTTCAAGTCGGGATATTCGAGGCGCCGGCGCAATACGTCGAGGAGGTACAGATCCTTGCCGTTCACGCCCCAGCTCGTGCACACGCTGTAGTCGGACAATTCGCTGGCCTTGTTGGCGGTGTCCCAGCTCTGCACGATGCGCTCGAACCGGGCCGGCAAGGCGTCGGCGGCATAGTGGCGAAACCACGCCCGCTTGACGAGACCGCCGCCCAATGGCGCCGGACATTGCTGATACTGGCCGGCGAAATTATAGGCGCCGATCCTCTGCCGGATCCGGGCGAGCAGCTCCACGGGCTCGCGCTCGGGATGCAGGGCCGCGCCCTTCGGGCGCACAAAGTGCCGTGTGCCGAAGACGCTTTCGGCCGTGTGATGCTCTTCCGCCTCGGCGATCGCCGGCAGGCGCACGACCTCCCAGTCTTCCTGCGCCAAGGCGTGGGCGGTCAGATCGTCTTCGTGCAGACGGTGCATGACCAGCACGATCGCGCTCCGCCGCTTATCGTTGAGGCGGCTGTAGAGAGTGTGGTCGTACCATTCGTTGACCGCCTGCCGCAGCGGCCGCGACAAGGCTTCCTCGGGCTTCAGCGGATCGTCGAGGATGATGATGTCGGCGCCGCGCCCGGTCAGCGCCCCGCCGACCCCGACGGCGAGGCGGCAGCCCTGCGCCGTCGTCACGAATTCCTGCGCCGCCGTCTTGGCCGGCGACAGGCGGGTCGCAAACAGCCCGCGATACCACCCGCTCGTCATCACGCGGCGGCAATCGCGGGCGAACTGGTCGGCGAGATCCTGCGCATAGCTGACGCAGAGGAGGCGCGCCGCCGGGTCGTGACCGAGGCACCACACCGGGAACGCCACCGAAGCCAGCAGCGACTTCAAATGGCGCGGCGGCAGGTTAACGACGAGCCGCCGGATCCGGCCGGCGCGCACCGCGGCGAGCTTCGCCGCCACGACCTCGACATGCCAGTTCGCCGCGAAATTGCCATGCCCGTCGATCTCGTAGAACACCCGCTCGGCAAAGGCGGCAAAGTCCTGCCGCAAGAGGGCGCGATACTCCGCCCGACTGAGCCCGCCCGCCGTCACGGCGTCCGACCGAGCCGCGCCAATAGGTTGGCGATGACCTTGTTGTCCTCCGCCCCGAAATCCGCCGGCTCGGCCTCGCGCCGCGGCTCGATCTTGTCGAGGATGTCGATCAACAGCCGGAGCGCGCGCAGATCGGCCTGGGCCGAGCGGTCGACCAGTTGCGCGGCGATGACTTCGCGCTTGGTGGCGCGGCGGCGCTTGCCGTTCTCGACCCATACGGCCGGCATGTCGAGCGCTGCGCCGAGCAGGGCGGCAAAATTGCGCGGCCGGCCGCGCCGGCCGCCGGGATTGCCGGAACGCCCTTTTTGAAAGCGGGTGTGGTGCGGCGGCCGGCCATAGCCGACCGCCGCGCCCCGGTCTCCGGCCGCGCCCGTCGGGCGGCCGCGACTTTCCGGCATTGCAACACTCTTCGCAATTTTATCTTGCTATATTAGCATGATTGCGAGTACATTGTCAATACCACAATCAACGAGCGGCGGCGATGCCCGGCCCGGCGGATTTTGTCCTGCGCAGCGTCCGGAAATTCCCTGTTTTTCCCTCAGCAGCGGCTTCGCCCGACGGCGGATTCGCTTCTGCTTCAAGGGGATGGCGGCGGCCGGCCGGGGCCTCTGCGCGGGCGAACGGGCAATTTTCCCTCACAGCAGGGAATTTGCCGTGCCGCCGGCTTGCGACGGGCCGGCAGGGTCGGCAGGATGCAGCCGCGGCAGCGAGCGGAGCGGAGATCATGAACGGCGCGGAAAGCCTGGTGCGCACTCTGGTTCAGGGCGGGGTCGTGACCTGCTTTGCCAATCCCGGCACCTCGGAGATGCATTTTGTCGCGGCGCTCGACCGGGTTGAGGGCATGCGCTGCGTATTGGGGCTGTTCGAGGGGGTCGTCACCGGCGCCGCCGACGGCTATGCGCGGATGGCCGGGACGCCGGCTGCGACCCTGCTGCATCTGGGGCCGGGCATGGCCAACGGCCAAGCCAATATGCACAACGCCAACAAGGCGTCGACGCCGATGGTCAACATCGTCGGCGACCACGCCACCTATCACCGTCGCTACGACGCGCCGCTGACCTCGGACATCGAGAGCGCGGCGCGTACGACTTCGCGCTGGGTCAGGACCTCGCCCGACGCCCGTTCGGTCGCCGCCGACGGGGCCGCAGCGATCGCTGCGGCGCGCACCCCGCCGGGGCAGGTCGCGACCCTGATCCTGCCGGCCGACACCGCCTGGA
>DATFCQ010000376.1:0-3304 GCA_035252905.1 Allostellaceae bacterium | reverse complement strand
GGCGAGGCCAGGGCCGCGATCGGGCGCAGCCGCGGCGCGGCGCGCAGACGGTTCACTCGGACGTCCCCGCGCGGCGGGTTCGCGCGAGGGCAGGGCGCCCCAATACGGCGAGCGCCCCGCTCGCCGCACAGACGAGGCCGGCGAGGCGGAAGGTCGCGCGAAACCCCGCGAGAAAGCCCGTCTGCCCGTGCACCCCGTCCTCGGCAAGGTCAAAGACGAGCGTCAACAGGGTCGCGCCGCTGACCGTCCCGATCGTCCGGGTCAGCATCGCCAGGCTGCCAGCGACTCCGCGCTGGCGCCGCGGCAGCGTGCGCATGACCACCTCGATGTAGGAGACCTGGAACAGGCCCGTCCCCAGCCCCTGCAATAAGAGGATGCCGAGGATCAGGGCGGTTTCCGGTCTGCCGGGGGTCCAGATCGCAATCAGAAAGAGCCCCGCCCCGGCCATTACGGCGCCGACGGCCGCCACCCGCTCGGCCGCAATGCGCTCGACGATGCGGCCGGCGAGCGGCGAAGCCACCACCATCCCGGCCGGGGAGGCGGCGAGCACGGCCCCCGCCGCCGGCAGGGACAGGCCGGTGAGGCGGACAAGGTAATAGGGCGCAAACAGCATGACCGCAAAGCTGGTCAGGCTGACCAGTACATTGGCGAGGTTGATCAGCGAAAAGCCGAGATTGCGGAAGAATTCAAGATTGACGATCGGCTGCGCGACCCGGCTCTCGCGGCGCAGGAACAGGACGAGGCCGGCAAGCGCCGCCGCGCCCAGCGGGAGGGCGGCGTAATCGCCGCCGCCCAGGCGCTGCGCCTGATTGATCGCCAACAGCGCCGTGCTCAGCGCCAATGCCAGCAGCACCGCCCCGGCGACGTCGAGCGGCTCGCGCTTGGCGGCGCGCGCCGCCGCCGGGCGGCCGTCGGGGAAAAACAGCGCCAAAAACGCGATCGGCGCGCGGAACCAGAACACCGCAGGCCACCCCCAGGCGTGGACCAGCGCGCCGCCCAAAAGCGGCCCCAGGGCCGAGCCGAGCGCGAACATCATCGTGAAGACGCCCAGGGCGCGGCTTCTACGTTCCTCGGGAAAGAAGCCGGTCACCAGGGCCGGGGCGACGCTGATGACCAGCCCCGCGCCGATCCCCTGCAGAAAGCGGAAGAACAGCAGAAAGGGATAGCTCGGCGCCGCGGCGCACAGCAGAAAGGCCGCGGTGCTCCACAACAGCCCGAGGCGGAACACCCGATCGTGGCTGAACACGTCGCCGGCCCGGCCGCAGGCCAGCATCAGGCTGGCATAGGTCAGCACATAGCAGATGACGACCCATTGGATCATCGCGATCGGCAGGCCGAAGCTTCTGGTGATGTCGGGAAAGGCGATGTTGACCGCGGTATCGAGCGGGACGACCGCGGTGCCGAGCCCGACCAGCACCAGAGCCAGAAGGCGTCGTCCCGTCATGCTCGCTCGTGCTCCCTGGCGCTTCGGTCTAGCATCGCATAATGCCGAACCAGCCCGGATCCGTAACCCCTTGCCCCTCACCCTCCCGCTACGCGGGTCCCTCTCTCTCCCCGCAGGCGGGGAGAGGGCCGGGGTGAGGGGCCTTCGAGACCATCGCATGAGCATCGAGCCCGCCGCCTTCGCCCTCGCCGTCCATGGCGGCGCCGGGACGATTCGCCGCGAACGGACCTCTAAGGCGGCCCGCGCCGCCTATCACGCCGGCCTCTGCCGCGCGCTCCTTGCCGGCGGCGCGGTCCTCGCCGGCGGCGGCCGTGCCCTCGATGCGGTTGCCGCGGCCGTCGTCGCGCTCGAAGACGATCCGCTGTTCAACGCCGGCCGCGGCGCCAGCCTGACCGCTGCCGGGACCTTTGAGATGGACGCCGCAATCATGGACGGGCGCGACCGGCGGGCGGGGGCGGTCGCCGCCGTGTTCGGGCCGAAGAACCCGGTCACGGCGGCGCGCGCCGTCATGGACGCGTCGCCCCATGTCCTGCTCGTGGCCGAGGGAGCGGCGGCGTTCTGCCGTGCCCGGGGGCTCGCCTTCGCCGAACCCCAATATTTCGAAACCGAGGCGCGCCGGCGGGAATGGCGGGAGGGGATGGAGCGGCGCCGCGCTCCCGGCGGACACGGCACGGTCGGCGCCGTGGCGCGCGACTGCGACGGCAATCTCGCCGCCGCGACCTCGACCGGCGGCATCGCCGGCAAGGTCCCCGGCCGGGTCGGCGACAGTCCGCTCGTCGGCGCCGGCACCTTTGCCGACAACAGGACCTGCGCGGTCTCGGCCACCGGCCACGGCGAATTCTTCATCCGCTGGGGCGTCGCCTTTGAGGTTGCCGCCCGCCTTGCCCATCTCGGCCAGACGCTCGATCGCGCGGCCGCCGCGGTGATCGCCGAACTGGCCGCGCAGGGCGGCGAGGGCGGACTCGTCGCGATCGACCGGGACGGGCGGCTTGCCCTTCCGTTCAACACCCCCGGCATGTATCGCGGCTATCTGAAAAGCGGCGGGGCGCCGCACACCGCGATCTGGGACGAGCCCTACTGTGTCTCGCGCTCCTGATCCTGCCGCCAGGTTTCGGCGAGCGCCGCGGCCGCCTCGTCGAGGGCGGCATGCGCCGCCTTGATGATTTTGCCCATCGAGACAAAGCCGTGGATCTGGTCGGGGTGATGGCGCAGGCGGACCGGGACGCCGCACTTTTCGAGCCGCCGCGCGTAGGCGACGCCCTCGTCGCACAGCGGATCGTAGCCGCCGGTCACGATAAAGGCCGGCGGCAAACGGCCGAGATCGGAGGCTCGGAGCGGTGAGGCGCGCCAGTCGTCGATGTCCTCGGGCCCCTGCAAATATTGCGCATAGAACCATTCCATCGTCGCGCGCGTCAACAGGTGCCCTTCGGCAAAGCGGATGATCGAGGGGTGGTCCATCGCCGCGTCGAGCGCGGGATAAAGCAACAATTGCTGGCAGATCCGCGGGCCGCCCCGATCGCGGGCGCAGAGGCTCGCGACCGCGGCGAGATTGCCGCCGGCACTGTCGCCGCCGACCGCGAGCCGCGCGGGATCGATCCCGAGCGCCGCGCCCTCCTCGGCGACCCAGGCGATCGCGGCGCAGCAATCCTCGACTGCGGCCGGGAATTTGTGCTCGGGCGCGAGGCGGTAATCGACCGAGACGACGGCGCAACGGGCGGCGTTGGCGAGATGGCGGCAGACCGGGTCGTGCGTGTCGATGTCGCCGATGACCCAGCCGCCGCCGTGGAAATAGACGAGCACCGGCACTATCTCCGCCGCCGCGGTGCCGGCGCCGCGGTAGAGGCGCAGCGGGATGACGCC
>DATFCQ010000375.1:0-3360 GCA_035252905.1 Allostellaceae bacterium | reverse complement strand
GCAGGCGCGGGCGGCAGCGGTGCCGGGTCGGGGCCGGGCGCGAGAAACGCGTTCGCGGCCTCGGCGAGGGCGCGCGGCGGCAATGATGGCGGAAACGCGAAGCGGGGAGCGGCGGCCGGACGAAAGGCCGCGAGGGCGGCGTCGGCAACGGTCGTCGCGCTGCGCTGCCCGTTGGCGGCGAGGGCGTTCTTCAGGGCGCCGACAATCAATCCGCGCACCAGGGCGGCGTCGCGGAAGCGCACCTCGGCCTTGGCCGGATGGACATTGACGTCGATCGCCTCCTCCGGCCCGTCGAGAAACAGCGCGACGACCGGATGGCGGTCGCGCGCCAGGACGTCCTGATAGGCCGCCCGCACCGCACCGGCCAGCAGCCGGTCGCGCACCGGACGGCCGTTGACGACGAGATACTGGTCGCGCGCCAGACCGCGGCTCAGGGTCGGCAATCCGGCCAGGCCGGAGAGGCGGAATTCGCCGCGCTCGGCCGCGATCGCGATCGAATTTTCGGCGAAATCGCGGCCCAACAGGGCGGCAAGCCGGGCGGCGCGGTCGCCGGCGGCAAGCCGCAGCAGGACCCGCTCCTCGTCGCCGGTCACGGTGAAGGCGATCCCCGGATAGGCCATCGCCAGGCGCCGCACCGTGTCGACGGCGAGATCGCGCTCGGCGCGCGCGCTCTTCAGGAATTTGAGGCGGGCCGGCGTCGCAAAGAACAGGTCGCGCACCTCGACGCGGGTGCCCGGCGGATGGGCCGCCGGCTGCGGCCGGCGCTTATGGCCGGCCTCGACCGTGATCTCCCAGGCATGTTCGGCGCCTGGCGGGCGCGAGACGAGGCGCAGCCGGGCGACCGCGCCGATCGACGGCAGCGCCTCGCCGCGAAAGCCGAGAGTGGCGATATGCAGCAGATCGTCCTGCGGCAGCTTCGAGGTGCAATGGCGCTCGACCGCGAGGTCGAGCTCCTCGGGGCTCATGCCGATGCCGTCGTCGCCGACCGCGATTGCGGCCCGGCCGCCGTCGTGGAGAGCGACGGCGATATGACGCGCACCGGCGTCGATCGCGTTCTCGACCAGCTCCTTGACCGCCGCCGCCGGACGCTCGATGACCTCGCCGGCGGCGATGCGGTTGACGACGACCGGCGGCAACAGGCGGATCGGCATGGTGACGGATTTTACGGCAAAACCGGGGTCGGCGCACGCCCGCGCTCCCGTGACTTGACAGCGGCGGCCGCTTTTCCGTTGAGTGGCGGTCCGCCAAGGAGACCGCCGATGCCGGGAGCCCCGCCGGACACCGATTACCTCGCCCGGGCGCGCGCGCTCGCCCCCAAGATCGCCGCCGCCGCCGGCGAGATCGAGCGCCGCCGCGAAGTGCCGCCGGAGATCGCGGAAGCGCTGATCGAGGCCGGGCTCTACCGGCTGTTGTTGCCGCGCTCCTTGGGCGGAGCCGAATTGCTGCCCCCTGCTTATGTCCCGGTCATCGAGGAGATCGCCAAGGCCGACGCCAGCACCGCCTGGTGTTTGAACCAGGCCTCGGGCTGCTCGATGACGGCGGCCTATCTCGACCCGGCGGCGGCGCGCGAGGTTTTCGGGCCGCCCGACGGCATCCTCGCCTGGGGGCCGGGGCCGGGCGAGGCGCGGGTCGCGCCGGGCGGCTACCGCGTCACCGCGACCTGGAGCTTTGCCAGCGGCAGCCACAATGCGAGCTGGCTCGGCGCCCATGTGCCGATCGTCGAGGCCGACGGCAAACCGCGGCTGAACCCGGACGGCAGCCCAATGATCCGCACCGTCCTGTTCCCGAAAGCGGCGACGCGGATGACCGACATCTGGCATGTGATCGGCCTCAAAGGGACCGGCAGCGACCGCTTCTCGGTCGAGGATCTGTTTGTGCCGGAGGCCCATTGCGTGCACCGCGACGCTCCCGAGACGCGGCGCGAAAAGGGTCTCCTCTACCGCTTCAGCAGTCTGCAGCTCTACAGCTCGGGCTTTGCCGGGGTGGCGATGGGGATCGCCCGCGCCAGCCTCGACGCCTTTGTCGAACTGGCGCGCGACAAGGTCCCGTTCCGCGCCAAAGGGACCTTGCGCGACAACCATGTCGTGCAGCGCGAGACGGCGCGGGCCGAGGCGCGGCTCAAGGCGGCGCGCGCCTTTCTTTACCGCTCGCTCGACGCGATCACCGCCGCCGTCGCGGCGCGCGGGTGCTTGGCGCTCGACGAGCGGATGACGATCCGCCTCGCCTCGACCTTTGCGATCCATGAATCCGTCAAGGTCGTCGACGCCTGCTACCAGGCCGCCGGCTCGACCGCGATCTTCGAGGACAACCTGTTCGAGCGCCGCTTTCGCGACATCCACGCGGTCTGCCAGCAATTGCAGGGCCGGCAGGAGCATTTCGAAACGGTCGGCCAGTACCTCCTGGGCCTGCCCGCCGATACGGGCTGGCTCTGACATCCTGACAGGGCGAGAAAACGGCGGAATGCGCTGCGCTTTTCCGCCCTACAGTTCGGGATGGCTCGTAGGGCGGAAGAGCGCAGCGTATTCCGCCGACTGTATGTGAGCTTACAGCCCGGCGACAAAGCCGGCGATCGCGGCAAGCACCCTTTGCGGCCGCTCGCGATAGGGGGCATGGCCGCAGCCGGGCAGGACCAGTTCCTCGACCCGGCGGCTCCCGACCCCGCGGCGGATCGCCGCGAGCTGCGCGAGCGTGCCGTAGGCGTCGTCCTCGCCCTGGATCAGCAACAGCGGGCAGGCGATCCCGGGCAGAGACGGCTCGATGTTCCAACTGCGGAACTCCGGGGCGAGCCAGATCGCGTTCCACTCTCCGAACACGCCCGAGGCGTCGTCGTGGTAGCGGGCAAGCCGGGTCTTGAGATCGCCCTCATGCCAGGCCGTGCGCGCCGCCGCGGCTCCGGCAAGGGTGTGTTCCTCGACAAAGACGTGCGGCGCCATCAAGACGAGCCCGCGCACCGCTTCCGGCTTGGCGCCGGCATGGATCAGAGCGATCGAGGCGCCGTCGCTGTGCCCGATCAGTACCGGATCGGTCATCGCGAGCCGCGTCAATACCTCGGGCAGAACGGCAAGTGCCTCGCGATGCATGTAGTCGACCCGGCGCGGCGCGGCGAGAGGGGCGGAGCGCCCGTAGCCCCGGCGCGAATAGACCAGCACCGCCGAACCGGTCAGGGCGGCGAGACGCTCGGGGAACTCGCGCCACAGCGCGACCGAGCCCAGGCCTTCGTGCAATAACACGAGCGGCGGCGCCCCGGCCCGGGCCGCGGCGAGGAAGCGGTATTCAAGCCGGTCTCCGGCGGCGCAGAGGAAGGGCACGGCAGTCCGGGCGCGTCCGCCCCTCACCCTCCCGCGCTTTCAGCGCGGGTCC
>DATFCQ010000374.1:0-3222 GCA_035252905.1 Allostellaceae bacterium | reverse complement strand
TCGCGAAAGTCCGGTCTCGCGCTCGATCGCGAGCGCGCGGCGGTACAATTCGCGTCGCGAAAGTCCGGTCTCGGCGGCGAGCCGGGCCGCCGCCTCGCGCACCCCGCTCTCGGCCACGGCGGCGCGCAGCCGTTCGGCGATGTCGTCCCAATCGGGCGCCGGGGGCGGGGCGGAGGCGACGACGATCACCGCTTCGCCGCGCGCCGGCGCCATGCGGTAATGCGCGGCGAGGTCGAGGAGCGGGCCGCGCCGCACCTCCTCATGGAGCTTCGTCAATTCGCGCGCGACGGCGGCCGATCGGTTGCCGAAGAGTTCGGCGAGGTCGGCGAGGGCGGCGGCGAGCCGCGGCATCGCCTCGAAGAACACGAGCGTTGCCATGACCTCGCGCCAGCGGGCGAGCGCCTGCCGCCGCGCCGTCCGACCCCGGCGCGCACCAGCAACGTGTTCTGGGCATCGCGACGACTCGCAAGGATCACCCCGTCTTCGTTCGGAAATGCCGAGACCTACAGCAGATAATCGAGCAGCACGTGCGCGAGGAGGACGCCATCATCCCGGCCGCCGCTGCGGCGATCCATCCCGATCGCCTTGAACAGATGACGCGCCGCTTCCGGGCCGAAAAGCAATCCGCCGAGACCTGAAAGCGGCACCGATACCGGCCTCCATGCCCCGCCGCTTTGCGGGCGCGGATGTTGATGCCGTCGATGAAGACCATGCCGAGAGAGATCGTGTTGCTGGGCCAGTTCGAGCAGGCGCTCCCACCCTCTCTTCTTGGTATACGCCATAGAGCGGCCGATCGTGCTGACTTCCGGGCAACGAGGAAAGGACGGTAAGGAGGGGCTTGCCGGAAGGGCCGCGGCAAGCGGCACACTCGCTGGAACGGCAGAATGATAAGCACTCAAATTCAGATGGAAGTCTCAAAATGAATTAACGGCAGACGTGTAGAAGAGAACGAAAAGGCTTCATGTCCGTTATGAGCAGTGAAGGTGGAGCAATGTAGAGGGGATCCACCATGGATGTTCCACATTTCCGCGATCAGGCCGAGCGGTGTCGCTTGCTCGTCGCCATAGCACTCAAAGCTGAGGTGAAACAACAGCTCCGCCTCTGGGCTTCCGAGCTCGACGATTTGGCAGACATCATCGAAGTCCGAGAGCACGGACACGGATACGTGGAAGAGGGTGCCCTATCGGGCAGCCGCTGTTAGCGTATCTGCTACATTAGAGCGAATAGAGATGCGGTATTGCGGGCCAGATAGGACCAATGCCCTTGAACTCAGTGAAGCGGAGTGGCGGCTCTCGCCGAGTTGCTGGCGCAAGCGGGCGAACGGGGCCGCTATCCGCCCTCGCCAAAAACGCCGGTTGCTCCGAGAAGCGTTGATGGAGTCCTGCGACGTGTCCGCCGGCGAGCGAGCGGCAAGCTCCGCGATCAAGGAGCGGCGTCGGTAGACGAGATCAGCGCCAAGAATACGGCCAGAAACGGAAGAGACGTGGAGTCATCTCTTGGGTTCTCCCGCGTCTCATGAGATTTACACAAAGTGTGATTTCACCAAGGTACAAAACCTTCAAAAAAAACCTTGCGGACTTCATCATGACAGTTTATTGTGCGCCGCAGCACGACAAAGGAGTGACATAAGGAAGGCTTCAACCCTTCATCAATTTTGCACCAGTCCTTCACCTTCAAAGAGGAAACACATGGCTGATAACCCTCAACAGAATCCCGCACGCCAAGCCTCTGAGGCAGTCCAGACCGGTGGTCGTGTAACCAGCGATGCCATCCGGCGTGGGAGTGAGACTGCTGCCGATGCCACTCGCCGGATCGGCGAGGTTGGCGCCGAAGCCATGGATCGCAGCGGCCGGGTCGGCAGCGAGAGCATTCGCCGAGGAACGCAGGACATGGCCGAGAGCCAGCAGCATATTATTCAGAACGCGGCCGAGCAGTTCGAACAGCTCAGCCACAAGGTGGCCCAGGCTGTTCAGGGTACGAGCGAGGACGTCCGCTCGCTCATGGTGCTCCCGGGCGCCGCGCAGGGCGGTCTGCAGGATCTGCAGCGGGGTGTGGCCGGCCTCATCGAGGGCATAGTCCGCACCAATCTGCGGGCTACACAAGAACTCTTCCAGCTTGCGAACCCGGGCGCCTTTGTGGAGCTACAGCACCGGTTCGTGCGCCAGTATCTCGACACGCTCATCGAGAACAGCGTCACTTTGGTCCGCGCCGTTCGCCGCACGGCTGATGAGACGCTCGGTCCGCTGGAGCAGCAGCTCCAGCAGCGCCGGTCGGCGCGCCAGGATGAGGGGCAGGCATATCGGCAGGCGGCAGAGTAAGCCCTTCCGGTAAGCGGTTACCCTAATCGGGTCGATTACAGAACGAAAACGGCCGGTGCGCGCTCGCGTACTGGCCGTTTTCTGCCGATGTCGATCGAGCCGCCTTGCGAAGTGCTTGTATCCCCGGCTCGAACAGGTCAAGGGTTAATCAGATTGGTATGACACGGCGGCGCTTGCGAATAAGCGTCCTACTGTCCAAATCCAGCTGATCAAGTTTCCTAAACCATTCGGAGCATAGGTTGTTTGACCGACGGCAGAAACCGCACCCTCGCGGCGATGATCGCCAATGTGTGACCCGGGCGCGCCGGGAGGCCGAAGCGCTATTCGCACCGAAACGGCCAATCAGCGAGCCGTCAGCTCATAACCTTCCAGCGCCGGCCGATCCATCGCCGCGGAAACCGCGCATTCTGCGCGCGTTGCCGCCGGCGCCGGCCCGCCACGAAGAAGGTGAAGCGCCGGTCCGCTCCGGGCCGTAGACGCCGCCCGGAATTCCCCGCACGCAATTTGCACGCATCCGCACTCTGGTGAAATACGGCATGACGGCGGCCCAGGTCGCCGGGATCTACGGGGTTGCCGTCGACGTGATCGAGCGTATTCTGCACAAGGCCTGAGCGCTTCATCCTCCAGCCGCAAGCGATCGTCGCGTTGCGTCGTGGTCTCAATCACCGCTTTTCCTGCTGCCGCCACGAGGTCTTCTCGCTGACTCTTTCGCATTGGTACCCGGCTGCAAAATAGCAGTCAGTTCGGCGAGCTGGTTCTTCAGCGTGCGGATTCCGACGAAGTCGCCCAGGCAATCCGCGATGATATCGCCCAGGGTTCCGAGATGATCTCGCCCGGCAGCGGAGCCTCGCTGGCGGGCATATTTTTGGCACTGGCGGAGGGCTGGTCAAGCGTCCGGGCCGCG
>DATFCQ010000373.1:0-15507 GCA_035252905.1 Allostellaceae bacterium | reverse complement strand
CCGCGGTGTTGCAGGTCACCCGGCCGTGGGGCCATCTGCAATTGAAGGGCGTCGTCCGCGATCTTGACATCCAGGACGGCCATTTCATCAGCCGCGAATATGTCGGCTTCGGCGGCGGCTTCTCCGGCAACATCAAGCCGGACTGGTTCGGCTGGACCAAGGACAATTTCGTGTTCCAGGCCGAGGCGGGCAAGGGGATCGGCCGCTATATCAACGATTCCGCGAATGCCGGCCTGGCGACCAACTACACCGGATCGCCGGCCACTCTCGCCACCGCAAACAGCATCCTGTTCAAGCCGATTGCGGCCTTTGGCGCCAATGCCGGCTATCAGCACTGGTGGCTGCCCAATGTGCGCTCGACCGTGTCCTTCGGCATCGAGCACGACGACATCCCCTCGCAACTGATCGGCCCGGTCGAGTCGACCGCCGCCAACAAGGAATTGATCACGACCCACGCCAATCTGATCTGGAGCCCGGTCTCGTTTGTCGACATCGGTCTCGAATATCTGTGGGGGCATCGCGTCGTCGTCGCCAATCTGAAGGGGGACGAGAACGTATTGATCAGCAAATTCCGCATCCGGTTCTGACGGCAACAGGCTCTGCCTCGGAAGACCCGCCGGCATCCGGCGGGTCTTGTCGGGGACCGGATGCGAACAACGGCCGCGCAAGCGGCAAGTTCGCCGCCCAGCGGATCGGGGACAGGGGAGTTTCGCCCGGAAACGGCGGCTTCTTGATGCGTTGGGGGAGCAATGACGAGAGAACGAAAGATCGGTATTCTGGCGGCGCTCGGGGGGATCGCCGCCGGGATTGCGCTATTGACGGGTTTGCCGCAGGCGCAGGCCGACGAACTGGCGGATCTGCGCGTCAACCAGCAGCTCCTCCAGCAGCGCCTCGACCAGTTGGCGCAGGCCGCCGCCGTGCCGCCGGCGGCCTCGCTCTTGCGGGGCAGCTTTCCGCGCTCGATCCTGATCCCGGGCACCGACACTTCCTTG
This sequence comes from Allostellaceae bacterium, assembly GCA_035252905.1. Classification (GTDB taxonomy): domain Bacteria; phylum Pseudomonadota; class Alphaproteobacteria; order ATCC43930; family CGMCC-115725; genus AP-15. The sequence goes on along the minus strand of DATFCQ010000373.1, from coordinate 14,515 downwards.
TCGATCGGCGGGTTTATCGACGAGACGCTCGATTACTGGCTCACGGGCGGCCCGGCTAACGGCAACCAGACGACGACGGTCGGCTCGACCGGCCAATTGCCGTCGGTGCCGCTCGACATCCACGGCCAAACCGTGCCGGGCTATCCGACCCCGGGCAATGTCGTGCCGGTCAATGTGCAGCATTCGCGCGGCCATGTCTTCTCGCAGAGCCCGCGTGAATCGCGCCTGCGCATCGAGACGCGCACGCCTTCGGCCTGGGGGCCGGTCGGCACCGTCATGGAATTCGACTTCGCCGGGACCAACGCCAATAGCGGCAACAACCTGCTGCACGTTTCGGACAATCTGATCCCGCGCCTGCGCCTCGCCTATGCGACGATCGGCGGCCTCCTCGTCGGCCAGGCCTACGGCAACACGGTCGACCTCGCCGCCAACCCCGAAGTCCTCGATTTCGGCGGCCCGGTCGGAGAGTGGGGCGCCAACCGCATCCCGCAGGTCCGCTATACCTTTTCGACCCCGTTCGGGACTTCGATCGCGGTCTCGGCCGAAACCCCCGACACCGACATCGTCACCCCGTCCGGGCTGTTCGAGCAGGACAGCAACATCAACTGCGCGAACTATTCGTGCAGCGGCACGACGGCCTTGCCGTTGGGCGTCAATCCAGCCAAGAACACCGCGCCTGATCTGACCGCGGTGTTCGAGCTGACCCGGCCGTGGGGCCACTTTCGGCTGCAAGGCGTCATGCGCAATCTCGATTTCCAGGACGGCCATTTCATCAGCCGCGAATATATCGGCTTCGGCGGCGGCTTTGCCGGCAACCTCAAGCCGGGCTGGTTTGGCTGGAGCAAGGACAATTTCCAGTTCCAGGCCGAGGCGGGCAAGGGACTCGGCCATTACATCAACGATTCCGCGAATGCCGCCCTGGCGACGAACTATACCGCCTCGCCCGCCACCCTCGCCGCGGCGCGCAATATCCTGGTCAAGCCGATCACGGCTTTCGGCGCGGCTGTCGGCTATCAGCACTGGTGGACGCCCGAGATACGCTCGACCCTGGCCGTCGGCATCGAGCATGACGACATCTCCTCGCAACTGATCGGACCGGTCGAGTCGACGGCTGCCAACAAAGAGCTGTTCACGACCCATGCCAATCTGATCTGGAGCCCGGTCTCGTTCATCGACGTCGGCCTCGAATACGTGTTCGGTCACCGCGTCGCCGTCGCCAATCTGAAAGGCGACGAGAACGTCGTGATCAGCAAGTTCCGCGTCCGGTTCTAACAACAACGGCGTCATCCGAACCTGAGACCCGCCGGCCTCCCCGGCGGGTCTTTTCTTTTCGGCTTGTCGGAGCGGCGGAATGCGCTCGCGCTCCGCTTTTCCGCCCTACACCTTTCCCGACGAGCATGAAGCGTAGGGCGGAAGAGCGCAGCGTATTCCGCCGCCGTCACAGTGAGGACCGCAACACGGCCGGTCAGCGTCGGCCGGCGAAGATCCCCGAGGTCAGGTAGTTCGATCCCGGCGGTCCCTGCAATGCGAAATTGCCGCCGGTCTCTTGCGCCATCGGCCCATAAAAGCTGCCGTTGATCCTGCCGGTGAAGGTGGTGGAGGAGGGAACGGTGATGCTGTAATTCGCGCCGTTGGCCGAGACTCTCGAGAACGGCATCGCCGGGAAGCTGCGGCCGTCGTAGTTGTTGATTGCCAGGCTGCCGCTGCGCTGGGCGAAATTGTAGGTCGCGGTGAAATTGCCCGAGGCGAGGTATTGCGCGCCGTTGTTGGAGACCGCCCCGGTCATCCCTCCGTTATAGGTGCCGGTGATGTTCGTCCCGGCGAGGGTGGCGATATCGGACGGCGAGGTCGGGGTGCCGGCGAGCCAGGTGTTGATGTGCCCGACATCGGCGCGCATCGGCGCGTTTCCGGCGGTGTTCGGGGTGTCGAGTTCGCCGCCCCAGTAGCCCCATTGCAGATACTGGCACTGGCAGACCGAGATTGCACCCGGCACGGTGCCTGAGGTCACCATGTAGACATGCGAGGCCTGCAGCGGGTCGCCGTTGATGGTAAGCGGCGCGTTGTTGATCTGCGACGGCGCGGTCGGGCTTTCGAGGGCAGCGAAATGATTGGCGTCGATATAGCCCTGGCGGCCACGCGTCGGGCCGGAGAGCCCGCCGAACTCTACGGTCACGGTGGAGACGCCGCTGGCGTCCGGCACAAACGGGTTCTGGCCGGAAAACCGCGCGGCGACCCGCAGATTGGCCGGGTCGGTCGTCACCGCGGTCGTCCCGGTGACCGCATAGGTCGCGCCGGGCGTTGTGTCGGGGCCGGTAAATTGCTGCATCGTGCCGGCGAAATAGCCGCTCTGCGCCGCACTCGTCGGCGCGGCGCCGATGCCGGAAGGCAACGCCTGCCGGACGGCGGCCTGGGTGAAGCCGTAGGTGGCGGTCGGTGCGAGACTCGGATAGGCGGTCTCGCTCGCCAGGCTCGGCACCGTGGCGGTGCTGAAATTGTTCTGATCGACGGCAAAGCCGGTCACGGAGCTGCCGCCGTAAAAGCTGTTGCCGTTGCCGTCGCGCGGGGTCAGAAGGCCGGAACTGATGCGCACCGGCGAGCTCGCGCCATTGGCGCGGTACGAGCCGGCGATCTGCCCGTTCAAGACCGGCTGGCCGCTGTCCGGGCCGGTAAAGGCGTTGCCGGTCGCGACGGCGATTACCGAATTCTGTTGCGGCCCCGCTCCATTCACCGCGAGGCTCGCCTGCAGGGATCGCGTGCTTGCCGTCCCGGAGCCGGTGAACGGGACATTGGCCGGCGTCGCCAGAAACAGCGGCGAGGTGGTCGGGTTCGGCAAGGCTCCGCCGGTCGCGTTGCGGATGAACGGGATTGCCGAGCCGAGGGCCGCGTCAGGGGCGATCTGGAAGGCGAAATACCGTGTCGTCGCGTCCGGCTGGTAGAAGCTCGGCGCGACCGCCCGCCCGCCATAGATGAATTCGCGCTCGGAGGGCTGATTCACCGGGGTCAGAGCGGCATAGAAATAGGTTCCGTCGGCGGACATGAAGCTGGTGCCGGAAACCGGTCCGAGCGGGCTCGCGGTGCCGCCCGGTCCAAAGCGCGAATTTCCCGTCGCGAGCGGGATCTGCAATGTCCCGAAGCCGTCGATGTCGGCGCTGAAGACGCCGTTGGAGAGGGTCCCGCGGTTGTAGGGCGTGCCCTGGGCGGTGAAGCCGCGCGCGGTGCCGTTGCCGCGCGTGTCGACATAGCTGCCGGCGAGGGTGCCGAGGGATTGCGGCGTGCTGGGGAGCGTGGCGCCCGGCGGCGTCGCCTGGGTGGACACCGTGTTGATCTCGGTCTGGTTTTGCAACGTAGTCACGGTGACGACGGGCGGCGCCGTCGGCGGCGGCGGCCGGTTCGCCTCGGCGGCGGTGATGCTGACCGGGATGTTGGCGGAAACGGTGCGGGGAAGGCCGCTCTCGACGACCATCACATCGGTCGGGATCACGGTGGCGCCGCCATTCGCCCCGGGGCGGCCGTCGAGCGCCGCCAGAAGCCGCGCCGTCGTTCCCGGCGGCGCCGGAAACGGCGCCGAGGGCGAGGCGCCGGGCCCGGCGACGACCACCTCGTAACCCGGCCGGATGATCGTCTGCGAGACGCCGTTGAGGCCGGTCACGGTGACGCCTCCGCCATATTCAAAGATGACCTCGATCCGGCCGGCCGGGGTCACGTCGACCAGGAGGACGCCGCCGCGAATGCCGATTGTCGCCGCCGGCGTGGTCATCGAGACGCCGTTCGGCTCCTTGCTGAGCTTGCCGCCGATATAGCGGAAGATGCCGCGCGCCAGATTGGCCGCCATCCGGCCGGTCCCGGTCGACGGGTTGTAGACGAACTGGTCGATGACGAGGTCTGAGTTCGGGCCGATGCTCATCGACGATGCATCGACAAACAGGATCTGCGTCTGGCCCAGGCGGTTGGTCGTGACATGCTCGTTGAAGATGACCGGCTGGCCGATCACGAGACGGCGCGGCGGCGCATTCGGCGGGATGCCGGTCGCCTCGACATTGACCGCGCCGTTGACGCCGACGCGCTGTTGCGCCGCCGCCGGACCGGCCCCTCCGATCCCGACGAGGAGCGCCAGAGGAAGGGCGGTGCGCGCCAGAGAGATGTCAGTCGCCATTGTCGAGCCCCGTTGCGGGTGTGAGCTTTGATATTTGAGAATGGCAAGCCCTCACCCGCCTCCCCCGGCTTTCGCCGGGGTTCGGCACCCTCTCCCGCAATGCGGGAGAGGGGGGACCAGCCCGCAGGGCTGGTGGGTGAGGGGGTGTGAGCAGAATCATCCGTTCGAATCCCTAGAATCGGATCTGCGGGCCGATCAGTACCGAATTGCTCGTATAGCCGTAGAGCGACAGGTTCGACGAGACGATGTCGCGCTCCAATTGCAACACGATGCCGATATGCGGCGAGACGATGATTGTGTGGGTTATGCCAAAGCGCCAGCGGCGGTCGTAGCGATCGCTGAAGCCGCTGGGATAGAACCCGACCGGGTTGGCGCTGGTGACGCAGCACGGGTCGGGCGCCGCGTAATTGTCGAAGGTGCGGCTCAGAAAGAGCGTATCCTCCCACAACCGCCGGCTCAAAGGCAGCGGGTTCTCGTAGCGGATGCGATAGGCGCCGGAAAAGGCATAGCTTTTGTTGGAGTAATAAGGCAGGCGCGTATCCTGGTCGAGAAAATCGAACTGCAGGGTCAGCCCCGAGTTTTCAGTGATTTTCTGCGTCGCGACAATCGAAACCAATTTGTCGTTGCCGTTGAGACCGCGCGACAGCGGACGGTCGGGTGCGTTCGTGAAATTCTTCTGGCGGAACTCGAAGAACGAGCGGAGAGCGAGCCCGAACGGAAATTCCTTGCTGTATTCGAGGCCGACGCCGTAAGCGTCGAAATACTGGTTCTCACCGAGTCCGACCTCGTCAAAGATCAGATAGGGCCGGATCGAGGCGGGTCCGCCGCCGAGCGGACCGCCGTTCGGAAAGCGCAGGCGCGGCCCCGCCGTCAATTCCAGCAGATCGAGATCCAGCCGGTCGAAGATGAACAGATGGTTCATGAACCCGACCCCCGTAACCTCGAGAGTGTCGCGGTTCTGGGTTCCCAGATCATAGCTGTAGATGGCGCCGCCATTGGCGAACAGGCTGACGTCGGCGTGCTTGACGAACTGATCGCCGAGAATGATCTGGCCGATCGGGGAATTGATCAGCGGCGAGCCGGGGGCGACATTGGCGTCGGACTGGTACTGGGTGCCGAAGAACAGATAGCCGGTGAAGTGGGACCGGCGTTCGAGCGCGGCGATCTCTTCGAGATATTCGACGACGCGAGCGCGCACCGCCTCCGGCGGACGGGCGGCAAGCGCCTTGTTGAAATAATCGCGGGCGAGGTCGAAGGACCCCATCCGGAAGTAAAGCGCGCCCAATTCGAGATCGACGCGCGGCAGGTTCGGGTTGAACAGCAGCATGCGTTCGAGCGCGGAGGCGGCGCCCTCGTAGTCGCCGAGACGCGCCGCAACGTCGGCATAGGCGAAGGTGACGTCGAGATTGGCCGGGTTGCGCAGCATCTGCTGAAACAGCGCCTCCTTGCGCGTCTCCAGCGCGGCCCGTTCGGAAGGGGCGGGCTGGGCCGCCGCCGGCGTCAGCATCGCGGCGCCGACAAGGAGATACAAGACGAGCCGCAAGATTCGTGCGAATCCGCTAATCGCGCGGCTTTTTCCGGCGCAAACAGTCACTCTGTGCCCCCAACCCCGCCGTCCCGGCAGGGCAAGCTTACTTAACCGCCAGTGGAGCCGCAAGGCGGCAAGCCTCGCCTTTTATTCTGCGGCTCCTGCAGGCCGCGGCAATCCCGGCCGCGACCCTTTGCAGCGTGGCGCGTTCCGGCGCGTGCGGCTATCGTTCCGGTCATGATGAGGCGTCCTCTTTTCCTCTTTGGCGGCATTCTGCTGCCGCTCCTGGTCTCGCTTGCGCTTCCCGGCCATGCCGCGGCCCGGCATCGGCACCATGCCGCCGCGCACCGCCATGCCGCCGCGGCGAGCCCGACCAACCGGCTGGGCTCGTTCCTGTCGTGGAGCGCCTACGACTACAAAGGGGAATCGGGGCTGGTCTGCTATCTGATCGGCGAGCCGCGCAAGAGCGAGCCGCCGCATATGAAGCGCAAGGCGCCGATGGCGATGGTCACCCACCGCCCGGGCGAGAAGGTGTTCAACGTCGTCAGCTTTGTCGAAGGCACCCCGCTGAAGAAGGGCAGCGACGTTACGCTCGACATCAACGGCAAGACATTCACGATGTTCACCAACGGCGACAGCGCCTGGTCGCGCACCGCCGAGCTCGACAAGGACATTGTCGCGGCCATGAGCAAGGGCAAGACCGCCGTGGTCAAAGGCACGCCGGAAAAGGGACCGGAGACCGTCGACACCTACTCGCTCGCCGGCTTTTCCCGCGCATTGGCGCTGATCGACAAAGCCTGTGGCGTCAAGCGCTGAGGAAATAGCGGGAGAGAATAGGGGCTTGTGCCGCGCCAGTCAGGACCGCGGGCCTCTGGCCCGCATGCGGGCGAGACGCCCGTGGTCCAAAGCGCCTATATAAGAGGGCGATGTCGCAAGAGAATCCCATCGCCGCGTTGCGCCGCAACCTCGTCGGGATGGACCGCGCCGCGCTCGCCGACGAAATGGCCGCGTTCGGCGCCGCACCGTTCCGGGCGCGCCAGTTGTGGCACTGGATCTATTATCGCGGCGCCACCGACTTCGCGCGGATGACCTCGCTCGCCAAGCCGTTCCGCCAGCAGCTTGCCGGACACTACGAACTGGCCCGTCCGGCGGTCGCGGCGAGCCTCGCCTCATCCGACGGAACCCGCAAATGGCTGTTGCGCTTCGCCGACGGACAGGAGGTTGAGACCGTCCACATTCCCGAGGAGGAGCGCGGCACGCTGTGCGTCTCCTCGCAGGTCGGCTGCACGTTGAACTGCACCTTCTGCCATACCGGCACGCAGCGCCTCGTGCGCAATCTCGGGCCTGCGGAGATCGTCGGCCAGGTCATGGTCGCGCGCGACCGGCTCGGCGAATGGCCCTCGCCTCCCGAGGACCGCCAGGTGACCAACCTCGTATTGATGGGGATGGGCGAGCCGCTCTACAATTTCGACAATGTCGCGGCAGCGCTGAAGATCGTCATGGACCCGGAGGGGCTGGCGATCTCGAAGCGCAAAATCACCCTGTCGACCGCCGGCGTCGTGCCGATGATCGCGCGCTGCGGCGCCGAGCTCGGCGTCAATCTCGCGGTATCGTTGCATGCGGTCACCGACGAGGTGCGCGACCTTCTGGTGCCGCTCAACCGCAAATATCCGATCGCCGAGTTGCTCGACGCCTGCCGCAATTATCCGGGCGCAAGCAACGCCCGCCGCATCACCTTCGAATATGTGATGCTGAAGGGGGTCAACGACAGCCCCGCCGAGGCCCGCGAGCTGGTCCGGCTGTTGCGCGGGATCCCGGCCAAGGTCAATCTGATCCCGTTCAATCCGTGGCCGGGCGCACCTTACGAATGCTCGTCGGACGCGGCAATCAAGGCGTTCTCCGACATTATCTTTGCCGCCGGCACCTCGGCGCCGGTGCGCACCCCGCGCGGCCGCGACATCCTCGCCGCCTGCGGCCAGCTCAAATCGGCGAGCATGAGGCTCCCTGCGCGCGAGCGCGCGCCGGCTTGAGCGGGTTCGCGCCGGCGTGCTGATCCTCCTGGTCGAAATTGCGGCCGTCGCCTATGTCGGCCTCGTCGCGGTTCTCTACCTGGGGCAGCGCCACCTGCTGTTTCATCCCGACCGCCGGCGGCCGGTCCTGGGAGCGCTCGCCGATCTCGGGGTGCGCGAGATCACCTTCGAGACCGCCGACGGGATCACGCTATCATCCTGGTATCTGACTCCGCGCGGGAGCCGCCCGGTCGTCCTCTATTGCCACGGCAATGGCGGCCATATCGGCTATCGCTGCGAGCGCCTCCTTCGCTTCGCGCGCGAAGGCTATGGCGTGTTGTTTCTGGAATATCGCGGCTATGGCGGCAATCCAGGCTTTCCCTGCGAGCGGGGGCTGTGCGCCGACGCCGCGGCGGCGCTCGATTTCCTTGTGCGCGAGGCGGTGCCGCCGCAGCGGATCGCACTCTACGGCGAATCGCTGGGCAGCGGCGTTGCCGTGCAATTGGCTTCGCGCCGCGAGGTCGGGGCCATGATCCTCGAAGCCCCGTTCACCAGCGTCGCCGCGGCGGCGCAATGCCATTACCCGTTTGTGCCGTGCCGCCTCTTGGTGCGCGACCGCTTCGCCTCGTTGGCGGCGATCGCGCGGGTCGCCGCACCGAAGCTGATTTTGCATGGCGAGCGCGACCGCGTCGTACCGATCCGCTTCGGCCGCGCCCTTTATGAGGCGGCGCCCGAGCCGAAGGAGGCGTGGTTTGCGCCGCAGGCCGGTCACGGCGACCTCGCCGCCTTCGGCGCGCTCGACGCGGCGATCGCCTTTCTGAAGCGGCATCTCGGTTGAACCATCGCGGAATAGCGCATCGGGGCGTATTCCGCCGCAACGCCCCGGCTTGCGCCGGACTGGCGGCACGGGAATAGTGCGGCTCCGGCGACGAAGAGGAAGAGGACCATGCCCGATGCGGTGAAGAAAGTCGTGCTCGCCTATTCGGGCGGGCTCGACACCTCGGTGATCCTGCGCTGGCTCAAGGAGACCTATCGCTGCGAGGTCGTCGCCTTCACCGCCGATCTGGGCCAGGGCGAGGAGTTGGAAGCGGCGCGCCGGAAGGCCGAGCTGCTCGGCGCCAGCGAGATCTTTGTCGAGGACCTGCGCGAGGAGTTCGTGCGCGACTTCGTGTTTCCGATGTTCCGCGCCAATGCGCTCTACGAGGGCGCCTATCTGCTCGGCACGTCGATCGCGCGGCCCTTAATCGCCAAGCGTCAGATCGAGATCGCCCGCAAGGTCGGCGCCGACGCCGTCGCCCACGGCGCCACCGGCAAAGGCAACGACCAGGTCCGCTTCGAGCTCGGCTATTACGCGCTCGCCCCCGACATCAAGGTCATCGCGCCGTGGCGCGAATGGGAGCTCAATTCGCGCACGCGGCTCATCGAATATGCCGACACTCACCAGATCCCGATCGCCCGCGACAAGCGCGGCGAGGCGCCGTTCTCGATCGACGCCAACCTGTTGCACGTCTCGGCCGAAGGGAAGGTGCTCGAAGATCCTTCAATCGAACCCGAGGAATTCGTGTACAGCCGCACGGTCGCGCCCGAAGAGGCGCCCGACGCTCCGGACTATATCGAGATCGGCTTTGAACGCGGCGATCCGGTGACGGTCGACGGCGAGCCGCTGACGCCAGCGGCGCTGCTGCAGCGCCTCAACGAATTGGGCGGACGGCACGGAATCGGCCGGCTCGATCTGGTCGAAAACCGCTTTGTCGGCATGAAGTCGCGCGGCGTCTACGAGACGCCGGGCGGCACGATCCTGCAAACCGCACATCGCGCGATCGAGAGCCTCACCCTCGACCGCGGCGCCGCGCATCTGAAAGACGAACTGATGCCGCGCTACGCCGAACTGATCTACAACGGCTTCTGGTTCTCGCCCGAGCGCGAAATGCTGCAGGCGCTCTTCGACAAGAGCCAGGAGCACGTCATCGGCACGGTGCGCCTCAAGCTCTACAAGGGCTCGGTCCGGGTCGCGGGCCGGCAATCGCCGAGGAGCCTTTACAGCCAAGCCCACGTCACCTTTGAGGAAGACGCCGTCTACGACCAGCGCGACGCCGAGGGCTTCATCAAACTGAACGCATTGCGCCTGCGCCTCACGGCGCGACGAAGCCCTCATTTTTAAGGCCCTCTCCCCCAGTGGGGGCGAGGGAGAAAATGGCGTGGGAGAAAGGGGACGCCTCACCGCGCGCCGCGCTGCGCTTCGAGCCAGCCGAGCATGATGCGGTTGAAGGCGTCGGGCGCCTCGACGTTCGGGAAATGCCGGGTGTTCGGGATCTCCTCGTAGCGTGCGCCGGGGACAAGGCCGGCGATGCGGCGGTTCTCGGCGGCCGGCGTGCCGGGGTCCTCGGCGCCGCAAAGGACGAGAGTGGGCAGGTGCAGCGAGGGAAGCCGCGCCGCATAATCGAAAGCCATGATCGCCGCCGAGCAGCCGAGATAGCCGAGGGGCGTCGTCGCCGCGACCGTGTCGCGGATCTCCTTCCAGCGCTGCGGCTTGCGCGGCTTGAAGGCGTCGGTGAACCAGCGCTCCATCGTCGCGTCGGCGAGCGGAACCAGAGAATTCGCCCGGCGCACCGTGTTCATGCGCTCGTCCCAGGCGGCGGCCGCCCCTTTCGGGCTCGCCGGCAGGGTGTCGCACCATAGGGCCGAGATCACCTTGCCGCCGTGCTCCAGGGCGAAGGCCTGGCCGATCATCCCGCCGATCGACAGACCCATGTAATGGACGCGCGGGATCGATAATGCGTCAAGCGCGGCGGCGACGTCCTGGGCGAGCGCCGCCATCGTGTAATCGCCCTCGACCGGATCGCTGCCGCCATGCCCGCGCATGTCGAGGCGCAATACGCGAAACCCCGCCTGCAACAGCGCCGGCATCTGCTCGCTCCACATGCCGCTGTCGGAAGCCAGCGAATGGGTGATGCACAGGACCGGGGCGGTTTCGGGTCCGACGAGATCGTAATAAAGGCGGCGTCCGGCGAGCGGCAACAGCATGGCGGTTCCTCCGTTGGATGGGACGGAGGAAGCTTAGCGCGATTTGTCCCGACCCGTCACCGCCGCGGCAGGGCGGCGATCAGAGGACCCAGCTTGGCCATCAATCGCTGCGGCTTGCCGGCGATCCCGACAAGCTTGCTGCGGATCCTCAGGCAAGATATTCGAACATTAGGTTGCGGACGAACCAGAGCAGCAGGATCAATACGACCGGCGAGACGTCGATGCCGCCGAGATCGGGCAAAACCCTGCGGATCGGGCGCAATAGCGGCTCGGTGATGCGCCATAGGAAATCGCCGACCATCGCCACGGCGCGGTTGTATCGGTTGACCACGCCAAAGGCCAGCAGCCAGCTCAGCACCGCCTGGGCGATCAGGAGCCAGACATAGATCGAGATCACGGTGCTGACGAGAGTGAGAAACGCATACATATTGCGACGGCGCCTCGGCGGCAAAGGGCGAGCGACGGTAGCGTTCCCGCATCGGGTCCGCAAGCGCTCTACGGTGCCGCACTTGACAGGCAATGGCGGGTTCCCCATAGTCCGCGGCACCCCGCGGAGGGGTCCCTATATATAGGGTGGTCGGGGCCGTAGCTCAGCTGGGAGAGCGTCGCGTTCGCAATGCGAAGGTCAGGGGTTCGATCCCCCTCGGCTCCACCATTTCAAAGTTTCACGCGTAGGATGGGTTAAGCGCAGCGAAACCCATCATGCTCGCGCCCGAGCGGTGGGTTTCCCCGGCTTTCGCCGGGGTCAACCCGCCCTACGATCCTTTGCCGGTTTCAGCTCAGCGCCACCTCGAAGCCGCGCTTGGTGCCGGGGCGCGCCATCATCGTCTCGTACCAGCGCTTGACGTTGGGGAAATCGGCGAGATCGACCTGGTGTCGCTCGTGCCGCCAAGCCCAGCCGAGAATCGCGAAATCGGCAATTGAGATGTCGCCGGCGGCAAATTGGGTGTCGCCGAGGCGGCGGTCGAGCACGCCGTAGAGCCGGCGGGTCTCCTTCGAATAGCGTTCGAGCCCGTAGCGCCGGTCGGCCTCGTTGGCGACCTCGCGGAAATGATGAACCTGACCCGGCATCGGGCCAAAGCCGCCCATCTGCCACATCAGCCATTCGAGCACCGGCACCTGCCGGCGCAGATCGGCGGGCCAGAACTTGCCGGTCTTCTCGCCGAGATAAATCAGGACGGCCCCGGATTCGAACACGCTGATCGGTGCCCCGCCCGGCCCTTCGGGATCGACGATCGCCGGGATCTTGTTGTTCGGGCTGATCTTCAGAAACGCCGGATCGAACTGTTCGCCCTTGCCGATGTGGACCTTCTTGACCGTGTAGGGGAGGCCCATCTCCTCGAGCGCGACGCTGATCTTGCGGCCGTTCGGGGTGTTCCAGGCGTAAAGTTCGATCGTCATCGCTGTCCCTCCGTCCAGGGCGGCCCTCGAAAGCGGCCGCAGAATGGACCGCGATCCGGGCGCCTCGCAAGCGCAATCGCCCGGATGTTGACCGTGCCGGCCGGAGGGTGCGAGCTTGCGGTCGGAGAGAGCGGGGAGGGGCCATGTTCGCCTATGTCGGCTGCTACACGACGCGGGAGCGCCAAGCGCGCGGCGAAGGGATCAACGTCTACCGGGTCGATCCCGCTTCCGGCTTGTGGCGGCATGTCCAGCTCGTGCCGGAACTGGTCAATCCCTCCTTTCTGGCGGTCGGAAGCGGCGGCCGCCGTCTCTACGCGGTGCACGGCGACGAGGACGACGTCACCGCTTTCGCGATCGGGGGCGAGGACGGCAGGCCCACCCTGCTGAACCGGCAGAAACTTGGCGGGCGCAACGGCGTGCATCTGTCGGTCGACCCGGAGAACCGCTTTCTCGTCACTGCCAATTACGCCAACGGCACGGTTTCGGTGGTGCCGTTGGAAGCGGACGGCGCGCTTGGCAGGCGCGTCGCGACGCTGGCCCTGCCCGGAGAGCCCGGCCCGCACAGGGTGCAGCAGACCGGCTCGCGGCCGCATTCCATCCCGTTCGACCCGAGCGGACGGTTCGTCCTGGTGCCCGACAAGGGCCTCGACCGCGTCTTTATCTTTCGCCTCGATGAGCGCGAAGGCCGGCTCGTGCCGAACGACCCGCCCTTTGTGATGGCGCGGCCCGGCGCCGCGCCGCGCCACATGGCGTTCCATCCCGCGGCGCCCTACGCCTATGTCAACAACGAGCTCGATTCGACCGTGACCGCCTATCATTGGGACGAGGAGCGCGGCCGGCTCGAACCGTTTCAGATCGTGCCGTCCCTGCCCGACACCTATACCGGCGCCAACACCACCGCCGAGATCGCCGTCGACCCGATCGGACGCTTTCTCTACGTCTCCAATCGCGGCCATGACAGCATCGGCATCTTTGCGATCGAGCAGACGAATGGCCGGCTCGCTCCGGTCGGCTGGGAATCGACCCGCGGCCGGCGGCCGCGCTTCTTCGCGCTCGACCCGGCCGGGCGCTTTCTCTACGCTGCGAATGAGGCGAGCGACACGATCGTGACCTTCCGGGTCGATCCGCAGAGCGGCCGGCTCGACCCGACCGGAGAAATTATCGAGACCGCGAGCCCGGCCTGCATCGTCTTTGCCGGTTCCTGACCGAACGAAAATCGGCGGAACTTGCCAGAAAGGCTGCCGCCGCTATAGTCGATGCAACCGTCGCGATCCTGTCGAGGGCGCCGATGCCGTTACGATCGTCCGTCGCCGCGCGGATTGCGATCCTCGCCCCCGTATTGCTCGGCCTGCTGTTCGGCACGCCGTCGGCGTGGGCGGCCGAGTTTGTCGACGCCGCGCTGCGCCATGTGCGACTCTCCGACACGATCACCCGGGTCATGGCGGCGGACCAGGCGGCGGCGGTGCTCGTCTATGTCCTCGCCCCGGACAAGCTGGTCGGCTGGAGCCGGCCGATCTCCTATGCCCAGCGCCGCTGGCTGCCGGCCAAAGCGCCGCGTCTGCCGACGGTCGGCCAACTGCTCGGCCGCACTCCGCAGGGGGAGGCCGAGATTGTGGCGCGCTGGCGGCCCGACCTCGTCGTCTATTACGGCCCCGTCTCGCCCGCGGCGACGGCCTTTGCCGAACGCCTGCAGCGGCAGACCGGAGTGCCGACGATCGTTCTCGACGGCCGGATCGGTCAGAGCTTCGAGGCGCTGCGCCTGCTCGGCACCGTGCTCGGCGTCGCCGCCCGCGGCGACACCCTCGGCCTCTATGCCGAGCATGCCATCGATTCGATCCGCGGCACCCTGTTGATCCAGCCGCCGTCGAAGCGCCCGCTCGTCTATTACGGGCTCGGTTACGACGGCCTCGAAACCGGTCTCAAAGGGGCGGTGGTCATGGCCGACATCGACGAGGCGGGGGCGATCAACGTCGCCGGCAGCCTCGGGTCCGGGGGACTGACGCGGGTGACGCCGGCCGAGATCCGCTTCTGGAACCCCGATTTCATCATCGCCGAGCGGCCCGGCTTTTATAACGCGCTGTTGCGCAATCGGCGCTGGCGCACCCTCGCCGCGGTGCGCAATAAGCGGGTCTTTCTCGCGCCCCCCGCACCGTTCGGATGGATCAGCGGTCCGCCCAGCGTCAACCGGCTGATCGGCCTCTACTGGCTCTCGTCGCTGTTCTACAAGGGCGTGGCGCAGCCGGATCTGCGCCCGCTTGCCGCCGAGTTCTATCAGACCTTCTACAATGTCAAATTGACCGATCGGCAGCTCGACGCTCTGCTGCGCGCGGCCGAACCGCCGGCCCCGAAGCCGACCCGCGCTCTGGCGCCCTCCGCCCCGGCGCCCCTCGTCCCGACGCC
>DATFCQ010000372.1:0-43406 GCA_035252905.1 Allostellaceae bacterium | reverse complement strand
GGCGGCGCCGGCGGCGCGGCATACCCTCCCGGGCGACCTCGGACACGGGCTCGCCCGGGGCCCCGCTCGGGGTCGAGAGTGCGGTTTCCGCCGCGGCCGGTTCGGGCGGCGCCGCGTCCGCCGGTGCATCCGTCGGGTCTTCGGAAGAAGGCGACATCGGCGCAGTCTCCTGGAGGCGCAGCCTGCCGCTGCGGCCTTGTCATCAGCCGCCCGCCTCGGCGGCGCGCCGGTAATTTTATACCATCGCGCGGCCGTCTGTTTGTGCGTTTATTTGTTTCGATCCGCGCCCCCGCGGCAGGGGCGGCCGTGCTCTCTTACAGGAAATCGCGCGCGCGCTCGATCTCATCGAGCCGCTCGCCCGGCGACATCATGAGGATTTCGTCGAACCCCAGCTCTTCGAGCCGCTTCAGCCGCCGCCGCGCCTCCTCGGGCGGACACACCAGCGAGACCTTGGCGCGCTCGGCGAGGCTGCCCGGCTCGGGCTTGGCCGAGAGGTCGACGACGACGTTGGCAAGCACCGCATTGCCGCCGCCGGCCTCGCGGTAATGGCGCATGCCGGCTTCGAGATCCTCCCAGCTGCCGTAGAGACCCGAAGCGATCCAGCCCTGGCATTCCCTGGCGGCATAGGCGATCCAGCGCGGGTTGCGCCAGGCGCCGAGCAGAACCGGCGGACTGCCCGCGCAGCCGGGCCAGGGCGACAGGGTGCCGCCCTCGAACGCCTCGCCGCGCCAAGCCCGGCGCATGATGTCGAGAGAGCGCATCATTGTCCGGAAGCGCCCTTCGTAATCGGCGCCGAGCAGGGCGAAATCGGCGCGCGTCGAGCCGCTGCCGACGCCGAGCCGCAGGCGCCCGCCCGAGAGCGCCTGAACCGACTGCACGCGGTGCGCCAGTTCGATCGGATGGCGCAGCGGCACCTGCAACACCGCGGTGCCGAGCTCGACCCGCCGGGTCACCGCGGCGAGCGCTGCGAGCGCCGCCAAGGGCTCGAGGGTGGGCCAGCCGCGGCCGAGCGAGTCGGTGACCCAGATGCCGGGAAAGCCGCGCGCCTCGATGCGGCGCGCGTAATCGGCGAGACGCGCGAGGGTGTGGCCTTGCGGCTCGCCCCCTGTGCGCAGATCGGGACGCATGAAGGCGACGACGCTCAGTCTCATGTCCGCTCTTCCCCCTTCCGGATCGACCGGGCCGCGACAATGCCCCACCCGGCGCGGCCGGCCAATCATGTGCTCTGCGCGGGGCGCCCTGCGACATTTCGCATCAAGCGGGCGCCGCCGCGTGTTACACTCGCGCCCCGGTTCGCGAGAGGAAATCCTAATCCGAAAAGAGGGCAGTGATGACCTATGATCTGTTGATCAAGAACGGGCGCATCGTTGACGGCTCGGGCATGCCGTCCTTCCGCGGCGATGTTGGCGTCAAGGCCGGCAAGATCGTCGAACTGGGCAAGCTCTCCGGTTCGGCCAAGCGGGTGATCGACGCCGGGGGCCGGGTTGTGGCGCCGGGCTTTGTCGACAATCACTGCCACTACGACGCCCAGGTCACCTGGGACCCGCTGTGCTCGTTCTCGCCCGATCACGGCGCCACCACGGTCATCTTCGGCAATTGCTCATTGGCCCTGGCGCCGGTGCGCCGCGGCACCGAGAAACGGGTCGCCGAATTCCTCTCCTATGTCGAAGCGATCCCGATGGAGGTGTTGAATACCGTTGAGGTCGACTGGGAGACGATCCCGCAATACATGGACCGTCTCGACAAGAATCTCGGGGTCAATGTCGGAACATTGATCGGCCATTCGACCGTGCGCTATTACGTGATGGGCGACGAATGCCAGAAGCGCGCGGCCACCGACGCCGAGATCGAAAAGATGCGTGCGGTCGTGCGCGACGGCGTCGCGGCCGGTGCGCTCGGCCTGTCGGTGTCGCGCAACCAGGGCCATTACGACCCGCAGGGCGTGCACATCCCGGCCTTGTGGGCCGACGAGAAGGAGATCTTCGCGCTCGGCGACGTGTTGCGCGAACTCGGCACCGGGGTCATCCAGTCGGGCGGCGGACGCGCCGCCGAATTGAAGGACGGTCTGATGGCGCGGCTGTCGGAGGCGACCGGCCGCACCGTCCTCTACAACAATCTCGGCCAGACCGTGCGCGAGCCCGACGCCTGGAAGCGCCACATGGCGCGGATCGAGGAGACCTCGCGGGCCGGCATCCGCGCCTATCCGCTGTGCAGCCCGAACCGCGTCACGCAGAGCTTCACGATGAAGAACTGCCAGGTGTTCCGCGGCTCGCCGACCTGGCACCCGATCCTGCTCTCCTCCGACGAGGAGAAATTGCACGCCTACAGCGACCCGGCGATCCGCCAGAAACTGCACGACGAGGTCGTCGAGCACACGGTCGCGGTCCCGGCCGCCGGCTATTCGCGCCGCTGGTACGATTACATGTGGGTCGAGACGCCGGTTCTGCCCAAGAATCAGGGGTTGAAGGGCAAGACGATCGGCCAGATCGCTCAGGAACAGAACAAGCGCATCATCGACGCCTTCCTCGATCTCGTCGTGGAGGAGAAATTGGAAACCGGCTTCATGCAGTCCGAGAACAATGTCGACGACGAGGCGATGGCGAAGATCCTGACCTATCCGAACGCCATTGTCGGATTGTCGGACGGCGGCGCGCATGTGCAGTTCCACGGCGGCTACGGCTATTCGACGCGGCTCCTCTCGGAATGGGTGCGCGAGAAAGGCATCATGACCCTGGAGCACGCGGTGCGGCGGCTGACCTTCGACTCGGCCTCGGCCTTCGGCCTCTACGACCGCGGCCTGTTGCGCCCCGGCATGGCGGCCGACATCGTGATCTTCGATCCCGACACGGTGCGCCCGCTGCCCGAGGTGGTCGTTCACGACTTCCCGGCCGGCGGCTGGCGCATGAAGGAGCCGGCGGCCGGCATCATGGCGACGATCGTCAACGGCGAGGTGTTGATCGAGGACGGCAAGCACACCGGCGCGCTCCCCGGCCGCGTCTTGCGCAACACCTACCACCAGGCGCACGCCGGGTAGCCGGGGCTGCCCCTCACCCGCCTTGCTGCGCTCGGCACCCTCTCCCCGCTTGCGGGGAGAGGGTTGGGGTGAGGAGCGGGGCCGCACGGGACTGGGCTCTCGCGTTCCGGACGGAGACAATGCGCGTCTACACGATGCTGCCGATGCGCGACTGGCGCGACGCCGGGCCCTTTGCCGCGGCGGCGGAGGCGGCCGGCTTCGACGCGGTGATGACGGTCGAACTCGGGCACGAGGTGTTCACGCCCCTGGCCTTTGCCGCCCTGGCGACGCAGCGGATCGAGCTGACCCCGTCGATCGCCGTCGCCTTCCCGCGCAGCCCGACGATCACGGCGATCCAAGCCTGGGATCTGCAGGCCAATTCGCGGGGGCGCTTCGTTCTCGGTCTCGGCAGCCAGGTCAAGGGCCACAACGAGCGCCGCTTCGGAATCGCCTGGACCCCGCCGGCGCCGCGCCTCCGGGATTACGTGCGGGCCATGCGCGCCGTGTGGCGCTGCTGGGAGACGGGCGAAAAGCTCGATTATCGGGGCGAGCATTACCGGCTCACTTTGATGACCCCGGATTTCTCGCCCGAGCCGACCGGTTTGCCGATGGTACCGGTCGTGATCGCCGCGGTTGGCGCGGCGATGCTGCGGGTCGCCGGCGAGGTCTGCGACGGGGTGCGATTGCACCCGCTGTGTTCGCGCCGCTATCTCGAAGACATCGCCTTGCCGCAGATCGCCGAAGGCCTGCGCCGCGGCGGGCGCGAGCGCGCCCATTTCGACGTCTTCGGCGGCGGCTTTGTCGCGACCGGGCCCGACCCCGAGGCGGTTGCCGCGGAAATCGAGCGGGTGCGTCGGCGCGTCGCCTTTTACGCCTCGACCCGAACTTATCGGCCGGTGCTCGCCTTGCACGGGCTCGACGACCTCGGGCTCGAATTGCACACCCTTTCGGTCGCGGGTCGCTGGGACGAGATGGCGGGCGCGGTCTCCGACGAGGTGGTGCGTCTCTTCGCCGCCTGCGGCACCTATGCCGAGATTGCCGACGCGATCGCCGCGCGCTGGGGCGGCCTTGCCGATTCGATCGAACTGAGCTTCCCCGCCGGCACGCCCGCAGGACTGCAGCGCGAGATCCTGAGCGACATCCGCTCCATCCCGCACGCGTTCCGGGAGTTCCAGAGCGGATAGTGACCGCGCGCCGAACGTTTGTCCGCCGCCTGTCCAGTCCCATATCTCTGCCGTTATGGATTTCGACCTCTCCGCGGAACAGCTCGCGTTCCAAGAGACGGCGGCGGCGTTCGCCCAGGCCGAATGGCTGCCGCAGGCGGCCGGTTGGGACGAGCGCGAAGAATTCCCGAAGGAGGCGCTGCGCCGCGCTGCAGCGCTGGGTTTTGCCGGGATCTATGTCGGCGAGGAGTTCGGCGGCAGCGGGCTCGGCCGGGTCGATGCGACGATCATTTTCGAGGAACTGGCCGCCGCCTGTCCGTCGACCGCCGCTTATCTGTCGATCCACAACATGGCGGCATGGATGGTTGACCGCTTTGGCACGCGCGAGCAGCGGGCGCGCTGGCTGCCGGGCCTCACCAACATGGAGAAATTCGCGAGCTATTGCCTGACCGAGCCGGGCAGCGGCTCGGACGCCGCCTCGCTCGCGACCCGTGCCGTGCGCGACGGTGATGATTACGTCCTCAACGGCACCAAGGCGTTCATCTCAGGCGGCGGCGCGAGTGACTTCTATCTCGTGATGGCGCGCACCGGCGGGGCGGGGCCTGGGGGCATCTCCTGCCTCGCCGTCGAGAACGGCACAAAGGGGCTCGCTTTCGGCAAAAAGGAGAAAAAGCTCGGCTGGCATTCGCAGCCGACCGCAATGGTGATCTTCGAAGACTGCCGGGTGCCGACGGCAAACCGCATCGGCGGCGAGGGCGACGGCTTTAGAATCGCGATGATGGGGCTCGACGGCGGGCGGCTCAACATCGCCGCCTGTTCGCTCGGCGGCGCCCGCAGCGCCCTCGATGCGGCGCGCGCGCATCTGTTGGAGCGCCGCCAGTTTGGCCGGCCGCTCGCCGAGTTCCAGGCCCTGCAATTCAAGCTTGCCGACATGGCGACCGAACTGGAGGCGGCGCGGCTCTTATTGCGGCGTGCGGCGGCGAGCCTCGACAGGAACGATCCGGACGCAACGATGCACTGCGCGATGGCCAAGCGCTTCGCCACCGATGCGGGGTTCCACGCCTGCAACGAGGCCTTGCAATTGTTCGGCGGCTACGGCTATCTGCGCGACCACCCGACCGAGCGCCACTTGCGCGATCTGCGCGTTCACCAGATCCTCGAAGGCACCAACGAGATCATGCGGGTCATAATCGCCCGCCGGCTCCTCGGCGCCTCCAACCGATGAGCGAAGACGAGATCCTGTTCGGCCGAGAGGGCGGCCTCGCAACGGTCGTCATCAACCGGCCGCAGGCGTTGAATGCGCTGAGCCTCGACAACTACCGGCGCCTTGCGCCGCAACTCGCCCGCTGGGCCGACGACCCGGAAGTGCGCGCCGTCGCGATCCGCGGCGCCGGCGGCCGCGCCTTCTGCGCCGGCGGCGATGTTCTCGCCCTCTACCGGGCGGGCCGGGCGAGCCCGCGCGACGCCGAATTTCCGGCGGCGTTCTTCGGCGAGGAATATGCGCTGGTTCGCGCCATCCACCGCTACAGAAAGCCCTATGTCGCAATCATCGACGGCATCACGATGGGCGGCGGGGCCGGCATCTCGGTCAACGGCGCCTTCCGCGTCGCCACCGAGGCGACCGTGTTCGCGATGCCGGAAACCGGCATCGGCCTGTTTCCGGATGTTGGTGCGACGCGCTTTCTGAACCTCTGCCCGGGCCGTGTCGGCCGCTATCTCGGCCTCTGCGGCATTCGCCTCCAGGCGGCGGATGCGCTCTATTGCGGCTTTGCCACGCATTTCGTGCCGCAGGCGCAGATCGAATCGCTGTTGGCCGCGCTCGCGCAGGACGCGGGCGCGGCGGAAGCAGTCGCTGCAACGATCGCCGGCTTT
Source organism: Allostellaceae bacterium (assembly GCA_035252905.1). Lineage (GTDB taxonomy): Bacteria > Pseudomonadota > Alphaproteobacteria > ATCC43930 > CGMCC-115725 > AP-15. Next base: position 37,358 of record DATFCQ010000372.1, on the reverse strand, counting down.
GCCGGCGACCCCGGCCCCGCGCCGCTCGCCGGACAGCGCCCGGCGATCGATCGCTGCTTTGCCGCCGACACGGTCGAGGCTGTCCTTGCGGCGCTGCAGCAGGAAGAGGCGGCGGGCGGCGCCTTCACCGGCTGGGCCGCGGAGACCCGGGCGAGCCTTCTCGCGAAATCCCCGACGAGTCTCAAGATCACCCTGCACCAATTGACGCTCGGGCGCGGCTTTGATGTCGAGGCGGCGCTCGCCCTTGAATATCGGATGGCGCAGCACGTGATGGCGGCCCATGATTTCTATGAAGGGGTGCGGGCGATGTTGATCGACCGCGACAGGAACCCGCGCTGGCGGCCGGCGAGCCTCGCCGCGGTCGACGCCGCGATGGTGGCCAGCTATTTCGCGCCGCTCGGCGGGCGCGAATGGCGCCCTGAGTAAGGAGGAGACGGGATGGCGAGGATCGGTTTCCTGGGGCTCGGCAATATGGGACTGCCGATGGCGGTCAATCTCGTGAAGGCCGGGCACGAGGTCGGCGCATGGGACATCATGCCGGCGGCGCGCGAGCGCTTTGTCGGGCGCGGCGGCCGGCTCGCCGCGAGCGCGGCGGAGGCGACAGCGGTGGCCGAAATCGTCATTACGATGCTGCCGGCCGGCCCCGAGGTCCGCGCCGCCTATCTCGGCGCCGACGGCATCCTTGCCAAAGCCCGCCCCGGAACGCTCCTCGTCGACTGCTCGACGATCGACGTCGAGACCGCCCGCGCCGTCGCCGCGGCGGCGAAGGAGGCCGGTTTTGCGATGCTCGATGCCCCCGTATCGGGCGGGGTGGCGGGAGCCGAAGCGGCGACGTTAACGATCATGGTCGGCGGCGCGGAGGAGGCCTTCGCCCGCGCCCGACCGGTGTTGGAGGCGATGGGCCGCACGATCGTCCATGCCGGACCCGCCGGCAACGGACAGGCGGCCAAGATCTGCAACAACATGATCCTCGGCGCCTCGATGATCGCGGTGTGCGAGGCTTTTGGCCTTGCCGAGAAGCTCGGTCTCGCGGCGCAGACCCTGTTCGACGTCAGTTCGAAATCCTCGGGCCAATGCTGGGCGTTAACGAGCTATTGCCCGGTGCCGGGACCGGTCCCGGCTGCGCCGTCCAATCGCGGCTATGCCCCCGGCTTCACCGCCGCGATGATGCTGAAGGATCTGCGATTGGCGCAGCAGGCGGCGGGCGCGGCCGGCGCAGCGACGCCGCTCGGCGCCGCGGCGGCCAGTCTTTACCAATTGTTTGTTGACGAAGGCGCCGGCGGGAGCGACTTTTCCGCCATCTATCGCTTCATCCGGCGTTCACAATCCTGAATCGCGCAACGAAAAATTAACGATACGTCCCTAGGCTTGCGGCCGACCGTCGCTCAGCCGAGGCCGCCATGAACAGCATCTATCTCGAAGTCATCTCGCTCGTTGAACGGGTGCACCGCCATTTCCTCGAAATGGTCAAGCTCGAACTCGACGGGCTCGGCATCCACGACATCAACAATGTCCAGGCGATGATGCTGTTCAACATCGGGGACGCCGAGATGACGGTCGGCGAATTAACCCTGCGCGGCTGCTACCTCGGCTCGAACGTCTCCTATAACGTCAAGAAGATGGTCGAGAACGGCTATCTGGCGCAGCAGCGCTCGGCGCATGACCGCCGCTCGATCCACGTGCGCCTGACCCAGAAGGGAATGAAGCTGCGCGACAAATTGAGCGAGATGCACCACCGCCACGTCGAAATGATGCAGGCGCAAAAGGTCTTCACCGCCGACGATCTGCGCGCCGTCTCGGCGACGTTGCGGCGGTTCGAGCGCTTCTGGCTGCGCGCCGGAGATCTCGCGCACTGGCCGCAAGCCGCCGCGTGATTCTTGCTGGATGATTCTTGCTGACCGGGGCCGGCGCTGCTGCTTTTCTGCGATGAGTCCCAATCGCGGAGAACAAGCATGAATGCGCCAGCGCCGCGGCTTATCCCGCTCTCTCCGGAACTCAGCGTCGCCGGACGGCTCGACGCCGCCGACATCGACGCCCTGGCCCGCGCCGGGGTGCGCACGATTGTCAACAACCGCCCCGACGGCGAGGATCCGGGGCAGCTCCCCGCCGCCGAGGCGCGCCGCCTTGCCGAGGCGCGGGGGCTCCAATATCGGCACATCCCGATCACTGCAGCGAGCCTGTCGCGCGCCGATGTCGAGAGCTTTGCCGCAGCCCTCAAGACCGCCCCGGGCCCGATCGTCGCGCATTGCCGCAGCGGCACGCGCTCGGCGCTGTTATGGGCGCTGGTGCGCCTCGGGGAGGGCGCCGACCCGTTCACGCTGGTCGCCGAGGCGGCCAGAAACGGTATCGATATTGCCAGCCTGCCGGCAGTCGCCGCGCGCCTGCGTTAGAGCGCGCGCTTCTCGGCCGCGGTCGCCGGGTCTCCGGTGTTCGGCGTACCTTCGGGCTCGATCAGCAGAAGGTGCGCCTCTTCCTCGGCGACCGGCCTGTGCTCAACACCTTTCGGCGCGACATAGAGATCGCCAGGGCCGAGCCTCACCTCGCTCTCCCGCAGCTGGATGACAAGGTTGTCCTTGAGAACGAGAAAAAGTCGTCGGTGTCCACATGCGAATGCCAGACGAACTCGCCCTTGACCTTGACGACCATGACCTTATGCCCGTTGAAGCGGGCGACCACCTTCGGCGACCAATGATCCGAGAAGAGGCGAAATTTTTCGGAGAGCGTGATTGCTGCCGGCATGACCCTCCTCTTTTGGATAAGCGGCCAAGTTGGCGGAATACGCTACGCTATTCCGCCCTACACCTATGACGAATTGTAGAATCGTAGAGCGGAAAAGCGCGGCGCATCTCGCCGTTTTCTCGACGGAACTACCCGGCGAAGGCGGCGATGCCGGTCTGGGCGCGCCCCAGGATCAGCGCATGAATATCGTGCGTGCCTTCGTAGGTGTTGACCGTTTCGAGATTCACCACGTGGCGGATCACGTGATATTCGTCGGCAATGCCGTTGCCGCCGTGCATGTCGCGCGCCGTACGGGCGATGTCGAGCGCCTTGCCGCAATTGTTGCGTTTCAATAATGAGACCATCTCGGGGGTGGCAAGGCCCTCATCCTTCAGACGGCCGAGCCGTAAGACCGCGTGCAGGCCGAGCGTGATCTCGGTCTGCATGTCAACGAGCTTTTTCTGGATCAATTGGTTGGCGGCGAGCGGGCGGCCGAACTGGCGGCGTTCGAGCGTGTAGGTGCGGGCGGCGTGCCAGCAGAACTCGGCGGCGCCAAGCGCGCCCCAGGCGATCCCGTAACGGGCGTTGTCAAGGCAGGAGAACGGACCTCTGAGCCCCGCAACCCCGGGCAGCAGATTCGCCTCGGGCACGAATACCTCGTCCATCAAGATCTGCCCCGTCGGCGAGGCGCGCAGGCTGAACTTGCCTTCGATCTTTGGCGTGGCAAGGCCCTCCGCCCCGCGCTCGATCAGAAAGCCGCGGACCCTCCCGTCTTCGGTCTTGGCCCAGACCAGCAGAACATCGGCGATCGGCGCGTGGGTGATCCAGGTCTTGGCGCCGCTCAAGCGATAGCCGCCCGACACGGCGCGGGCGCGGCTCGTCATCCCGGCGGGGTCGGAGCCGTGATCGGGTTCGGTCAGGCCGAAGCAGCCGATCCATTCGCCGCGCGCCAGTCTGGGCAGGTATTTCTGACGCTGCGCCTCGCTGCCGAAGGCGTGGATCGGGTACATGACGAGGCTCGACTGCACGCTCATCGCCGAGCGATAGCCGCTGTCGACGCGCTCGACCTCGCGGGCGATCAGTCCGTAGGAGACGGCGTTGACGCCGGCGCAGCCATAGCCTTCGAGGGTAGCGCCGAGAAAGCCGAGCGCGCCCATCTCAGTCATGATCGCGCGGTCGAAATGCTCGTGTCGGTTGGCCTCAAGAGCGCGCGGGAACAGCTTTTCCTGGCAATAGGCGCGCGCACTGTCGCGCACAAGCCGCTCCTCCTCGTTGAGGGCCGCTTCGAGGAGAAGCGGGTCGGCCCAGGCAAAGGCGGCTTGCTCAGGGGCGGCAGGCTGGGCGCGCGCGGTTGGGCCTGTCATCGGGGGGACCTCGGCAGGGGACGCTCGATCCCCGGCTATATGTCGCGCTCGAGGTCGGCTGTCGAGTCCGCCGCGCGGCCAAGGGCGCTGTCGGCGTCTTTGACCGCGCGGCGCCGGCGATTATTTCTTCTGAGCGGCGGCGCCGGACGCCGATTTGCGGGCGTTGGCGCGCCCAGTGCCGCGGCCGAGCCCGATCTTCTTGGCGAATTGCGAGCGCTGCTCGGCGTAATTGGGCGCTACCATCGGGTAATCCGGCGGCAGGCTCCATTTGGCGCGGTACTCGTCGGGAGTCATATTGTAGGTCGAGCGCAGATGCCGCTTCAGCATCTTGAGCTTTTTGCCGTCTTCGAGGCAGACCAGATAATCGGGGGTGATCGATTTGCGGATCGGAACGGCGGGCTTGAGCGGCTCGGGCTGCGGCTCGCTCACATGCCCTTCGAGTGCCTTCAGAGATCCGTAAACCGCGTTGATGACCTCCGCCAGCTGAGCCGTGGGTAATGTGTTGTTGCTGACGTACGCCGCCACGACATCGGCGGTCATCCGCAATAACTCTTCTTCTGCCACTTTCGGCGGCGCCGATTCAGCCATGTCTCGCCTCAATGAGGTCTAAAAGGTTCAGGCCCGCCAGCATAATCGCAGCACGAATTTCTTGTGTCAACCGAAACTTGTGAGAGAGCGCAGTAATCGTCATTGCCATATCCGGTCAAGGATTTGCGCGGCTGCGCTTCGCGCGGGTCTCCTCACGCGCGCAACAGCAGGCATTTCGCCGAGTGCTTGCGCGGGCGCGTGGGCGACAGATCCGCCGCGGCCCCGGCAGGGGACAGGAATGGGCGGTTTCGCCCGCGACTCCTGGTGGCCTTCTGGCATGCCCGGGCGATATATGGTAGGAGGGCGCGGTCCGGCCGCTCTGCTGCAGCGTCTCGCGGCGCGGGTGACTTGTGCAATGATCCAAGATCCTTGGCGAGCATTCGATTGATGTCCGAAGCTTTCCCCTCGCCCGGCGCTTGCCGTGCCGACAACTTGTTCTCCCGCTCCTTGGCCGAGGTCGATCCCGAACTTGCGGCGGCGATCGCGGGGGAGCGCGATCGCGAGCAATGGCAGGTCGAATTGATCGCCAGCGAGAACATTGTCTCCCGCGCCGTGCTCGAAGCGCAGGGCTCGGTATTGACCAACAAATATGCCGAAGGCTATCCCGGCCGCCGCTATTACGGCGGCTGCGTGTTCGTCGACATCGCCGAGAGCCTGGCGATCGCCCGGGCGCGGCAATTGTTCGGCTGCGCCTTCGCCAATGTGCAGCCGCATTCCGGCGCGCAGGCCAATCAGGCCGTCTTTCTCGCCTTGTTGCAGCCGGGCGACGCGATCCTCGGCATGTCGCTGGCGGCCGGCGGTCATCTGACCCACGGCGCCCGTCCCAATGTGTCGGGAAAGTGGTTTCGCGCCCACGCCTACGGCGTCCGCCGCGACGACGGGCGGATCGATCTCGCCGAGGTGGCGCAACTCGCCGAGATGCACCGCCCGAAATTGATCATCGCCGGCGGCAGCGCCTATTCGCGGATCATCGATTTTGCTGCCTTCCGCGCCATCGCCGACCGGGTCGGCGCCACTCTGATGGTCGATATGGCGCACTTCGCCGGGCTCGTCGCCGGCGGCGTCTATCCAAGCCCGTTTCCCCACGCCCATGTCGTGACGACGACCACCCACAAGACGTTGCGCGGCCCGCGCGGCGGCATGATCCTCGCCGAGGACGAGGAGATCGGCCGGAAGATCAACGCCGCCCTGTTCCCCGGATTGCAGGGCGGACCGCTGATGCACGTCATCGCCGCCAAGGCGGTGGCTCTCCATGAGGCATTGCGGCCGGAATTCCGGCATTACGCCGCCGCGGTCGTCGCCAATGCCAAGGCGCTCACCGCAATCCTTGCCGAAGGGGGTCTCGAAATCGTCTCGGGCGGCACCGATTCGCACCTGCTGCTGGTCGATCTGCGGCCCCTGCACGTGACCGGCCGCGACGCCGAGAGGAGCCTCGAACGGGCCGGCATCACCTGCAACAAGAATGCAATCCCGTTCGACCCGGAAAAGCCGACGGTGACCTCGGGCATCCGGCTCGGCACCGCCGCGGTGACCACCCGCGGCTTTGGCGAGGGCGAGATCCGCACCCTCGGGCGCGCGATCGTCACGGTCCTGCGCGGCCTTGCCGGGCAGTCGACCGACAACGGGGCCATCGAGGCACGCGTGCGGAAAGAAATCAGGGAGCTGTGCGCCCGCTTTCCGATCTATGGAGAGGCAGCCGGCGCGCGGAGTTGACGACAGGCCGTCCCCGGCAGCGGGGCGGGGTGCACAGGCGGAGGAGAAAATGCGCTGTCCGTTTTGCGGGGCCGACGACACCCAGGTCAAGGACTCGCGGCCGACCGACGATCGCGGGGCAATCCGGCGCCGGCGCCTGTGCCCGGGTTGCGGCGCCCGGTTCACCACCTTCGAGCGGGTGCAATTGCGCGAATTGACCGTGATCAAGAAGAACGGGCAGCGCGAGCCGTTCGATCGCGACAAGCTCGCCCGCTCGATCACGATCGCCCTGCGCAAGCGCCCGATCGAGCCCGAGCGTGTCGAGCGCCTGATCAATTCGCTGGTGCGTCAGCTCGAAAGCTCGGGCGAGACCGATATCCCGAGCGAGATGATCGGCGGCCTCGTCATGGAGGCGCTCTCCACCCTCGATCAGGTCGCCTATATCCGCTTCGCTTCGGTCTATCGCAATTTCCGCGAAGCCAAGGATTTCGGAGAATTTGTCGGGCAGATCGCCGCAGATGGCGAGTGAAGCTGGGCGGGAACGCGACCGCGCCTTTATGCAGGCGGCGCTGGCGCTGGCGCGCCGCGGCCTCGGCGCGGTCTGGCCAAACCCGGCGGTCGGCTGCATCGTCGTCAAAGAGGGGCGGGTGGTCGGACGGGGTTGGACCCAGCCGGGTGGGCGCCCGCATGCCGAAACCGAGGCGCTCGACCGCGCCGGCGGACGGGCGCGCGGCGGCACCGCCTATGTCAGCCTCGAACCTTGTGCGCATTGGGGCCGGACGCCGCCTTGCGCCGAGGCGCTGATCGCGGCCGGGATCGGCCGCGTCATCGCCGCCCTCGAAGATCCCGACCGGCGCGTCGCCGGCCGCGGATTGCGCCGACTTGCGGAGAGCGGCATCGCCGTCGAGAGCGGGTTGTGCGCCGCAGAGGCGGCCGAAATCAATGCCGGGTTCTTGAGCCGGATCCGGCTCGGCCGACCGCTCGTCACAGTGAAGCTCGCCACTACCCTTGACGGCCGTATCGCCGCCGCGAGCGGAGAGAGCCGCTGGATCACCGGGCCGCAGGCGCGCGAGCGCGCGCATCTGTTGCGCGCCACCCATGATGCGGTCCTGGTCGGCAGCGGGACAGCGCTCGCCGACGATCCGGAGCTGACCTGTCGCCTGCCGGGGCTCGGCGCGCGCTCGCCGGTACGCATCGTGCTCGACCGCACCTTGCGCCTCCCCTCGACCCTGCGTCTGATCGCCGAGGCGCAACGGGTGCCGACCTGGCTGTTGACGTCGCCGGAGGCGGATCCGGTGCGCCGTTCCCGGCTGATCGACAATGGCGTCACGGTGATCGCGGTGCCCTCCGACCCGGCCGGCGGTCTCGACCTCGCCGCGGCGCTCCAGGCGCTCGGCGCACGCGGCCTCACCCGGCTCCTTGTCGAAGGCGGCGCGCGCCTTGCCGCCTCCCTATTGCGCGCCGGTCTCGTCGACCGGCTCGCCTGGTTTCACGCCCCGCTGTTGCTCGGCGGCGACGGACTGCCGGCGGTCGCCGGCTTCGGCCTCGCCGCCCTGGCCGAGGCGCCCGGTTTCGAGCGCATCGCGATCGAGCCGGTCGGGGCGGATGTGCTGACGACGTTCCAACGAAGGGCGTAGGGCGGAAAAGCGCAGACGCCGGGACTGCGAGACGGCGGAATGCGCCGCTCCGCCTTCCGGCCCAACAGGGGTAGGTGTGCTCGCAGGGGCCGGGATTGGCCTTCGGCACACATAGGAACGCGGGCGTCTCGCCCGCATGCGGGCCGGAGGCCCGCGTTCCGAAATGCGTCTTTTGCTGCCGGGTGGGACGGCTTTTCCGCCCTGCGTTTTCAGCAGGCGAAAGGCGCTGGCAAATCGCCGGCGAGGCCCGTAGCCTGTCGTCATGTTCACCGGCATCATCACCGATCTCGGGCGGGTGCGGCGGATTGTCCGCGGCGATCTCGTCGAGCTGACGATCGAGACCTCCTTCGACGTTTCGACGATCGCGCTCGGGGCCTCGATCGCCTGCTCGGGGGCGTGCCTGTCCGTCGTCGCGGTCGAGCCCGGGGGAGGATTTCGTGTTCAGGCCTCGGCCGAGACCCTGGCGCGCACGACGATCGGTTCGTGGCGCGAGGGCACCCGGGTCAATCTTGAACGCGCATTGAAGCTCGGCGACGAATTGGGCGGCCATCTCGTGTCCGGCCACGTCGACGGCGTCGCCCTGATCGTCGAGCGGCGCCCGGAAGCGGAATCGGTCCGCTTTGTCTTCGAGGCGCCGGCGGAACTCTCGCCGTTTATCGCCTCCAAGGGCTCGGTCGCGCTCGACGGGGTAAGCCTCACGGTCAACGAGGTCGCGGGCCGCCGCTTCGGCGTCAATATCATCCCGGTGACGCTCGACCATACCAATTTCGGCGCGGCCGCGGTCGGGCAGAGGATGAACCTCGAAATCGATACGATCGCGCGCTATCTGGCACGGCTTGTCGGCAGCGCGGCCGAACCGCGCCCCCGCGACAACGGATGGCAATCAGGATGACCCGACCCCCTCACCTCTTGCTCGTCGAGGCGCTGTTTTACGAGCATATCGCCGCCGATCTGCGGCGCGGCGCCGAACGCGCCGCGGCCGCAGCCGGGGCGACTTGCGAAATCGTCTCGGTCCCCGGCGCCTTCGAGGTTCCGGCGGCGATCGCGATGGCGGCCCGCACGGCCGGGCGCTTTGACGGCTTTGTCGCGCTCGGCTGCGTTATCCGCGGCGAGACGACGCATTACGACCACATCTGCGCGGAAACCGCGCGCTCGTTGCAGGACCTGATGGTGCGCGACGGTCTGGCGCTCGGCTTCGGCATCTTGACGTGCGAGAACGAAGCGCAGGCACTGGTGCGAGCCTCGCCCGAGGGCCGCGATCAGGGCGGCCGCGCGGTGCGCGCCTGCCTTGCATTGGTCGAATTGCGGCGCCGGTTTCAGGGGCAGGGGAGTTGACCGCGGCCGATGCGGCCGAAGGCGCGCCGCGCCACAAGGGCGCCGCCCCTCGGCGCCGCCTCTCCCGACTGGCGGCGGTCCAGGCGCTCTATCAGCTCGAACTCAACCGCGGCCTCAAACCCGATACCGTGATCGCCGAATTCGCCCGACACCGGCTCGGGCGCGAGATCGACGGCGAGGTTTATGGCGAGGCCGATGTCGCATTGTTCGCCGAGATCGTACGCGGCACCGCCGCCGATCAGGAGCGACTTGACCAGGAGATCTCGGCGGTATTGACCGAGGACTGGCCGCTCCATCGGCTCGAGGCGGTATTGCGCGCGATCCTGCGCGCCGGCGCCTACGAACTCGTGCATCGGGAGGACATCCCGCCGCGTGTCGCGATCAGCGAATACACCGGGATCGCCCACGCCTTCTTCGCCGGCAAGGAGCCGGGATTGGCGAACGGCGTGCTCGACCGCCTCGCCCGCATCCTGCGTCCGGTCGAGATGCCCTCGCCATGAGCGTCCCCATCGGCGCCGAAGAGCCGGGCGAATTCGAGCGCATCCGGCGGTTCTTCGCGCCGCTCGCCGGTCCCGGCGGGCTCGGGCTCCTGGACGACGCCGCGCTCGTCGAGTGCCGCCCCGGGCATCGCCTCGTCGTCACCGTCGATGCGATGGTCGCCGGCGTACATTACCTGGCCGAAGATCCCCCCGACCTCGTCGCCCGCAAACTGCTGCGGGTCAATCTGTCCGATCTGGCTGCGATGGCGGCACGGCCGCTCTCCTACGTATTGACGACGGCCTTGCCGGCCGCGCTCGGCAGCGCCTGGCTGGCCGAGTTTGCCCGTGGGCTCGCGGCGGATCAGCGCCATTTCGGGGTCGCGTTGTTGGGTGGCGATTCGGTGGCGAGCGGAGGGCCCGCGGTATTGTCGTTGACGGCCTTTGGCGAGGTTGCGGCGGGGGCCGAGATCCGGCGCAGCGGCGCGCGTCCCGGCGACCGGATCTGGGTCTCCGGCACGATCGGCGATGCCGCTCTCGGCCTTGCCGTGTTGCGCGGCGCCCATTCCGCCCTGCCTGCGGAGGAGCGCGCGGCGCTCGTCGGGCGCTTCCGCCTTCCCGAGCCGCGCACGGGGCTGGGGCCGCGCCTTGCCGGGATTGCCGATGCGATGATCGACGTGTCCGACGGGCTCGTCGCCGATCTCGGCCATATCTGCGAGACCTCCCGGGTCGGGGCGGTCATTGCGCTCGACGCCCTGCCATTGTCCCCGGCGGCGCGCCTCATCGTCGCCGAGGACCCGGCGGTATTGCCGCGCCTCGCCAGCGGCGGCGACGATTACGAATTGCTGTTCACCGCGCCGGAAGCGGCGGAGGCGCGCCTCGCCGCTCTCTCCGCCGAGCTTGGCCTCCCGCTCACCGCGATCGGCCGGATCGAGAGCGGCGCCGGGGTTCGCCTCGTCGATCGCGCGGGGCAGGACGTCGCGATCGAAAACGGCGGTTACCGGCACTTCTGAGCTTGCGCCGTTGCGTTCTCACGTTGCGCGTTTGAAACGGCGCCGCGCTACGCTGGTTTGTTGCCTGTGACAGCACAGTTGTACCCGGGTTGCGATTCTGGCATGTTCCGCCCGCCCCGCCCCGTCTCCATCATCCGGACACGACTGGGGCGGGCGTTTTGTTGCTTTTATTCGCTCTAAGCTAGGGAATCGCTGCGGATGGTTTCCGTCTATATTCTCGTTCTCGGCTGCGGCGTCTTGGCATTGCTCTATGGCTTGGTGACGAGCCGACAGGTGCTGGCCGCCAATGCCGGCAATGCCCGCATGCAGGAGATTTCCGGCGCGGTGCAGGTCGGCGCCCGCGCCTATCTGAACCGGCAGTATCGCACGATCGCCATTGTCGGCATCGTCATCCTGATCCTGCTCGGCATCTTTCTCGGAGTGCGCGTGGCGCTGGGCTATCTGATCGGCGCGGTGTTGTCCGGCACGGCCGGCTATATCGGCATGAACGTCTCGGTCCGCGCCAATGTGCGCACCGCGCAGGCCGCCCGCAACGGGCTCGGCGCCGGCCTCAAGATCGCCTTCAAGGCGGGGGCGGTGACCGGCCTCCTGGTCGTCGGCCTCGGTATTCTCGGGGTTAGCGTCTATTACTTCATTCTGCGCGGTTGGGTCGGGGGCACCGATCTGCGCCCGGTGCTCGAAGCCATGGTCGGGCTCTCTTTCGGGGCCTCGCTGATCTCGATCTTCGCCCGTCTCGGCGGCGGCATCTTTACCAAGGGGGCTGATGTCGGCGCCGACCTCGTCGGCAAGGTCGAGGCCGGAATCCCCGAGGACGATCCCCGCAACCCGGCCGTCATCGCCGATAATGTCGGCGACAATGTCGGGGATTGCGCCGGCATGGCCGCCGATCTGTTCGAGACCTATGTGGTGACGATCGTCGCGACGATGCTGCTGGCAGCAGTGTTCTTTGTCGCGCCTCTGCGCGATACGGTCCTCCTCCTGCCGCTCGTGATCGGCGCGGTGTGCATCGTGACCTCGGTCATCGGCACCTTCTTTGTCCGGCTCGGCGCCGACAACGGCATCATGAAGGCGCTTTATCGCGGGTTGGTTGTGACCGGGATCTTGTCGATCATCGCGATCGGCCTCGTCATCTGGTGGCTGTTCGGCTTTTTCCAGACCTTGCCGATGACCACCGGCAAGGCGACCAGCGGTTTCGGGCTGTGGATCTGCGCTCTCGTCGGGCTCGGCGTGACCGGCGCGATCGTGTGGGCCACCGAATATTACACGGCGACGGCCTACCGCCCGGTGCGCAGCATCGCCCTCTCCTCGACCACCGGGCACGGCACCAACGTGATCCAGGGATTGGCGGTGTCGATGGAAGCGACGGCCTTGCCGGTCGTCGCGATCTGCATCGGCATCATCATCTCGTTCATCATGGCCGGGCTGTTCGGCGTTGCAATCGCGGCGACGACGATGCTGGCGCTGGCCGGCATGATCGTCGCGCTCGACGCCTATGGTCCGGTCACCGACAATGCCGGCGGCATCGCCGAGATGGCTGATCTGCCGCGCGAGGTGCGGCGCACCACCGACGCGCTCGACGCGGTCGGCAACACGACAAAGGCGGTGACCAAAGGTTATGCGATCGGTTCGGCCGCGCTCGCGTCGCTCGTCCTGTTCGCCGCCTATACCGAGGATCTGCAGCATTATTTCCCGAAGCTCCCGGTCAGCTTCCATCTGCAGGATCCCTATGTCGTGATCGGCCTGTTTCTGGGCGGCCTGTTGCCCTATCTGTTCGGCTCGATGGGCATGACTGCGGTCGGCCGGGCAGCGGGTTCGGTCGTCGTCGAGGTGCGGCGGCAGTTCCGCGAAATCCCCGGCATCATGCAGGGGAAGGCCAAGCCGGATTACGGGCTGGCCGTCGACCTCTTAACGCGGGCGGCGATCCGCGAGATGATTGTGCCCTCGCTGCTGCCGGTCTTGGCGCCGATTGTGCTCTATCTGATCATTGCCTCGTTTGCCGGCCGCTCGGCCGGGTTCAGCGCCGTCGGCGCGATGCTGCTCGGCACGATCGTCACCGGCCTGTTCGTCGCGATCTCGATGACCGCGGGCGGCGGCGCCTGGGACAACGCCAAGAAATACATCGAGGAGGGCCATCACGGCGGCAAGGGCTCGGAGCCTCACAAGGCCGCGGTCACCGGCGACACGGTCGGCGATCCCTACAAGGACACGGCCGGCCCGGCGGTCAACCCGATGATCAAGATCACCAACATCGTGGCATTGTTGCTGTTGGCGGTGATCGCGACCTGGATGGGGTGAGGCCGTAGTGGCGGCGGAATACGCTCCGCTATTCCGCCGCCGCGCTCTAGCCGCTCTAACTGCCGCCGCTGTTGAACTTGCCGATATTGCCGATCAGCTGCTCGAAAAAAGTGAGCTGGCGGCCGGGTGCCGGGGTCTCGCCCGCCACCGGCGTGACCTCGCGCCCGTCCTTCAAGGTCTTGTGGTCGACCCCGCTGACCACGCCCTTGTCGTTGAAGCGGACGACATAGACCTCCTGGTCGAGCACGTCGGGATCGAAAAAAGCAACCCGCTTGGTCTTCTTGCTGATGTAGTACCAGGAATCGCCGTCGAACACGCCGGTGCTCGACGGCGATCCGAGCACCTTCTCGACATCGGCCTTGGTCGTGGTGCCGGGATGGATCTGGGCGAGTTGGTCGCGATCCGGGAGATTGCCGCGTTGCTCGAGATCGGTGGAGCAGGCGGCAAAGAGGGCGAGCGCGGCGATCGCCGCGACCACCGAATATAAACGCGCGCTGGGCATGGGCTCTGGCAATGGATCAGGCATGGATGTTGAAAGAGCGGGCGCTCGCGCCCATCTCTGCGGCGCAGCTTCCGTCCCGATCCTCCGATTGTCAACCTCTGGCCTTTGCTCGACCGTGCAGTGATTTGGCGTTCGCGGCACAACCCCATTCGTGATGCCGCCCTCCTGGGTTATCGGCGGGTTGTCGAACAGTCGCGCCGGCTGGTGTTCTTCACCAATTACGGGGTTCCCGACACGCTCGACGGGCGATTCGAATTGATCTGTCTGCACGCCTTTCTCTATCTGCACCGTCTCAAATCGGAACGGCCGCAGTCCGGCCCCTTCTGCCAGGAACTGTTTGACACGATGTTCGCCGATATGGACCGATCCTTGCGCGAGATGGGAAAGTCCGATCTCAGCGTCGGCAAGGAGGTCAAGCGCATGGCCCAGGGCTTCTATGGGCGGATTCGCGCCTATGAGGAGGGGCTCGCCGGCGCCGACGGAGTCCTGGCGGCGGCTCTCGCGCGCAATTTGTTCGGCACGGCCAAGGGCGCCCCGCCCGCGGCGATGACGGCCTATGTCCGTCGGGCGGCGGCGGAACTCGGCGCCCAGCCGGCAGCCGAACTGCTCGCCGGGCATGTTGCGTTCCCGCAGCCCGAGCCGAGGGAACGCAGCGCCGCCGGGGACATCGCTTCCGGGATCGGGCAGTGAAGGCAGCTGCTCCCGAATTCTCGCGGCCGATTCCGCTGGCGCGGCTCGGCCGCGACCCGTTTCGCCAGGACATCGAGGCGACGCCGCAGGAACGCGACAAGCTCGCCCGGCGGTTTGGGCTCCTTGCGCTCGATCGCCTGTTCGCCACCGTCACCTTGTCTCGCCAGGACGGCGCCTCGGTGCTGTTGGAGGCCGCCTTCGAAGCCGAGTTCGTGCAGGAATGCGTCATTTCGCTGGAGCCGGTGCGGGGCACTGTGCACGAGCGCTTCTCGCTGCTCTACGGCCCCGCTGCGGAGGCCGAAGACGAGATCGCCCTCGACAGCGAGGAGGTCACCTTCGAGCCGATGGTCGGTGATGCGATCGACGTCGCCGAGGCGGTGGCGCAGGAACTTTCTCTCGCACTGCCCGAATTTCCGCGCGACCCGCAAGCGGCGGTCGCGCCGGTCTCGACCGCAGACGCCGAGGAGCGACCCTTCGCCGCGCTTACCCGCTGGCGACGGAAAGACGGGGGCTGACCCGTCCGCGGCCGTGGGCAGGCCGCTCGGATCGGCTGTTGCCGCGGGGCGGGTTTTTGGCTAATTAGCGGCGGCCTTTCCGGCGCGCCGCACAACCCGAGTTTTCCATGGGTTGCGGTTGGCCCTCAACCCCCAGACCGTTCTGTGTGCTATGGCCGTACCGAAAAAGAAGACGTCACCGTCGCGCCGCAATATGCGGCGCTCGCATCACGCGCTGAAGCCCTCGGCTCATGCTGAATGCCCGAATTGCGGCGAGCTGAAGCGCCCGCACCACCTGTGCCCGGCTTGCGGCTATTACGACGGGCGCGAGGTGGTCCCGCGACGCCCGGAGGGGGGCTGAGCGAAGACCCCTCGGCCGAGGCTCGCACGCGGTGGGGACACCCATCACTATCGCTCTCGATGCAATGGGCGGCGATCGGGCGCCGCCGATCGTGCTCAGGGGCGCCGAAATCGCCTTACAGCGCTTTCCCGATGCCAATTTTTTGCTGTTCGGAGCGGAGGATAAGATCAGGCCGCTGCTGTCGCGGCTGCCGAACCTGTCGAAGGCGGCGGCGCTCCACCACACCAGCGAGATGGTGCCGGCCGACGCCAAACCGTCCGTGGCCCTGCGCACCGCCCGGCAATCGAGTATGCGGCTCGCTCTCGACGCGGTCGCCGACGGGCGCGCCGACGGCATGGTTTCCGCCGGCAACACCGGCGCGCTGATGGCGATGGCGAAATTCGTGCTGAAGACCCTGCCGGGCATCGAGCGGCCGGCGATCGCCTCGGTGTTTCCGACCGGGTCCGGCGAGACAGTGGTGCTCGATCTCGGCGCCAATATCGAGTGCGATGCCGCGAACCTCGTGCAGTTCGCGCTGATGGGCGACGTCTTCGCCCGCACCGTGTTGGGCTTGCCGGCGCCGAGCGTGGCTCTCCTGAACGTCGGCGCCGAGGATATGAAAGGCAATGACGCGGTGCGCGGCGCCGCCGCCGAATTGCGCGCCGGGCTCGTGCCGATCCATTTCTATGGATTTGTCGAGGGCGACGACATTCCGCGCGGCACCGTCGACGTCGTCGTCACCGATGGGTTCACCGGCAATGTCGCGCTCAAAATGGCCGAAGGCACGGCCAAATTGTTCAGCGAATTTTTGCGCGCGGCGTTCCGCCACTCGCTGTCGGCGCGCATCGGCTATCTGTTCGCCCGGGGCGCATTGAACAAGTTGCGCATCCGGCTCGATCCGCGCCGCCACAACGGTGCGATCTTTCTTGGTCTCGCCGGGATCGCGGTCAAGAGCCACGGTTCGACCGACGCACTCGGCTTTGCCAACGCGATCGGCGTCGCCGTCGACATGAAGGTGAACGGGTTCGTCGACAAGATCCGCGGCGAGCTGGCCCGCCTCAGCGAGGCGCGGCCGGCGGCGCAGCCGGCGCGGCTCTGAGCCGTCCGCGATGAACTGGCGCGCTCAGATCGCCGGGTACGGCGCCTATCTGCCCGAGCGGATCGTCACCAATGCGGAACTGGCGCGCCGTCTCGATACCTCCGACGAATGGATCCGGCAGCGCACCGGGATCGGCGAGCGCCGGGTCGCCGCCGCAGGCGAACGGACCTCCGATCTCGCGGTGCAGGCGGCCGAACGAGCCCTCGCCAACGCCGGGATGAGCGGCGGCGATCTCGACCTCGTCGTCGTCGCCACCGCGACCCCCGACAACACCTTTCCGGCGACGGCCGCCAAGGTGCAGGCCCGCATCGGCATGCGGCGCGGCGCCGCCTTCGACGTGCAGGCGGTGTGCGCCGGCTTCATCTTCGCGCTCGCCGCCGCCGACAACGCCTTGCGCGCCGGTCAGGCGCGCACCGCCCTGGTGATCGGAGCCGAGACCTTCTCGCGCATTCTCGACTGGCAGGACCGCGGCACCTGCGTATTGTTCGGCGACGGGGCCGGTGCGCTGGTATTGCAGGCGGTCGAGCAGCCGCCGCGCGGCGGCCGCTTCATCCTGTCGAACCACCTGCATTCCGACGGGCGCCATTACGACATCCTCTATGTCGACGGCGGCCCGTCCTCGACGGGTCTGTCCGGCCATTTGCGCATGGAAGGCCGCGAGGTGTTCCGCCAGGCGGTCGCCCATCTGAGCGAGGTCGTCGACGAGGCACTGGCAGCCAACGGGCTTCTGCCCGCCGACATCGATTGGCTGGTGCCGCACCAGGCCAATCGCCGCATCATCGAGGGGGTTGGAAAGAAGCTCGGTCTGCCGCCCGATCGGGTGGTCGTGACGATCGAGCGCCATGCCAACACCTCGGCCGCCTCGATCCCATTGGCGCTCGCCGAGGCGGCGGCCGACGGACGCATCGCGCCCGGCCATTTGGTGTTGATGGAGGCTTTGGGCGGGGGCCTGAGCTGGGGGGCGAGCCTCGTGCGCTGGTAGCCCGGCCCTCCGCGGGAGCCTCGGAAAAGCCGGACAACACTTTGGAATTTGACGGGATTTTCGCGCCGGGCTAACCTTCTCCAAAAGCGGAGGGGAGGGGTCATGGCCGGGCATACCGTCACCCGCGCGCAGCTCAGCGAGGCCGTCTATCAGGAGGTCGGGCTGTCGCGCAACGAATCGGCCGAGCTGGTCGAATCGGTGATCGCCGAAATCGCCGGCGCGCTCGAACGCGGCGAGATGGTCAAGATTTCATCGTTTGGCAGTTTTGCGGTCCGCCGCAAGGGGCAGCGGGTCGGCCGCAATCCGAAGACCGGGCAGGAGGTGCCGATCAGCCCGCGCCGGGTTCTCGTGTTCCGCGCTTCGCATACGCTCAAGAACCAGATCAATCTCGGCCTCGGCCAGGCGGCCGGGGGCGAGGCGGCGCCGCAAGCCGGCTCGGCCAAGGCGCGATCGGCCTGAGGTGGCCGAGGCCGGAGAGGCGGCTTCCGCGCGGCGCTCCGGGAAATCCGCCGGCGCCTTTCGCACCACCACCGAGGTCGCCAAAGAGCTGGATCTCCCGGCGCATGTGCTGCGCTTCTGGGAATCGAAATTTCCGCAGGTCAGCCCGTTGCGGCGCGCCGGCGGGCGGCGCTATTACCGCCCCGAAGATGTGGAATTGCTGCGGCGGATCCGCCAGTGCCTCTATCAAGAGGGCTACACAATCCGCGGCGTGCAGAAGCTGCTGCGCGAAAACGGGCTGCGCGGAGCCGAGGCGTTCGAGATCGCGGCGGCCGAGGACGAGCCGCCGCCCGCCGCTCCATCCTGCCTCGCCCCCTCCGGCGAGGCGCTCGCTGCGGTGCTTGAAGAGGTGCGGCGCGAACTCCTCGCGATCCGTGCATTGCTGGAAAGGCTCGGCCGGTCTTGAGGGCCGGTTGCGCCGGGCGGAAGGGGCGACTATCATCTCTTGCCCGGTCGGAGCGTAGCGCAGCCTGGTAGCGCATCAGCATGGGGTGCTGAGGGTCGTGAGTTCGAATCTCACCGCTCCGACCACTTCTCCGCGGCATCGGAGGACGGCCATGAGCGCCCCGCGATCGGATCTCGAACCCTGGCAATGGCCGGAGGAGCAGTGGCGCCGGGTGGTCGGCCGGGTGCGCGCCGGAAGGCGGCTGCGGCCCGCCGAATGGCCCGGCGGAGCGCGCTGCGCGGTCGCGCTGTCCTTTGATTCCGATCACGAGACCAGCGAATTGCGCGACGGCGGCAAATCGATCGGCCGCCTCGCCTGGGGCCAGTACGGCGCTCGCATCGGGGTTCCGCGCATCCTCGCTCTCCTAAAGAAATACGATGTCCGGGCGAGCTTCTACGTTCCGGCGGTGACCGCCCTCATTCACCCCGACGAGCAGCGGCGAGTCATTGCCGAAGGCCACGAGATCGGCATCCACGGCTGGATCCACGAGGTCAATACGCAATTGCCGCCCGGGGCCGAGCGCGAGCTGGCGTTGCGCTCGGCCGATGCGCTCGAACAGGTCGCCGGGGTGCGGCCGGTGGGATTGCGCACGCCGTCCTGGGATTTCAGCTGGGAGACGCTCTCGATCGTCAAGGAGCTGGGGCTCCTCTACGATTCCTCGTTGATGTCGGACGAGGATTGCTATGAATTGCTGCTCGACGGCGAGCCCTGCGGGGTCGTCGAATTGCCGGTCGAATGGGTGCGCGACGACGCGGTCTATTTTATGATGAACCGCTTCTCGGCCCTGCGGCCCTATACCCCGCCCGCCGATGTGCTCGACATCTTCCGCCGCGAGTTCGACGCCGCCTATGCCGAGGGCGGCCTGTTCCAGTTGACGATGCACCCGCACGTGATCGGCTACCGCTCGCGCATCTGGATCCTCGAAGAGGTGATCCGCCATGCCCAGGCGCAGAGCGGCGTGTGGTTCACGACCCACGCCGATGTCGTGCGCTGGGCCAAGGAGCACGCGGGCTAGAACCTGCTTGAATGAGAAAGGTGGCGGAATGCGCCGCGCTTTTCCGCCGACTCACGGCACGATGACGACTCAAACAGGCCCTCAGAAGCCGCTGTACGGACCAGACAGCGGGAAGCGACCGGAAGAAACTTGCCCGATACCGTTGTGAGTTCCCTTGCGGCCAAACGCGCCGCCGAAGCCGGTTCCTCACCTGCGGTTGGAATGCATCTCTTCCTCGTGCCGCTTGGCGGCTACGAAAGCCTTCAGCACCGCATTGATCCTGGTCTGATAACCAGGGCCCTGTGCCTTGAACCAACGGAGCACATCGGCGTCCAGCCGGATATGAATTGACTGCCGAGGCTCCGGTACCCCGATCACAACCGTGCTTTCCCAGCCCGCCGGCAAGGGGCCGTCATCCTCATCCGCCTGACGCTCGATCTCCTCGCGGCTGGTGGCATCCACCTTGTCCCAATCCGCTTCGCTCTTCAACCGAGCGAGCTCGTCAGCCGAATAGCGAACGATATCTTCTTTCTTCTCCATCTCGTGCCCGCCTCATCGAAATGATCCGACGTAGCCCGTCGCGGTCCGTCCAAACGACAGCAATTATGCGGCCGGCTAGGGACCCGACGCTCACCGTCCGATCTTCGCCTTCGCGAGGGGATGGGTAACTGTAGAGCGGTCGGCTATCGAACAGGTGCCGGGCATCCCGAAAATCCAGGCCTCTCTCCGCCAGTGTCCAAAGCCGCTTGTTCTCATCCCACTCGAAGACCATGCGTCAATGTAGACGCATCTGTAGACATTATCAACTTGGCTTCGGAGTAGGCGCCCTGTGCGTTTTGGCCGGCCGGCGTAGGCTTTCACCCCGGCCGCGTCGCGCGGAAGCGCAGGCGGACGTAATCGGCAACCCAGGTGCCGGTCTCGTCCATCAGGACGGGGCGCAAGAGGTCGGCGGTCTCGGCGCGGGCGGGGCCGCGTTCGGGCTCAGGCAGAGCGCCGAAAAAGGGCTCGCAGAAGGTGTCGAGCCAGGGCTCGACCGAGCCCGGCAGGACGGTCGGGCGCGGGACGATCGCGATTTCTGCGACCGTGAAGCCGGCGGCTTCGAGCTTCTTGCGATAGGCCGCGGCAGAGGGAAACCACCACGGGTTCAGCCGCTGCGCATCGAGCCCGCGGCGGGCGAGGACCGCGCTCAACGCCACCAGAATCGCGGCCGTGTTGCCGTGGCCGCCCATCTCGGCAACAAAGCGGCCGCCCGGCCTCAGCGCTCTGTACACGCCGGCGAGGACCGCCTCCTGATCGCGCATCCAATGCAGCGCGGCGTTCGAGAACACCGCGTCGAATTCGGCCGTGAAGTCGAGCCGCTGGCCGTCCATGACGCGGGCGTCGAGGCCGCGCGCCCGCGCCGCGGCGACCATGTCGGGGCCGGCGTCGACGGCGACGACTTCGGCGCCCGCCGCCGCGATCTTTTCCGAAAGCACGCCATCGCCGCAGCCCAGATCGAGCACCCGCTCGCCCGGCTGCGGCGCCAGCAGATCGAGCACCGGCGCCCCGAGCGCCGGCACAAAACCGGCGTTTACGGCATAGCGCTCGGCCAGCCAGTTTTGCTGCGCGATTTCGCTCATAATGCTACGCCTCCCTCTGCTGCGACCGGCGCGTCTCGGCCTGCCGGCGGATTTCGGAAAGCGTCGTGCGCGTCGTGATCGTCTCCGGGTCCATCGCGAGGTGGAGGAGCGCGGCGCTCTTGTGGGCCAGAGCCTCCTCGAAGGCGGGGGCGAAGTCCTCGGTGCGGGCAATCGTGGCGCCGAAGGCGCCATAGGCGCGGGCGAGCGCGGCAAAATCCGGGTTGGCGAGCGCGGTGCCGATCACGCGGCCGGGGAAGCGCCGCTCCTGATGCATGCGGATGGTCCCGTACATGCCGTTGTCGAAGACGAGGATGACCGGCCCAACCCCCTCCTGCCGCGCGGTCGCAAGCTCCTGGCCGGTCATCAGAAACCCGCCGTCGCCGCAGAACCCGACGACGACGCGGTCGGGATGGACGAGCTTGGCCGCGACCGCGGCCGGGACGCCGTAGCCCATCGCCCCGCTGGTCGGCCCAAGCTGGCGTCCGGGCCGGCGGTAGTGCAGAAAGCGGTTCGGCCAGCCGCTGAAATTGCCGGCGTCCGAGGTCACGATCGCGTCGTCGGGCAGGCGCTCGCGCAGAAATGTCATGATCCGGCCGAGGTCGAGCGGCGCCGCGGCGGGCGGCGGAACGAGCCCCGCCTCGTATTCGGCGCGCGTCTCGGCGCGCCACTGCGCCCACCGTGTCGGCCGGACCGGTTCGAGCGCGGCGAGGGCGGCGGCAAATTCCGGCATGCCCGACTGGATCGCCAGGGCCGGGCGGAACACGCGGCCCAGTTCCTCGGCCGACGGATGGGCGTGGATCAGGACCTTGCCCGGCTCGGGAATGCCCAGCAGAGAATAGGACTGCGAAGTGATTTCGCCGATTCGCGCCCCCGCCGCCAGGATCAGGTCGGCCGATTTGACGCGGGCGACCAGGGCGGGGGCGGCGCCGGTGCCGAGATCGCCGACAAAGACGGGCAGGCGATTGTCGACGATGTCCTGGCGGCGGAACGAGCAGCACACCGGCAGGTCGTTCGCCGCGGCGAAACGGGCGACGTCATGGCAGGCTTCGTCAGTCCACCCGCCGCCGCCAACCAACAGGATCGGCCGCTCGGCGGCGGCGAGGAGGCGGCGCAATTCGTCCAGATCGGCGGCGCCGGGATGGGCGCGCACCGGGCGGTATGGGCCGGCGATGGCGGCCTCGGCGCGCTCGCGCAGCATGTCCTCAGGCAGGGCCAAGACGACCGGACCGGGCCGCCCCGAGGTTGCGACCTGGAACGCCTGGCCCATCAGTTCGGGGATGCGCTCGGCGAGGTCGATTTGCGCGACCCATTTGGCGAGCGGCGCGTACATCTTGCGGAAATCGACCTCCTGAAAGGCCTCCCGGTCGAGCTGGGAGCGCGCAACCTGGCCGACCAAGACAACCATCGGGGTCGAATCCTGGAATGCGGTGTGGATGCCGATCGCGGCGTTGCAGGCGCCAGGGCCGCGGGTCACGAGCAACACGCCGGGCTTGTGCGTCAGCTTGCCGTATGCCTCGGCCATGAAGGCGGCGCCGCCCTCCTGGCGGCAGGTGACGAGGCGGATCTCGGGCGCGTCGTAGAGCGCGTCCAGGATTTCGAGATAGCTCTCGCCGGCGACGGCAAAACCCATCTCGACCCGATGCGCGCGCAATGCGGCGACGACCAGTTCGCCGCCGCTTCTCGGTTGCTGGTTCGCCGCCATCACTGGTCTTCTCCTTGTTGCGCCGCGGTCATATGAGCCGATCCGGCGGTGCGACGGAAGGGGCTCGCCGGCATGCCTGCAGTCAAGCGCGACGCCGCCCGGGATATACCGCAGTGGATCGGCCTATAATCGGAAGCTCCACCCGTATCCGACGACCGAGAGAGGAAGGAGGATGGACGATCAGCAGAGCGAGATCCGTGCTCCTCCCGCACGGCCAATCCCGCGCGAACCGGGGTCGCATGAAGAGACCGCCGCCTTTGTGCGGTCCGGAACCGTGTCGCGCGCGCCGGCCGGGCGGCGGGTGCGGCGCGCGCCGGCGCGGGTCCTCGTCTGGCTATTGCTGCTGGCCGTGATCGGCGGCGCGGCGGCGGTGATCGTGCCGCGGCTCGGCCATCGGCCGACCCGCGCCCGCTTTGTCCCGCCGGTGCCGGTCGGGGTGGCGGTCGTCAAAACCGGCGACATGCCGGTGACCCTGAGCGGGCTCGGCACCGTAACGCCGCTCGCCATGGTGACAGTCAAGACGCAGATCAATGGCCAGTTGACCGAAGTCGGCTTTCGCGAGGGCCAGATGGTCAAGGCCGGGGATTTCCTCGCGCAGATCGACCCGCGCCCGTATCAGGTGGCGCTCGAACAGGCCGAAGGCCAGCGCGCCAAGGACGCGGCGCTGCTCGCCAATGCGCGCACCGATCTCGGTCGCTACAATCGGCTCATTGCGGAGAATTCGATCGCCCGCCAGACCCGCGACACGCAGGCTTCGCTGGTCGCCCAGTACCAGGCGACAGTGGCGGCCGACCAGGCGCAGATCGACTTGCAGAAGCTCAACCTGCGCTATGCCCATATTATTGCGCCGATCGGCGGACGGGTCGGGTTGCGCCAGGTCGATCCCGGCAATTACGTGCAGACGAGCGACCCCAACGGCATCGTCGTGATTACCCAGCTGACGCCGATCTCGGTCGTCTTCACCCTGCCCGAGGACAATCTGCCCGAGGTCCTGAAGCGGCTGCACGCGGGCGCGCACCTGCCGGTCGTCGCCTATGACCGTAGCGGGACGGAGAAGCTCGCCGAGGGCCGGCTCGAAACCATCGACAACCAGATCGACCCGACCACCGGCACGGTCAAATTGCGGGCGGTCTTCGCCAACGCCGACGGCATGCTGTTTCCGAACCAGTTTGTCAATGTCCGTCTGCTCGTCGACACGGTGCGGGGCGTTCCGGTCGTCCCGGTGACCGCGATCCAGCGCGGCGAGCCTGGCACCTTTGTCTATGTCGTCAAGCCCGGCGACACGGTGGCGATGCAGATCGTCAAGCTCGGGCCCAGCACGGGCGAAACCGTCGTCGTGTCGTCCGGGGTCCGGCCTGGGCAGCAGGTCGTCGTCGACGGCACCGACCGATTGCACGACGGCGCCAAGGTCACGCTCGCCCGCGAAGGACCGAACGGCGGGGCTGCGCCGCGAGCAGGCCACCACCGACACAGTGCGCGGTGAAGCCGTGAAAGATTCCCGCCGCCCCTTTGCTCGTCACCCCGGCGAAAGCCGGGGTCCATTCCTCCGCGGCACGAACTTCTGATGGCCGGTATGGCACTGCTTGAAACGCCCGGAACCGCGGAGAAATGGGTCCCGGCTTGCGCCGGGACGACGGGAAAATTTGCTGCGGTGAGGGGGTGAAGTGAACCCCTCCCGTCTCTTCATTCTGCGGCCGGTCGGCACGTCATTGTTGATGGCGGCGATCCTGTTGGTCGGGCTGTTTGCCTATCGTTTTCTGCCGCTTTCGGCGCTGCCCGAGGTCGACTATCCGACGATCGAGGTGCAGACCTTCTATCCCGGCGCCAGCCCCGACGTGATGACCTCCTCGGTCACCGCGCCGCTCGAGGTGCAGCTCGGCCAGATGCCGGGGCTCGACCGGATGTCGTCGACGAGTTCGGCGGGCGCCTCGGTCATCACCCTGCAGTTCAGCCTCGCGCTCTCGCTCGACGAGGCCGAGCAGGAGGTGCAGGCGGCGATCAATGCAGCCGGCAATCTGCTGCCGAGCGACCTGCCGGCGCCGCCGATCTACGCCAAGGTCAACCCGGCCGACGCGCCGATCCTGACTCTGGCTTTGACCTCGAAAACCCTGCCCCTGACCCAGGTCGAAGACCTTGCGGATACACGGCTTGCCCAGAAGATCTCGCAATTGCCGGGGGTCGGGCTGGTCGGCATCAGCGGCGGCAACCGCCCGGCCATCCGCATCCGCGCCAATGAGCGCCAGCTCGCCGCCTACGGCCTCAACATCGACGATCTGCGGACGACGATCGCCAATGCCAACGTCAATACGCCAAAAGGCAATTTCGACGGCCCGGCGCAGTCCTATACGATCAACGCCAACGACCAGATCGACGGCGCCGCCGGCTACCGCGATCTGATCATCGCCTACAAGAACGGTGCGCCGGTGCGGCTGTCGGATGTCGCGGACGCCGTCGAGGCGCCGGAAAACACCAGGCTCGCGGCGTGGAAGGGTCGGGAGCCGGCGGTTCTGCTGAACATTCAGCGCCAGCCCGGCGCCAACGTGATCGCCGTCGCCGACCGCATCGAGGCGCTGCTGCCGCAACTCAGCGCGAGCCTGCCGGCCGCGGTCACGGTGACGCCGCTGACCGACCGCACGGTGACGATCCGCGCCTCGGTCGCCGACGTCGAATTCGAATTGTTGCTCGCTGTTGTCCTCGTCGTCGCCGTGATCTTTCTGTTCCTGGGCAGTCCGTCGGCGACGGTGATCCCGAGCCTGTCGGTGCCGCTATCCTTGGTCGGCACGCTCGCGGTCATGTACCTGTTGGGCTTCAGCCTCAACAACCTGTCCCTGATGGCCTTGACGATCGCGACCGGCTTTGTCGTCGATGACGCGATCGTCATGATCGAGAACATCGCGCGCTTTGTCGAGGCCGGCGACCCGCCATTGACGGCGGCACTCAAAGGCTCGCGGCAGATCGGCTTCACGATCGTCTCGTTGACCGTGTCCTTGATCGCGGTCCTGATCCCGCTGTTGTTCATGCCCGACGTTGTCGGCCGGCTGTTCCGCGAGTTCGCGATCACGCTCGCGGTGACGATCCTGATCTCGGCGGTGGTGGCGCTGACCCTGGTGCCGATGATGTGCGCCCGGATCCTGCGCCGCCGCGAGCCGGATGCGATGCCGCTGTTGGCGCGGTGGAGCGGGCGGGGGTTCGCATGGCTGATCGGCGGCTACGGCAGAGTGCTGTCCCGGGTGCTCGACTATCAGCCGCTGACCTTGTTGATCGCCGGCCTTACCCTCGCCCTGACGGTCGTTCTCTACATCGTGATCCCGAAGGGCTTTTTTCCGGTCCAGGACACCGGCCTGATCGCGGGGATCTCGGAAGCCGCGCCCGGGGTCTCCTTTGCCGCTATGGCGGAGCGCCAGCAGCGCTTTGCCGCGGCGATCCTCAAGGATCCTGACGTCGCGAGCCTGTCGTCCTTCATTGGCGTCGACGGCAACAACACGACGCCCAATACCGGCCGGTTTCTGATCAATCTGATCCCGCACGACCGGCGCAGTCTGTCGGCCGCCGCAATCGTCCGCCGTCTCGAACGGGAGACCCGGGGGATTGCCGGCGTCGCGCTTTATCTGCAGCCGGTGCAGGATTTGACGGTCGATTCGACGGTCAGCCGGTCGCAATACCAGTTCGCCCTTGAAGACGCGAACCCGGCCGAGTTTGCAGTATGGGTCCCGAAACTGGTGCAGCGCCTGCAGCAGATCCCGGAGATCGAGGACGTCGCCAGCAATTATGCGGCCAGCGCCCCGTCGGTTACGATCGACATCGACCGCAGCACCGCCGCGCGCTTTGGCATCACCCCCGCCACTGTCGACAATGCGCTCTACGATTCGTTCGGCCAGCGCATCGTCTCGACGATCTTCACCCAGGCCAACCAATACCGCGTGATCCTCGAAGCCGACCCGGCCGAGGCCACCTCATTGGCGGCGCTCGGCGGGATCTACCTGCCTTCGGCGGTCTCCGGCGCCGGCGAGGTGCCGTTGTCGGCCATTGCCCGGATCGAGACCGGGACGGCGCCGATGGAGATCGACCATCTCGGGCAGTTTCCGGCCACGACGATCTCGTTCAACCTGGCGCCCGGCGCCTCGCTCGGCGCCGCCGTCGCCGCAATCCGCGCCGCCGAGCGCGAGATCGGCTTGCCGCCGAGCCTCGCGACGCGCTTCGAGGGCGCGGCGCTGGCCTTCGAGGCCGCGCTCGGCAATGAATTGATCCTGATCCTGGCGGCAATCGTCACGGTCTACATCGTATTGGGCGTGCTCTATGAGAGCACGATCCATCCGATCACGATCCTGTCGACCCTGCCCTCGGCCGGGGTCGGCGCATTGGTCGCCCTGATGATCGACGGCAGCGATCTGACCGTGATCGCGATCATCGGCATCATCCTGTTGATCGGGATCGTCAAGAAGAACGCGATCATGATGGTCGACTTCGCGCTCGAAGCCGAGCGCGGGCAGGGGAAGCCGCCGCGCGAGGCGATCTTTGAGGCCGCGTTGTTGCGCTTCCGGCCGATCCTGATGACGACGATGGCGGCGCTGTTCGGCGCCCTGCCCTTGATGCTGGGGACCGGGACGGGCTCGGAACTGCGCCATCCGCTCGGCGTCACGATCGTCGGCGGGCTCATATTGAGCCAGCTTTTGACCCTGTTCACGACGCCCGTGATCTATCTCGGCTTCGCCCGCCTCGGCGCTTGGTTGCGCCACCGCGCGCATCCCTCCACGTTCCCTCCCCAGGCGGCGGACTAGGGGCATGGGCACACCCTTGTCGTCGTTCCGGGACGGCCCTTCGTGGCCGGACCCGGAACCTATGAACACGGTCTTGTCCTCATTTAGCGCCGCCGGTGTGTATGGGTTCCGGGCTCGCCGCTCCGCGGCGCCCCGGAACGACGGTTCTTCCGATCCAGTCCCACGCGCCAGCGAGGCGGGGAGGGAGCGGTGAACCTCTCGGCGCCGTTCATCGCGCGTCCGGTGGCGACGACGTTATTGACGCTCGGCATCGCCCTCGCCGGGATCTTCGCCTACTTCAAACTGCCGGTCGCGCCGCTGCCGCAGGTCGATCTGCCGACGATCTTCGTCTCCGCGCAATTGCCGGGCGCCAGCCCGCAGACGATGGCGACGGCGGTGGCGACGCCGCTCGAACGCCACCTCGGGGTTATCGCCGACGTCACCGAGATGACGTCGCAGAGCACCGTCGGCTCGGCTCGCATCACCCTGCAATTCGGGCTCGACCGCGACATCGACGGCGCCGCCCGCGACGTCCAGGCGGCGATCAACGCGGCGCGCGCCGATCTGCCGACGAGCCTGCGGCAGAACCCGACCTATCGCAAGGTCAACCCGGCGGGCGCGCCGATCATGCTCCTGGCGCTGACCTCGGACAGCCTGACGCGCGGCCAGATCTACGACGCCGCGGCGACGGTCATTCAGCAGGCGCTGTCGCAGATTTCCGGCATCGGGCAGGTGACGATCGGCGGCAGCTCGTTGCCGGCGGTGCGCGTCGAACTCAACCCGCTCGCCCTGTTCAAATACGGGATCGGGCTCGAAGACGTGCGGGCGGGATTGTCGGCCGCCAACGCCCACGCTCCGAAGGGTGCGGTCGAGATCGGCGAGCGCCGCTATCAGATCTATACCAATGACCAGGCACGGCACGCGGCGGATTACCGCCCGCTCGTGATCGCCTACAGGAACGGCGCAGCGGTGCGCCTCACCGACGTCGCCGCGGTCAAGGACGGGGTCGAAAACATTCGCAATATGGGACTGGCGGACGGCAAGCCGGCGGTCATCGTCCTGCTCTACCGCCAGCCCGGCGCCAACGTCATCGCCACCGTCGACCAGGTCAAGGCGATCCTGCCGGAACTGCAGGCGGCGATCCCGAGCGCGATCAAGATCAATGTCGCACTCGACCAGACAGTGACGATCCGCGCCTCGCTCTACGAAGTCGAGAGCACGCTCCTGATTGCGATCGGCCTCGTCGTCCTCGTCGTCTTTCTGTTTCTGCGCAATGCGCGCGCCGCGCTGATCCCGAGCGTCGCGGTGCCGGTGTCGCTGTTCGGCACGTTCGGGGTCATGTATTTCCTCGGCTACAGCCTCGACAACATCTCGCTGATGGCCCTGACGATCTCGACCGGCTTTGTCGTCGACGACGCGATCGTCGTGTTGGAGAACGTGACCCGCCACATCGAGGCGGGGATGCCGCGCCGGGAGGCCGCCCTGCGCGGCGCGCGCGAGGTCGGGTTCACGGTCCTGTCGATGAGCGCCTCGCTGATCGCCGTGTTCCTGCCGATCCTGTTGATGGGCGGCATCGTCGGGCGGTTCTTCCGCGAATTCGCGATGACCCTGTCGATCGCGATCCTGATCTCGTTGATCGTGTCGTTGACGACGACGCCGATGATGTGCGCCCATCTCGGGCGCCCGCCCGCAGCGGGGGGCGGGGGCGCTTTCGCCCGCGCCGGCGAGCGCGCCTTTGCCGCCGTATTGGCGCTGTACGAGCGCTCGCTGCGCCGCGCCCTGCGTCATCCGGTCCTCATCCTGTTGAGCCTCGCGGCGACCGTCGCCTGTGCAATCTATCTGTTCGCGCTGATCCCGAAGGGCTTTTTCCCGCGCGAGGACACCGGCCGCATTATCGGCGGCATCCGCGCCGACCAGAGTATCTCGTTCCAGCGCATGGAGCAGAAGCTCGCGCAGTTCGTCGCGATCATCCGCCGCGACCCGGCGGTCAAGAACGTGGCCGGGTTTACCGGCGGCTGGCAGACCAATGGCGGGTTCGTCTTTGCGACATTGAAGCCGCTGGCGCTGCGCACCGCCACGGCCGAAGAAGTCGTCAACCGGCTGCGCCCCAAGCTCGGCCGTGTCGCCGGAGCGCGGATCTTTCTGGTCAGCGCCCAGGACATCCGCGCCGGCGGGCGGGCGAGCCTCGCCGAGTACCAGTATACATTGCAGGGCAGCGATCTTGACGCGGTCTATCACTGGGCGCCCAAGGTCGAGGCGGCATTGCGGCGGCTCAAGGTGCTGAAGGACGTCAACCTCGACCAGCAGCAGAAAGGGCTCGAGGCGCAGCTCGTTATCGACCGCGCCACCGCCTCGCGGCTCGGGCTGAGCCTCGCGCAGATCGACAACACGCTCTACGACGCCTTCGGCCAGCGCCAGGTCTCGGTCATCTACGAGCCGCGCAACCAGTATCACGTCGTCATGGAAGTGGCCCCGCAATTCTGGCAGAGCCCCGAGGCGCTGAAGGACCTCTATGTCAGCATCAGCGGCGGCACGATCGGCGGGACCCAGGGCACCAACGCGCTTGCCGGGACGGTTCTCGCCCGGGTCCCGGTGCGGGGCAGCGCCGCCGCCGCCGCGACCGCGGCAAAGATCGCCGGCGACGTCGTGCGCAACCGGGCGACCAACGCGCTCGCCGCCACCGGGCGCGGCGCGGTCTCGACCGGCGCCGCGGTCAGCACCTTTCGCGAGACGATGGTGCCGCTCTCGGCAGTCGCGCATTTCGCGCCGGGCAACACGCCGCTCGCGGTCAATCATCAGGGGCTTTTCGTCGCCTCGACGATCTCGTTCAATCTGGCGCCCGGGGTGTCGCTCGGCCAGGCGACCGCGGCAATCAAGGAGGCGGTCGGCCGGCTCGGCATGCCGGAGACGATCCACGCCAGTTTTCAGGGTACCGCCCGGGTGTTCGCGCAATCGCTGGCGAACGAGCCGGTGCTGATCGTTGTCGCACTGCTCACCGTCTATATCGTGCTCGGCGTCCTCTATGAGAGCACGATCCACCCGATCACGATCCTGTCGACCCTGCCCTCGGCCGGGGTCGGCGCCATATTGGCGCTGATGGCGACCGGCACCGAGTTCAGCATCATGGCCTTGATCGGCGTGATCCTGTTGATCGGCATCGTCAAAAAGAATGCGATCATGATGATCGACTTCGCGCTCGCGGTCGAACGCGGCGAAGGACTGTCCTCGCGCGAGGCGATCACCGAGGCCTGCGTCAAACGCTTCCGGCCGATCCTGATGACGACGATGGCGGCCATGCTGGGCGCATTGCCGCTCGCGATCGGCTTTGGCCAGGGGGCGGAACTGCGCCGGCCGCTCGGCATTGCGATCGTCGGCGGCCTCGTCGTCAGCCAGGTGCTGACCCTCTATACGACCCCGGTCATCTATCTCTGCCTCGACCGTTTCCGCCTGTGGTCGCTGCGCCATTGGCGCGCCGCCTATCCGCGCCTCGGCGCCGCGGCGCATCCTGAACCGGGCGAGTGAGCGAAAGGATCGGCGCCGCCTCACCCCCACCCCGGCCCTCCCCCATCGAGGGGGAGGGAGTGTGAGGAAACCCTCCCCCTTGATGGGGGAGGGTTTGGGAGGGGGTGAGCTGCGGCGGGGGAAGTGTGGGGAGGGGGATGAAATCGACGCTCGCGGGGGCGCTCGGCGCCGTTCTGGCGCTCGCGGCCTGCACCGTCGGCCCGGATTACCGCCGGCCGAGCGCGCCGGTGCCGGTCCATTACAAGGAGGCGGGCTGGAAGATCGGACAGCCCGCCGACGCGCTCGACCGCGGCCCGTGGTGGCGGATCTATCGCGATCCCGTCCTCGACCGGCTCGAACGGCGGATCGACATCTCCAACCAGAACCTGAAGGCGGCGGCGGCGGCGTTCCGCGAGGCCGAGGCGATCGTCGCCGAGGGCCGCGCCGGGTTCTTCCCGACCCTGACGGCGAGCGCCTCGGCCCAGCGCTCGCGCTCCGGCGGCGGGAGCCGGGGCGGCGCCGGCGTCGCAGGGGCGGCGTTCGGCGGCGGCGCGATCGCCAATTTCTTCAGCCAGACCGCCTCGGCGAGCTGGGTCCCGGATCTGTGGGGGCGGGTGCGCCGCACCGTCGAAAGCGAGGTCGCGAGCGCCGAGGCCAGCGCCGCCGATCTCGCCAATGCCCGGCTTTCCGCCGAGAGCACGCTCGCCAGCGACTATTTCCAGTTGCGCATCGCCGACGCGCTGAAGCGCCTCCTCGACCAGACGATCGCCGCCTACACCGAATCCCTGCGCATCACCCGCAACCAGTTCGCCGCCGGGGTCGCCGCGCCCTCGGACGTGGCCCAGGCCGAGGCGCAACTGGCGGCGGCGCAGGCGCAGCAGATCGCGCTCGGCGTCAACCGGGCCGACCTCGAACATGCGATCGCGGTATTGACCGGGCGCCCGCCGGCCGAATTGGCGATCGCCCCGACCCCTTCGGTCAGCATCGTGCCGGAGATCCCGCCCGGAGTGCCGTCGGCACTGCTCGAACGCCGCCCCGACATCGCCGCGGCCGAGCGCCGGATGGCCGCCGCCAACGCCCAGATCGGCGTCGCCGAGGCCGCCTTTTTCCCCGACCTCACTCTGTCGGGCGATGCCGGGACCGAGGCTTCGAAGATCGGCCGCTTGTTCGACGCCTCGAACGTGGTCTGGGCCTTTGGCGGGCAGGTCGCCGAGACCCTGTTCGAGGGCGGATTGCGCCATGCGCAGGTCGCCGCCACGCGCGCGGTCTTGCTGCAGAACGTCGCGCTCTATCGCCAGACCGTCTTGACCGCCTTTCAGCAGGTCGAGGACGAGCTTGCCGCCTTGCGCATCCTCGCCGTCCAGCAGCAGGCGGCGGAGCGGGCGGCGACGGCCGCGCGCGAGGCCGAACGCGTGATCTTCAACCAGTACAAGGCGGGGCTGATCCCCTATACCAATGTCGTCGTCGCCCAGGCGACCGCGCTCGCCGACGCCGAGACGGCCCTGTCGATCCGGCAGAGCCGGCTCGTCGCCAGCGTCTCGTTGATCGAGGCGCTGGGCGGCGGCTGGCGCGCCGCACAATTGCCGGACCGCCGCCAGATCGAAAAGGACGTGCCGCTCGATTTCAGCCCGCTGCCGCCGGCCGACGCGGTGCATTTTGCGCCGTTGCGTTGACGGCCAAAACCCGCTGCTTGCCGCCCCTCACCCCAACCCTCTCCCCGCGTCGCGGGGAGAGGGAGGGACCCGCGCAGCGGGAGGGTGAGGGGCATTTCGGCCTGCTGCGATTGACGGCGCTGCCGACCCTGCCGTAACTGGGGGCCGGATCTGGCCATGGTGAGAGGCGGGCGTGGCGGCGGAGGCGAGGCTCGGGGTCGACATCGGCGGCACCTTTACCGATGTCGCGCTCGAACAGGGGGAGCGGCGGTGGAGCGCCAAGGTGTTGACGACGCCGCAGGCGCCGGCGCGCGCGGTCATCGAGGCGATCCGGGCGGTCTTGCAGGAGGCGGCGCTCGGCCCCGGCGATCTCTCGATCATCATTCACGGCACGACGCTCGCGACCAATGCGTTGATCGAGCGCAAGGGGGCAAAGACCGCGCTTTTGACGACCGCGGGCTTTCGCGACACGATCGAGATCCGCCACGAGAACCGTTTCGAGCAATACGACGTCAACATCGACCTGCCGCCGCCGCTGGTGCCGCGGCGGCTGCGTTTCCCGGTGCCCGAGCGCATCGACGCGCGCGGCCGGGTGTTGACCCCGCTCGACGAGGCGGCGGTCGAGCGCCTCGCCGGGCCATTCGCCAAAGAGGGCGTCGAGGCCGTCGCAATCGGCTTTCTGCACAGTTTCACCAACCCGGCGCATGAGGAGCGTGCGCGCGACATTCTCGCTCGCCGCCTGCCCGACGTCGCGGTCACGCTGTCCTGCGAGGTCTCGCCCGAGATGCGCGAATACGAGCGCTTCTCGACCGCCTGCGCCAACGCCTATGTGCAGCCGTTGATCGGCCGCTACCTCGCTGACCTCGAACGTCTGCTGCGCGAGGAGGGCGTTCTCTGCCCGCTGTTTCTGATGATGTCGGGCGGGGGCCTCGCGACGGTCGAGACCGCGATCCGCTTTCCGGTGCGGCTTGTCGAGTCGGGGCCGGCGGGCGGCGCAATCTTCGCCAGCCGGATTGCCCGGCAATGCCGGCTCGACAAGGTCCTGTCCTACGACATGGGCGGCACGACCGCGAAGATCTGCCTGATCGAGGACGGGCAGCCGCAGACCAGCCGCGCCTTCGAGGTCGCCCGCATCTACCGCTTCAAGAAGGGGAGCGGCCTGCCGCTCCGCATCCCGGTCATCGAGATGGTCGAGATCGGCGCCGGCGGCGGCTCGATCGCGCGGCTCGACCGCCTCCATCGCATCACCGTCGGCCCCGACAGCGCCGGCGCCGATCCGGGCCCCGCCTGCTACGGTCGCGGCGGCAGCACCCTTCCGACCGTGACCGACGCCGACCTCGTGCTCGGGCGCATCGACCCCGCCGGCTTCTCCGGCGGGCGCATGGCGCTCGACCGCGCCGCCGCGGCCGCGGCCTTGCGGCGGGAGGTGGCGGAGCCCTCCGGCCTCGCGCTTGAACTCGCCGCGCTCGGGGTTAGCGAGATCGTCGACGAGAACATGGCCAACGCCGCCCGCGTCCACGCGATCGAGAGCGGCAAGGACGTGCGCGGCCGCACCCTCGTCGCCTTTGGCGGCGCCGCCCCGTTGCATGCCGCGCGCCTCGCCGAGAAGCTCGGCATCGAACGGGTGCTGGTGCCCTCGCATGCCGGGGTCGGCTCGGCGGTCGGGTTTCTGCGCGCGCCGATCTCCTACGAGATCGTGCGCTCGCATCTGCAGCGCCTCGACGCCTTCGACGCCGAGGCGGCGAACGCGCTCTATTGGGCGATGCGCGCCGAGGCTGAAAGGGTCGTGCGGCGCGGCGCCGGGGCGGCGGCGCTCTCCGAGACGCGCGCCGCCTTCATGCGCTATCGCGGCCAGGGCCACGAGATCGCCGTGCCGCTGCCGGCCCGCACCTACGAGGCGGAAGACGCCGCACTGTTCCGCGCCGCCTTCGAGGAGGCCTACCGCCGCCTCTACAGCCGCGTCATTCCCGGCGTCGAGGTCGAGGTATTGAGCTGGGTCCTGCTGCTGGCGGCGCCGCCGCCCGCGGAGGAGGCGCCCCCGCCGCCCCCGCCCGCGCCCTACACGCCGCCGCCGGCGCGCAGCCGGGCGGTGTTCGATCACGAGACCGGCGCCTTTGCCCTGGTCGCGATCCACGAGCGCCGCGCCCTGTCCCCCGGCGCGCGGATCGCCGGCCCCGCGGTCATTGTCGAGGACGAGACCTCGACCGTCGTGACCCGCCTCTATGACGCAGAGATCGACGCCTTCGGCTATATCGAACTGGTGCGCCGCCCGGAGTGACCGCGTCGCCCTCACCCGCCTCGCTCCGCTCGGCATCCTCTCCCGCAATGCGGGAGAGAGGGGACCGAGCCTGCCCTATATTTCAATATGGGGGCTCGGTGGGTGAGGGCGCCGATAACCCGCGAACAGCGCCGCGGGAAAATCGAGCGCGTTCCCCTGTTCAGGCCGGAAAGAACTGCGTAATCTGCGCCCTCTCGCCAAGCGGGCCAGACGGATAAAGGTCGGCCTCCCCCGCAGAGACAGGAGAACAGCATGAGCGAAGTCGACGGCGCCACCTTGATCGCGCGAAGCCTGAAGCAGCAGGGCATCAACCATTTGTTCGGGGTCGTCGGGTTTCCGGTCGGCCCGATCGCCGCTGCGGCGCAGAAGGAAGGCGTTGCCTATATCGGCATGCGCAACGAGCAGACCGCTTCCTATGCCGCCCAGGCCTACGGCTATCTGACCGGCCGCCCCGGCGCCTGCATCGTCGTCACCGGCCCCGGCGTCGTCCACGGCCTTGCCGGCCTCGCCAACGCACAGCAGAACTGCTGGCCGATGATCCTGATCGGCGGCGCCTCGGAGACCTATCGCGGCGGCATGGGCGCCTTCCAGGAAGAGCGCCAGGTGTTGATCGCCTCGCCGTTCTGCAAGTTCGCGCACGGGATCGAGAGCGTTCACCGCATCCCCTATTACGTCGAGATGGCGGTCAGAAATTCGATCTACGGCCGGCCCGGCGCGACCTATCTCGACATGCCGGACGACATCATCACCGGCGTGTGCGACGAAGACAAAGTGGTTGAGGTCGAGAAATGCCCGGATCCGCCGCGCATGGTCGCGCCACAGGAGAATGTCGAGGCGGCCCTCAACCTGCTCGAACGGGCGCAGCGGCCGCTGGTCATCGTCGGCAAGGGCATGGCCTGGTCGCACGCCGAGGACGAGGTGCGCGCCTTTATCGAGCGCACGCAGGTGCCGTTCCTGCGCTCGCCGATGGGCAAGGGCGTGATGCCTGACGATCATCCGCTGTCGGTCGCGGCGGCGCGCACCTTGGCCTTGCAGAACGCCGACGTCGTGTTCCTGATGGGCGCGCGCTTCAACTGGATCCTGCATTTCGGGCAGGCGCCGCGCTATGCCAAGGACGTCAAGGTCATCCAGCTCGACATCGCCCCCGAGGAGATCGGCCACAACAAGGCGACCGAGGTGGCATTGGTCGGCGACGGCAAGGCAATCGTCGGGCAGTTGAACCAGGCGCTCGGCAACCGCCAGTGGTTCCATCCGAAGGACACGCCGTGGCGGCAGATGATCACGAAAAAGGCGTCCGAGAACGCGGCGATGATCAAGCCGCAGATCGACGACGACACCGGGCCCGCCAACTACTACCGTGCGTTGCGCGATGTCGCCGCCTGGATGCCGAGAGACGCGATCCTCTCCGCCGAGGGCGCCGGCACGATGGACATCGGCCTCACCCAATTGAATGTCGCCAACGCCCGCTCCTGCCTCAACGCCGGCACCTACGGCACGATGGGCGTTGGCCTCGGCCAGGCCATCGCCGCCTGCGTCGCCTGTCCCGACCGGCCGGTCATCCACCTCTCGGGCGACTCGGCAATCGGCTTCTCCGGCATGGAGATGGAGACGTTGTGCCGCTACGGCTTCCCGGCCAAGATCGTCGTCCTCAACAATGGCGGCATCGGCCCCGGCATGCCGGAGATCCCGGACAACCCGATGTTCAACCTGAAGCCCAACTCGCTGATCTACGGCGCGCGCTACGACAAGGTAATGGACGCCTTCGGCGGCAAGGGCTTCTATGTCGAGGACCCGAAGGACATCCGGGGCGCGCTCGACGAGGCCATGAACTTCCGCGGCCCGGCCCTGGTCAACGTCCTGATCTCGCAGGGCTCGGCGAGAAAGCCGCAGCAGTTCCGCTGGCACAGCTGAGCGGCTGAGGCGTTACGGGAGAAAGGGGCCGTCCCGCGAGGGGCGGCCCCTTTCCTTTGCATCTGCGCGGCCATGGCAATTCCAGCAGTGCCAGAACCGACCCTTTGCAGGGATGGGCTGCCCCTCCTGAGCTTGTCGAAGGGCCGGCCCTCCCCCATCAAGGGGGAGGGAGTGCAAAGTGATCTGCAGCACCATTCATCGGCTGTTACCGCATCGTCGATTTCGCGGTCGGGACGATGCGGGTGATCACCGCCGCCGAGCGGTCGAGATAGTCGGAAACGCGCGGCGCGATCTTGGTCTTCCAATAGTCGCTCTCATAGACCGCCTTGTAGAGCGCCTCGCGTTCCTGTTCGCTCTCGAAGCGGCGCAGCCAGACATAGACCGAATCGTCGGTCTCGCCGCGGAAGCTGCCGCAGATGACCATGCCCTTCGAGACCTGGAACGGGATGATCTCCTCTTCCATGACCCGGACCCATTCGGCGAGCCTGCCGGGGCGGACCTTGTATTGGCGCAGTTCGTAGAAGGCCATGATCGTCTCCTCGCGGTTGCGGGGTTTGAGGCTACCGCCCGTTCGGGGACGGCGGCAAGCGCCGCCGGGAAAAGGCCCCTCACCCCGGCCCTCTCCCCGCATCGCGGGGAGAGGGAGGGACCCGCGAAGCGGGAGGGTGAGGGGCCGGGATCAGCCGGCGATGTCATGGCGGCAGAAGCCGTCGGGCCAGTCGATCTCGGCGATGGCGTCATAGGCGCGGCGGCGGGCGGCGGCGCGGTCGGCGCCG
>DATFCQ010000371.1:0-15340 GCA_035252905.1 Allostellaceae bacterium | reverse complement strand
CTCGCCGCGGCCATCGCCGCGGCCTGGTTCTTTTTGCCCTTCGCCCATTGGCTGTTCGCGCTGCGGCATTGGCTGCTCGCCCTGGGCCCCGCCGGGATGGGTTTTTTTGCCCTGGCCTTTATCGCCGCCACGGTGATCCTGGCGCCCGACTGGCCGCTCTCGATCATCGCCGGCCTCGTCTACGGGCTGTGGGGCGTTCCGGTCGTCGTCGTGGCGGCGACGATCGCTGCCTCGCTGGCCTTTCTCGCCGCCCGCTATCTGGCGCGCGACCGGGTGCGCCGCCTGTTCGAAACGCGGCCCAAATTCGCCGCGGTCGACCGCGCCGTCGCCGAGGAAGGCTGGAAGATCGTCCTGCTGCTGCGGCTCTCGCCGCTGGTGCCGTTCAATCTGCAGAATTACGTGTTCGGCATCACCGGCATCCCGTTCGGACATTACGTTCCGGCGACCCTGGCCGGGATCGTGCCGGCGACGGCGATCTATGTCTATCTCGGCACGCTCGGCAAGGCGGCGATGGAGGGCGGCGGAGCCGGCGGCATGCTCAAATGGGCATTGCTCGCGGTCGGCCTGCTGGCGACCGCCGCGGTCGCTCTGTTGATCGCCCGCAAGGCCAAGGCCGCGCTCGACGAGGCCGGTTTCGAGCGCCGCTGACCGCGTCCCGGACGGGACGTCTGCGGCGGTGTTCTGTTTGCTGCTGTAGACAGCGGAGGGAGGCCGGTCATGGTGGAAAAGCCGCTCGCGGGTCAGAAGGCCCTGGTGACCGGCGCCAATTCCGGGCTCGGCGAGGCGGCGGCGATCGCGCTCGGCCGGGCCGGCGCCGATGTCGTCGTCAATTACGTCTCTGCTCCGGACCGGGCCGAGGCGGTCGCCGCGGAGATCCGCCGCGCCGGGGTGCGCGCCCTGGCCCACAAGGCCGACGTCTCGCGCGAGGATGAGGTCGAGGCGATGTTCCGCCAGGCGATCGGCGAATTCGGCACGATCGACATCCTCGTCAACAATGCCGGATTGCAGCGCGATGCGCCGTTTCACGAGATGACGCTCGACCAGTGGAATACGGTCATCGGGGTCAATCTGACCGGGCAGTTTTTGTGCGCCCGCGCCGCCGCGCGCGAGTTTTTGCGCCGCGGCGTCATTGCCTCGGTGTCGCGCGCCGCCGGCAAGATCATCTGCATGAGTTCGGTGCACGAGGCGATCCCGTGGGCCGGCCACGCCAATTACGCCGCCTCCAAGGGCGGCATCATGATGCTGATGAAGACCTTGGCCCAGGAACTGGCGCCCCATCACATCCGCGTCAACAGCATCGCGCCGGGCGCCATCCGCACCCCGATCAACACCGCGGCCTGGAACACACAGGAAGCCTACGGCCGGCTGATGACCCTGGTGCCGTACAACCGCATCGGCGAGCCCGACGACATCGCCCGGGCAGTGGTCTGGCTCGCCTCGGACGAGGCGGATTACGTGGTCGGCGCAACATTGTTCATCGACGGCGGCATGGCGCTCTATCCCGGCTTTGCCACGGGGGGATGATGGCCAGCGTCGGACGCAAGCTCTGGTCGATCGCCGAGGGCTACATCCCGGGCTCCAGCACCGGCCCGGCGCCGGCATTGACCAGCCATGAGACGGTCTGCATGTTGAACCCCGGCGAAACCCCCGCGCAGGTCGCGATCACGCTCTATTTCGAGGACCGCGACCCGGTCGGTCCCTACCGGGTGACGGTGCCGGCGCGGCGCACCAAGCACCTGCGCTTCAACGATCTCGACGATCCGGCGCCGGTGCCGCGCGACACCCCCTATGCCAGCCTGATCGTCTCGGACGTCCCGATCATCTGCCAGCATACAAGGCTCGATTCGCGCCAGCCGCCGCACGCCCTCTTATCGACGATTGCCTGGGCCGGCGACGAGTAGCGGGCCGAAACCGAGAGTTCCGGCGGACAGCCCTCACCCACCAGCCCCCAAGGGAATTCAGGGCCGGCTGGTCCCCCCTCTCCCGCAATGCGGGAGAGGGTGCCGAGCGGAGCGAGGCGGGTGAGGGTTTCCCAGCGTCAGGTGTTTCGTACAATTAGACAAAACCGCGGAACTGGTGCGGGATGCGCCTTATGTCCCGCACCAGATCGGGCGGCACCGTGCCGACCCCGTCGCCGCGCAGGGTCAGCGAATCGACGAGCCCGCCAAAGCGCGCGTCGATCGCCGCGACGATCTGGTCGTGGCGGCCGACTGCGGCGAACAGGTGCGCGACCTCGTCCGGCACCTCCTTTGCCATCTCGCTCCATTTCCCCTCGCGCGACAGCGCGTTGAGCTTCCGGCCCAGATCCTCGAGCCCGTGCACCGCCAGGACCGGATAATAGGCCGGGGTCGAGCCGTAGAAGGCGACGCGCTGGCGCACCCATTCGAACCGTCGCGCCACCTCGGCGTCATCGGCCCCGGTGGCGAGGAAGCCGCCGCCGGCGATCTCGTACTGCGCGCGCTGGCGCCCGCTTTTGGCCATACCGGCCGAGAGGCGCGGCATGATCTCCTGCGTCAGGTATGTCTTCGTGCAGAAGCCGTGCAATTTGACCCCGTCGCATTCCTCGGCCGCGACTTTCAGCATCGCCGGCCCGACCGCGGCGATCGTCACCGCCGGCGGCGGCGCGGCGATCGGCTCGGGGGCGAAATTCGGGGTCATCAACGTGAAGCGGTAATGCGCGCCTTCGAAAGCGGGCCTCTCGCCGGTCTTCCAGCACTGCCAGATTGCCCGCAAGACCCGCACATATTCGCGCAGGCGCGGCGCCGGCGGCGTCCACGCCACCGAAAACCGCCGCTCGTTATGGGCGCGCACCTGCGAGCCGAGCCCCAGCACAAAGCGCCCCCCGGTCGCGCCGGCGAGGTCCCAGCCGACCTCGGCAACCGCCATCGGCGTGCGGGCAAAGGCGATGGCGACGCCGGTATGCAATTCGATGCGCTCGCTCGCCGCGCCGGCGACGGCAAGAGCAAGAAACGGGTCGTGCTTGTTCTCCATCGCGACGATGCCGTCGTACCCTTCGGCCTCAGCGGCGCGCGCCGCCGCCCCGACCTGCTTCAGATCCTCCTGCGGCACCGTCGTGAATACGCGCATCGCCTCGCTCCCGCTCTCCAGTCCCGCTTCGGGGGGCGGCGCGATCGGGCCATAATCCCGGCAGCGATGCAACATCTGTCGGGGGAGGCCCTGATGGCGCCAGTGCGGACGGCCGCTTTCGCGCTCGCC
Source organism: Allostellaceae bacterium (assembly GCA_035252905.1). GTDB lineage: Bacteria > Pseudomonadota > Alphaproteobacteria > ATCC43930 > CGMCC-115725 > AP-15. The sequence continues at coordinate 12,124 of DATFCQ010000371.1, read as the reverse complement.
TTGCTGGCCGCCGCGATCCCGGTGCGGGCGGCGGAATGGCTCGCTCTGGAGGGCAGGATCCCGCTCCCCGGGGTGGCGGGCCGGATCGATCACATGGCGATCGATCTCTCCCGCAAGCGCTTGTTTATCGCCGAATACGGCAACGGCACAGTGGACGTCGTCGGCCTCGCCTCGGGGCGATGCATCCGGCGGATCTCCGGTCTGCGCGAGCCGCAGGGGGTCGGCTATTCGGCAAAGGCCGACATTGTCGCGGTCGCGCTGGGCCGAGATGCCGACAATCTGCGGGTCGACTCCGGCAACGGCAATCTGGATCCCGGGACCGGCGCCGTCGCCGCCCTTGCCGCCTGCGCCGATGCCGACGACGCCTATTTCGACAACAAACGCCGCCGCCTCTACGTCAGCTGCGGAGCCGGCGTCGTGGACGTCTTCCAGCGCAGCCCTGCGGGATATCGTCGGGTCGGGCAGGTGACGACGGCCCGAGGCGCCCGGACCTTGCTGTTCGTGCCGCAGCGCGACCGGCTCTATGTCGCCGCCCCCGCCCCGAAGGGGAGTGCGGGGGCGGCGATCCTGATCTTCCGCCCGCTGCCTTGACGGACGGCAGAATTTTTCAAAGCGGCGGAAGACGCTGCGCTCTTCCGCCGCTTTCCTCACTCAAAGCTCTCAGAACATGATCCAGGCATAGAGGAGAATGGTATTGTTGTCGCCCGCATTGCGTCCCATTCCGTCGAAATTCCTGCCGGCTCCATTGAACTTGTCGTACCTCGTGTATTGCAGGCCGAGGCGGGCGTTGAACCATGGCCAGAATTTGGGACCGCCGTGCATGTACGGCAGATAGGCGATCTCGGCGATCCAGCCGCTGGTGTCCGGTTTGCCGTTGGTGGTGCCGTAGAGCGTCGCGTCCCTGGTGCCAGACAACGAGAACCGCGCGCCGGTCAGCTCCCAGGTGTCATCAAAGGTATAAGAGAGCGAGGTATGGAAGCTGCGCAACGTATCATGCGAGCGGTCGGCAAGGCCGAGCGCTTGGCTCGCGCCGAGATCGTGATCCTCGTGGATCCAGCTGATGCGAAAGGTCACGGCTTGGCGGTCGCCGATCCACTGATACTGAGAGTCGACCCCGACATCGGTAAAGGCGTCGGTGCCGGCCGCGAACATGCGCAGGGGCCGCACATGGCCTTCCAGGCCGAACGTGCCGATTTCCAATGAATTCTTGCCGAAATTGCGCTCGACCGCAACCCGCCAATAGGGCGCAATGCCATCGATCGGGCTGTCGTCGGTCGTATCGACCCCGAGCAATAGCTCGGTCCTCTTCGCCAGGCTGCGATAGCCGGTCAGTTCGACATAAAGCGAATCGTCGAGAAAGCCGTAAGCGCCGAGGCCGAGCACGTGCTGCGCAAAGGTCTCCTCGATAAATGTGCTGGCAGCGGGTGTCGGCGACAGGGTTGGGCTGATGAACGGGAAGCTCCAGGCCGGGGTCGTGTTCCACACGTCCTGCACGCTCGGATTGTTGTTGAGCGTCACGCCCAAGAGCAGGTCGTGGCCTCCCGGCTTGGCGGCATTGGCATAGCGGATGTCGGTATTGTCCCAACCGAAGCGGCGGTCGACGCCGTCATAGGTGCCCTGGATAAAGGCGCCGATATGGTCGGTAATGCGCCCGCCGGTGAAGAGGCTCGCCTCTTGCAAGGCAAAGTTGTTGTTCGGTCCGAAATGCGGAGCGGCGCCGCCCGGTTGACCGGCCGCGGTGTGGGTGAAGGTCGGCTGCAGCATGACCGCAAAGGGCGGGAGCGTGGAGGTGCCGCCGCCCAGGGTATAGCCGCCGAGCTTGAAGCGCCGACCGAACGGCGTCAGTTGGAAAAATGTGGTGTGGCAACTGGCGCAGACCAGCCCCGTCTGCCGGGCATAGAGAGGCAGCGCCGCGGCCGGGCGTGATAGTGCGCCGAGGCCGAAGAGGAGCGCGAGGAGGATCGCGGCGCGAACCGGCGATCTTATCCCCCGGCCGGAGGGTCCGCTTGAGGGCTGCGGCCAGGATCGCCGAGCTTTAGCCATTTTCGCTGGCAGCGGTAAAGAGCCGGCAATAGCCCTGCGGACTGACCGCACCCTGGACGAGCCGACATGAGCCCGGCGGTGCAAAATGGGCGCATATCCCGCAGCGCCTGCTACCGTCGGGCTGGTCCTGATAGGCCACCGACGCCTTTGAAACCTTGATCGGCGCCGCCGCGGCATCGGCCGCCGCGCCGAGAATGGCGGCCACGCCAACGGCAGCCTGCAGCACCGCGCGGCGGGGCAGCCGCACAGATTCGTCCAATGGCTTTGCGATCATCCCTATTCATCCTTGCAGCAGGGTGTGGCGACCCGTCGGGGATCGCGCGTTCAGCCGATTACGACTCGCGACCGGCGGCGATATTCCGCACCTCCGCTGCCCCAGGAATCGCAAAAGAGATTGCGTCATCTCGTATAAGTTACAGGAATTAAACGGATTTCACAGTCTAACAAAAAGGTCATTAAATGAAAAAACTGTCAGTGGTGAAACAAAATTGTTCTGCGTATCCTTTTTTCCGGTGCTCCGGTGATCCCCATTGCGGTGACGGCGCAGAAATTTCTATGGCCGAGCAGGATGTTGCGCAGCGTCAGACAACGATTTCTTGAGAGAATGGACAATGTTGAACGAGCAGGCCGCCCTCATCGAAACCCAGCTTCCCGGCTTGCGGCGCTTTGCCCGAGCCTTGGTGCGGGGCGACGGCGAACGCGCCGACGACCTCGTGCAGGACGGCATCGAGCGGGCTCTCGCCCATTGGCACAGGCGCCGGCCCGAGGGAAATTTCCGGGGCTGGCTCTACACGATCGTCTACAACCGCTTCGTCACCGGAGAGCATATGCGGCGGCGGCACGGGCAGATCCCGCTGGCTGAGGCCAGCGAAGCGGAATTGCCGCCGATCGACGGCGGCCAATATGCCGCCCTCCATTATCGCGATTTTCTGCGCGCGTTCCGGACACTACCGGAGAACCAGCGTTCGGTGATGCGGCTGATTGCTGTGGAAGGGCTCTCCTACCAGCAGGTTGCGCGCGTTCTGGGGGTGCCGATCGGCACCGTGATGTCGCGGTTGTCGCGCGCGCGGGAGCGGCTGCGCCGTCACATGTGGGGCGAGGCAGGGGCGGGCCGCGGCAGCAGCATCCCGGCAGCCGGATCGGCGGCCGCCGCGCGCTGTCCGAAAACATGAGGCAAAGGAATAAAACCTGCCCGCGGGAGTCGTCCTGAACAGGTCGGACAGGCCGAGCGGCCGGCCGGCCATTGCGGCTGCGCTCGCCGCCGCGGCTCGAACAGGCAACAGAGGACAAACCCGCATGAACCGGATTCTTGGCACCATCGCAGCCGGCGCGTTGGCGACGGCCGCGATCCTCGGCCCGGCCGCCGCCGGCGCGGACGGCGGCGATTCCGGCCAGGACAACGCCTATAAAGTCAATCGCCTCGTTTCGGATCTGCCAGGCCTGGATGTGCAGGACATGAACCTCAGGAATGCCTGGGGTGTCGCTTTTTCCCCGGCCGCGAGCCCGTTCTGGATCGCTGATAACGCTTCGGGTTGCTCAACCCTTTATGACGGCACGGGCGCGAAGGTAGCGCTCGAAGTGAAAATCCCTTTGCCGGATAATTCCGTGCCCAGTACGGCTTGCCAACCGGCTTCCATGCAAACGAATCCGCCACCGCAGACGCCGGCGGCTCCGACCGGGATCGTCTGGAACCCGACCACGAGTCCTACCACGGGCTTTCTTGTCCCCGGGACGAACATTCCCGCCTCCTTTATTTTCGACACCGAGGACGGAACGCTCTCGGCTTGGGCGGGAACAATTGCCGACCCCACTCGCGCGGTCATAGCCGTCGATAATTCCGGAAGCGGGGCCGTATACAAGGCTCTCGCCACCGGCGTTAATGCCCATGGCGTGTTCCTCTTTGCCACCAACTTTAACGCCGGCACTATCGATGTTTTTGCTCCAAATGGCTCAACGGGTTTTCGACCGGCGACGAATCAAGAGATCGATGGCGACTTTACAGACCCGAATCTTCCGCCCAGATTCGCGCCCTTTGGCATTCAGAACATCAACGGCGATCTCTTCGTCACATATGCAAAACAGAATGCGCAAAAGCACGACGATGTCGCCGGCCCCGGAAACGGCTTTGTCGATGTCTTCGACACCGATGGTCACCTGCTGCGGCGGTTCGCCAGCCGCGGAACGCTGAACTCGCCGTGGGGCGTGGTCCGCGCCTCCTTTGCCTTCGGCCAGTTCAGCGGCGACATCCTGATCGGCAATTTCGGCGACGGCAGGATCAATGTCTTCGATTCCGACGGCAATTTTCTCGCCCAGCTCAATCGCCGCAACGGCAAGCCCTTGGTGATCGACGGGCTGTGGACCCTGACCCTGGGCGGCGGCAAGAACTCAAGCTCCGACACGCTGTACTTTACCGCCGGACCCAATAGCGAGACGGACGGCCTGTTCGGCACGATCACCCCTGTGAAGCAGCGACACATGGCCGCCGGCAATTAGGAAGGCCGGGACGGACCGCCGGGAGCGCCCTTTAGGCAACCGGGCGCGGCCGCAGCTTGCCGGCGGCGAGGCTTGGCTGCGCTTCGCCGGAAGCCGGGGCGGAGGGCGGCAACCGCAAGGTCGCCTTCAGCCCCGGAGCGTTGTCCGACATCTCGATACGGGCGCCGTGGAGACCGGCGACGGCCGCGACCAGGCTGAGCCCGAGCCCGTTCCCCGGGCTGTTGCGGCTTCGTTCGAGGCGATAAAACCGCTTGAGGACGTTGCGCCGCTCCTCGGCCGGGATGCCGGGGCCGGTGTCGGCGACCGTCACGGCCGGCCCGGTCCGCTCCTCGGCGACCGCGACGGTCACCTCCCCGTCAGGGCCGCCATGATGGATCGCATTGTCGACGAGGTTCGAGAGGGCGTCGAACAGCAGATCGCGGTCGCCGACCGCGCGGATCCCGTCGGCGCCCGCCGCATGGAGCCGCACACCGGCCTCCTCCGCCGCGGGCTCGAACAATTCGACGACCTCGCGCGCGAGGGCGCTCAGATCGACCGCGCGGAACCCCTCGCCGCGGTCCTGAACCTCGATGCGGGAAATGCGCAGCAATGACGAAAACGTTTTCAGAACCCCGTCCAGTTCGGCGATCGCCTGACCGATGACAGCCGGGTATTCGGCGATTGCGGGCGGGCAGTGATAGGCCTTTTCCAGGCGCCCGCGCACGCGCGTCAATGGCGTGCGCAGGTCATGCGCGAGGTTGTCCGAGACCTGCCGGTTGGCCTCCACCAATTCCTCGATGCGGGCGAGCATCGCGTTCAGATTGCCGGCCAGTTCGTCCCATTCGTCGCCGGTGCCGCGCAGCGGGATGCGTTTGCCGAGCCCGGTCCGCATGATTTCGCGGCTTGCCGTATTGATCGCCTCGATGCGCGAGACCGACCGCCGCGAGGTGGAGACGCCCGCCGCGACGGCGAGCAGAGCCAGGAGGCCGACCGCCCAGCCGAGGGCAAAGGCGATCGACCGGTCGAAATGTTCGAGATCGCCGAGGCTGCGCCCGACGAGCAGGCGGTCGCCGTCCGGCAGGATCTGATAAACCGCCCGTATCCGCGCCCCGGACGGCAGCGGAAGATCGCTCCAGCCGCCGGTGCCCGACAGCGCGTTCGGCCACGCCCGCAGATTGCCGGCGAGAGGCGCGAGGGAGCGGTCGACCAGCAGATAGCTCCACTCGCCGGACCCGGCGCCGTCGCTGCGGTGCGCGATCCGCCGCGCCAGCAGGGGCGCGCCGCCGCGCGCATAGCCGGCGGCGAGCCACGCCTGTTCCGCCGCGATGTCGCGCTCGACGGCGGTGCGGGCAAAGGAAATGCTGGTCTCGTAGACATAGGCGAACAGCAACAGGATGGCGGCGCAGACCACTGCGATATAGATCGCCGCCAGTTTGAGCGTCGAAGACCGTAGCGTCTTATCCAGGAGCACAGAGGCAAAATCCGACGCCGCGAATGGTATGGATCAGCGGGTAGGCCTGACCATGGTCGAGCTTGCGGCGCAGGCGGCCGACATAGACGTCGATGACATTGGTCATCGGGTCGAAATGCAGGTCCCACACATGCTGCAGCAGCATCGCGCGGGAGACGACCTCGCCGGCGTTGCGCACCAGATATTCGAGCAGGCGAAACTCGCGCGGCAGCAATTCGATTCTGCGGCCCCGCCGGCGCGCCGTGCGGGCGAGCAGATCGAGTTCGAGATCGCCGACGCGCAACAGGGTCTCCTTGGCCACGACCGCACTGCGCCGCGTCAGCGCCTCGACCCTGGCCAGCATCTCGGCAAAAGCGAAGGGCTTGACAAGATAATCGTCGCCCCCGGCGCGCAATCCGCGGACGCGGTCGTCGATCTCGCCGAGCGCGCTGATGATCAGGGCCGGGGTGGCGACGCCGCGCTCCCGCAGGCGCCGGATGACGGCGATGCCGTCGATCCCGGGCAGCATCCGGTCGACCGTCATCACCGCGTAATCGCCGGCCTCAGCAAGGCTCAGGGCGGCCGTGCCGTCGCCGGCAAGGTCGACCGCATAGCCGCCCCCGCGCAGGCAATCGGCGAGCTGGCCGGCCGTCTCCCGATCGTCCTCGATGACGAGAATGCGCCGTGCGGCACCGGTCACCGCCGGATCCCCCTATGATTGGCTGCAATGGCCGCCGGCCCGGCGCAATTGGCGAGTGACGGCTCTCTCCTGGTACGAATACACTCTCCCGCGACGCGCAGAAACTAACATTGAAGTCATAAAGGCTATCCGGAGCGCCGCGTAGGGCGGAAGAGCGCAGCGTATTCCGCCGATATCACTCTTCCGCAAACAGCCGGCACGACCGGGCTCGCTTCCGGCGATGGGCCGCGTTAGCTTGCGACAGAGCGGCCACGCCGCGAGGAGGGCAGCATGTCGAAAACCATCGCCGTCGGGCTCGGATTGATGGAGTTTCCGTTCGACGGCGCCGCCGGGTTCTGGCGCTGGGTCGATCTGTGCGAGGCGGGCGGGGTCGATTCGCTGTGGCAGACCGACCGCATCATCAGCCATGCGCCGATCCTCGAAGCCGTCAGCGTCATGGCGGCGCTCGCCGGTCGCACCCGTCGCCTCAAATTCGGCGTCAACGTGTTGTCGCTCGCCTTTCGCGATCCCGTCCTGGTGGCAAAGCAATGCGCGACGATCGATTTCCTGTCCGAGGGCCGGCTCCTGCCCGCCTTCGGCATCGGCAGCCCGCTCGCCCCGGAATGGGACGCGCTCGCTCTCGACACGAAGACGCGCGGGCGCAAGACCGACGAGGCGCTCGACATCATCCGCCGCCTGTGGCGCGAGGATTCGGTCGATTTTGCCGGCGAGCATTTCCAGCTCAAGGGCGCGGCGATCGCGCCCAAGCCGGTGCAGAGCGAATTGCCGCTGTGGATCGGCGGCTCGTCGCCGGCGGCGGTCCGGCGCACCGCCCGTTTCGGCACCGGCTGGCAGGCTGGCTCGGAGGGCCCGGCCGAGGTGGCCCCGGTCATCGCCGAGATCCGCGCCGCCGCCGCCGCCTGCGGCCGCAGGATCGACGAGGACCATTACGGCGCCGGGATCCCGTTCCGCTTCGGCCGGCCCGACGACCCCGGGCTTGACCGCCTGTTCGAGGCCTACCGCAAGCGCACCGGCCGTGATCCGCTCGGCCATTTCGCGATCGGCGGGGCCGCCGAGATCGTCGACCGGATCGCCCATTATGTCGAAGCCGGGATCGCCAAATTCATCCTGCGCCCGGCGGCGCGGGGCGACGAGGAGATGTTGGCGCAGACCCGCCGGCTGATCGAGGAGGTGCTGCCGCGCGTCGCGGCGCGCTGGCCGAAGCCGGGCTTGCGCAAGGCGGCCGTCGGAACAGTTGATTTCCTGCCGCCGCGGCTCTAGATGAAGCGCCCGCGTCCCCATCGTCTAGAGGCCCAGGACACCGCCCTTTCACGGCGGCAACACCGGTTCGAATCCGGTTGGGGACGCCAATCCTCTCAATGGTTTGCGATCAGGTTTCCGGCGAAACCCGGCTTCGTACGGAAAAATACGGAATCGGTTGTATTTCTTCGTACGCCATCCGCATTGGTTGCATGCGCCTCGCTGGCGCCCGCCCGAGCGGGCGCACTCGGGTTCGGGGAAACGGCTGGGCAGGTCTCGGCTCTGAAAGTTCGCGCCTGCCATGCGCAAACTGCGGCCGGTTTTTGAAAAGCGGCAACGATCAGTGGATCAGCCGCGACAGCGCTGCGGCGAGCCCGACGATTGCGGCGACGGCGCCGATGATCGCAAACGCCTGCGCGATCAGCCAGCCGCGCACGTCGGCCCGGACTTTCTCGATCTCGGTGTGCAGCCCTGCGATCTCGGTGCGCAGCTCTGCATCGCCGCCGTGGATCTCGCCGCGCAGCCGCGCCTCCATCTCGCCGAGCCGCAGATCAACGTATTCGCGCAGAGTGGCGATGTCAGCTTGTGTGGTCTCGCGCAAATGGCCGACGTCCCGGCGTATCTGGTCAATGTCGCGGCGGAGCAGCTCGATATCCTGCCGGGTGGCGACATCGCCGCTCGCCGTCTCGGCAAGAGCGCTCGCCACGTCGCGGGCTTGGCGCGGCGGCATGCCGGCAGCTTCGAGCCGCTCGGCAAGCTTCAAGGTGTCGAACAGGACGGCCATCGCCGCATCATACCATTCGGCGCTGCGCCACCGCTCAGAACTTGCCGCGATCGGCGCGCCTACACCTTGGACGAAAACAGCTCCAGGGCCGCCTCGCGCCGATCTACCGCCCCGGCACCGCGGGATAGCAGCAGCAGTTGCGCGATGGCGAGAAGAGGCTTCTCGGCCGGCCTTGCCGCGGCGTTCTCGCTCAGCGCGATCAGGCGATCGCCGTTGAGCGCCCAGAGCAACCCGGCTTGGTCGATCCGGACAAAGGGCCGGTCGCGGTCGCAGCCGAACAGGTCGAATGGTCCCCAGCCGAGCGCCGCCGCCTTCTTGGCAAAGCCGCCGTCGAGGAACCGGCGCCCGGGGGTATCACTATATCCAGTAGGTGAACCTACTCTCTCGCTTGTTGCCGGGTCCGGCCTCGATCCGGCTCGAAACCTGGAGCCTTGCGCCCGCCCCGCCGACAATCACCCTGACCCTGGCTTCGCGTTCCCGCCCGATGCCGTGCCCGTTGTGTGGCTGGCAGGCCAGGCGCACCCACAGCCGATATGAACGGAGGCTTGCCGATCGGCCTTGGGGTGAGCATCGCGTTGCCATCCGGCTCAAGGTTCGGCGGCTCTTCTGCGACAATGCGCGGTGCGAGCGCCGCACCTTTGCCGAGCGCCTGCCCGGCATCGCCGTCCCTGGGCGCGCCGGACGGCTCGGCTGCCTGATCGGCTCGCGGCCGCAGCCCTCGCGCTTGGCGGTGCGGCGGGCGCACGGCTCGGGTTGCCGGCGAGCCGCAATACAACACTGTTGCACCTGGTCCGGCGGGCGCCTGCATCGCCCGTCGTGACGCCGGCCGCCCTCGGGGTGGACGACTGGGTAATGCGCCGGCGGTTCACCTATGGCACGGTGCTGGTGGACCTGGAACATCGCCGCCCGGTGGCGCTGCTCCTGAGCTTGTCGAAGGGCCGATCGCGAGGCGGACACGCTTGCGGCGGCGCACCCGGGGCGGTGCAGGTCGCGGATCGCTTCCACCTGCTGCAAAATCTGACCGAGGCGCTGGAACTGGCCTTCACCGCCCAGGTCCGCGAGCTGCGCGAGATCGAGCAAGCCCGGCGTCGTGCCGCCGCAGCCGAGGGCATTCCCGTGCGCCCTGACCCGCCGCCCCCGCCCAAGCGCCCGCGGACCCGAGCAATCGCGCGTCGGGAGCAGCATCTGACCATGCACGAGACATCGCTCGCCATCTCGGCATCGGCCATACGACCACGTATCGCCACCTCAAGAGCGAAGCCTTGGCGATTACGCGACAGTGCTGCGCTTGCACATCAATCGAGAGCCCGGTCTCATTGGAACGCAGGCTCCTGAGGCTCTCGAAGGGCCGCCCGCACGCAGCCGAGTCGGCCGCGCTCCGAGAGCTGGCGGGACAACCGCCTCAACCGATACGCAACGTGCTCTGGCTTCGGTGAGGATATTGCCTATTCCCGGTCGGGGGCGCCGCGCGAAACGGGTCCGCTCTCCCGCGTTGCAGCCGGCCGCGGAACCGGGCAGGAAGGCGCGCTGTTGCCGGAGTGTCGCGGCGCGAGGCTGAACCGGCATTTTGGGCCCCGCGCGACGAAGTCGCGCGAGGGCGGCGACAGGCTGTCACAGTGCGGGATTGCCGGGGCGCCGGCGCCCCGAGCGCCCTGCTCTCGCTCATTCTCGGCCGATGCAGAGCGCGATGCGCGGCACGCGACGAGCCGCTGCTGAAGCCGTGTCGGACTTTCCCTCGCCGGGCAGGGGCTCCGCCGGCCTCGGGACGGGCGGCCGTGTCCCGGCACGGGCCGGGGCTGCCTCTGGATTGGTGAGGAGAAGAGTGGCCAGCCTGTCCAAGACGTCCATCGCCTTCATTGCCGATGCGGCGCTCAATCTTGTCGGATCGGCAAAGGCCCGGATCGTCGCCCTGTTCGGCGGGCCCGCTCGCCTGCAGGTCATCCTGGTCTTGGCGGCGGTCCTCGCGATCGACGGGGTCGACAAGGGCACATTGTCGGCGGTCTCCGACCAGTTGAAGCACGCCTTCCACATCGGCAATACCGAGATCGGGCTGTTGTTCTCCGCCGTGTCGTTCATCGGGGCGGCCGCCACCCTGCCGATGGGCATATTGGCCGACCGGCTGCCCCGGCGGATCGTGCTGATGGTCGCGATCGCGCTGTGGGTAGCGGCAATGGCGATCAGCGGCACCGCGACCTCGTATATCTACCTGCTGGTGACCCGGCTGTTTCTGGGGGCGACCACCGCGGCCGCCTGGCCATGCGTCGCCTCACTGACCGGGGATTTTTTCCCGGCCCGGGAGCGCGCCGGCATCTACGGCTGGATCCTGGCCGGCGAATTGATCGGATCAGGGATCGGCTTTTTTATTGCCGGCGAGGTCGAGAGCTTCTCGACCTGGCGCTGGTCCTTTTATGTGATGGCGGCGCTGACCCTGATCCCGATCTGGGCGATCTGGCGCTATCTGCCGGAACCGGAACGCAGCAGCCAGAGCTGGCTCCGGCCCGGAGAGCGCGATCCGGAGGCGGCCGCGCGGCCGCAGCCCGATCGTCCGCAGGACGGCGATGCCGCCGGAATGTCCAAATTGCAAAAGACCATGCGCGCAGCGGACATCAAGCCCAGAACAGCGCTGATCCTGAACCAGGACCCGACCCGGCGCCATATTGGGTGGGTGATGCGCTACCTGCTCAAATTTCCGACTTATGTATTGGTGATCGCGGCCTCGGCGCTGGCTTACTACTTTTTCGCCGGGGTGCGTGCATTTGCGATGATTTATATAACAGAACATTTCGGCCTCAAAAGCAGCAGCGCCAGCGCGTTCGTATTGGTGGCCGGCATCGGCGGACTGATCGGCACCGTGGCCGGCGGCCGCGTGGCGGAACGGCTGCTGAAGCGGGGCGTGCTCAGCGCCCGCATCGTCGTGCCGGCAGCCGCGCTGTGCCTGTCGGTGCCGTTTCTCGGCGCCGGCATCTGGGTCACCAATATCGGGGCGGGGATCATTCTGCTGACGGTCGGGGCCTTCTTTATGGCCGCGGCGGTGGCGCCGATCGACGCCGCCCGGCTCGACATCATCCTCCCGCAATTGTGGGGGCGAGGCGAATCCGGCCGCATGGCCTTGCGCTCCGCCTTCGAGGGCGGCGCCCCGCTGTTGTTCGGAGCCGTCTCAGGCTGGCTGGGCGGCGGCCAGAAGGGGCTGATGTGGACCTTTTTGCTGATGCTGATCCCGATGCTGATGGCGAGCGCACTGGTCTTCCCGGCGCGGAAAACCTATCCGCGCGACGTCGCCACCGCGGCCGCTTCGGTCGAAGCGATCGGGAAACGAAAATTACCGACCTGAGCGCCGCCGGCAAGCGGCCGGTCGGATCACGACGGCTGCGGCCGTGCCAATCGTGCCAATACGGCTGCCGCCCGGGGCCGAGTTCGGCCGGAGGCGGTTGCTCGA
>DATFCQ010000370.1:0-7399 GCA_035252905.1 Allostellaceae bacterium | reverse complement strand
CCTCGTGCCGCGGCACCGAGCCGGGGCTCGGCAGGGCCTCGGTGCGGGCAGCGGGCGCCTCGGCGGCCTTGCGCGCTTCGGCGGCGCGCTTCAGCCGGTAAAATAGGCGCGGATCGTCAGCGAGATCGAGCCGACATAGTGGATCGTGACTTCCGGCAAAGTCGCGATTGCTCGCAGATAAGCATGCTGCCGGCGCGGCGCATCGGGATCCACCCGGCCGGAAATGTGGGCGGTATAACAGTTGATCGCCACGATCTGACAGCTCGCCGGCAGCGCGGCCTTGCGCATCGCGGCGATGTCAAGCCACTTGTGGGGTGTGCCCCTCAGCGCCCTGCAATATAGATTGAATCCGTCGATATAGACGATCGTGCGGGCAATAGGACGGTCCAGACAAGCAGAAGGCCGCCTGGGCTTGCGCCCAAACGGCCTTTGGGCCTGTGGCACGCCGCAGGTGGGTTATGCTTTGCAGCTAGGATAATTCGCGTATAGTTTCAAGGTGCTTCCAACAAGCCTCTGATCCTTTGGCATTTCCGGAGCCAACTGCCGGAGATGAATAGCGAAGGCGCTGACGCATTCTGCTTTGTGAGAGGGAGAGGTTACTCTTTTCACCGACCGACATAGCGGCGTTCGCCGGTAGCGGGATGGTAAAAGACGGTCACCAATTTGCCGGTTTCGGGATCGACAAAGCGCTCGCCAGTGGCGATCCAGTCTGGGCCCAGACGCGCGCCGCCGAGCGGCTTGTAGCGCCAGCGCTCGACGAGGACTGCACCGACAAGGACGAGGCCGGGGAAGGCGGTTCCCAACGTCAGGCCCGAGCAGCCGGCGAGCCCGGACAGAACGGCGGCGACGAGAAAGGCGCCGCCAATCGCCAACAAGACCGGGCGCAGGATCGATCGCCTCATCCGGGCAGAGGTTCGATGATTGCGGCGGTGCCGTAGGCGACGATCTCGCTCATCGTCTGGCCGATTTCGGACGAATCGAAGCGCATCATCAGAACCGCGTTGGCGCCCATCGCCGTCGCATTCCGGACGAGGCGATCGACGGCATGACGCCGCGCCTCCTCCAGGAGTTGCGTGTACTCGGTGATCTCTCCGCCGACAATCGAGCGCAGCCCGGCCATGATATTGCCGCCGAGACCGCGGCTGCGTACGACGACACCAAAGCATTGCCCTCGCAATTCGACGATCCGGTGTCCGGGGATAGTCTCGGTGGTGACGACCAGCATGTCCTCTCCGCTCCCTATGGGGGAGCGCGGGCTCCTGAGATTCTCGAAAGGCTGCCCGCGTGCGGCCGAGACGGCCGCGTTCCCAGCATCAAATGTATTGCCGGCCGTTGCTTGCGGAACCCCTTACGAAAATGAGGCGGTGGGGAGCGCCTTGTCCTCCGTCAATGCCGCCATTCGTGCGGCGGCGCGCCGACCTCGTGCCGCGGCACCGAGCCGGGGCTCGGCAAGGCCTCGGTGCGAGCGGCGGGCGTCTCGGCGGCCTTGCGCGCTGCGGCGGCGCGCTTCAGCCGGTAATAGGCGCGGATCGTCAGCGGGATCGAGCCGACATAGACGATGCCGACCGCGGTCAGGGTCGGCCACGGCGCGGTCGTAAAGAAGCCGGCGAGCACGCCGATCCCGAGCAGGGTCGGGATCACCATGTGGGGCGGGATGCGCACCCGCTTCAACGAGACGGTCGGCACCTTGCTGACCATCAACAATGCGGTGCCGGTCATCACGACCGCGCTCAGATAAGGCGAGCGGAACAGCCAGTCGCCCCATTCAAAGCTCAGGAACATCGGCACCATGACGAGGCCGGCGCCCGCCGGCGCCGGCGCCCCGGTGAAAAACGGCGCGGCATAGGCCGGCGCTTCGGCGCCCATCTGGGTGTTGAAGCGGGCGAGGCGCAAGGCGCAGCACACCGCGAAGATCAGGACGATGGCCCAGCCGAGGCTGCCCAGCGCCGCCATCGTCCACAGATAGAGGACCGCCGCCGGAGCCACGCCAAAGCTGACGAAATCGGACAGGCTGTCGAGTTCGGCGCCAAAGCGCGTGGTCGATTTGAGGAGGCGGGCAATGCGGCCGTCGAGACCGTCGAACACGCCGGCGGCGATGATCGAGAGTACCGCCGCCGGGAAATTGGCGTGGACGGCAAAGCGGATCGCCGTCATCCCGGCGCACAGCGCGAGCAAGGTCAGGACGTTCGGGACGAGGCGGTTGACCGGCAGGCCGGAAAGCTGGTGCACGCGCGGTCGGCGCACCCTTCGCGATTTCATCGGCGATCCTCCGCCCGACGGGACGGGTCAATGGGCAAAGCCGGTGCGCGGCCGCTCCTCGACGCGCCGGTCGGCGAGCACGGTCTCGCCGCCGACCATGCGCTGACCGACGGCGACCAGCGGCACATAGGGTGGCGGGCAATAGACGTCGACCCGCGACCCGAAGCGGATGAGGCCCATCCGCTGACCGGCCGCGACCTGTTGCCCCTCGCGCAATTCGCAGACGATGCGCCGCGCCACCAGCCCGGCGATCGGCACAAAAGCGACGTCCGGCCCCTCGGGCGGGGCGATGCGGATCGCCATCCGTTCGTTGTGTTCGCTCGCCTTGTCGAGGCTCGCATTGAAAAACCGACCTCTCGTGTAGCGCAGCGCCGCCACCCGGCCGCCGATCGGCGTGCGCGTGACGTGCACGTCGAAGATGTTGAGGAAAATCCCGATCCGCACAACACTCAGCGCGCCCATTTCGAGCTCCGGCGGCGGCCGGGCCGGACCGACCGAGACGACGATGCCGTCGGCCGGGCTGACGATGAGACCCGGACGATCCGGGGTGACGCGCCAGGGGTCGCGAAAGAAATAGGCAATCCACAGGGTCGCGACCACCCCGACCCAGCCGACCGCGCCCCACAGCGCGAACAGCACCGCCGTAACGATCGCCCCCAACACGACAAAACGGATGCCGTCCGGGTGGAGCGGCGCAACGGCTCTTCTCAGCACGGGCATCCCATAGTGCGGCCGCAGAGGCGAATCAGCGTCCCTCGCGCCGCCACGCCGCGAGCAGGCCGCCGAGGATCAACAACAGGACCGCGATGCCCGGCAACAGCGGCGTTTCCGTGAACCCGGTCACGGTATAGGCGCCGTTCATGCGCAGGCCCAGCCAGTCTGCTCCGGCCGCGCGGTGGTCTGCCGACACGAGGCGGATCTGCGGGATTTTGCCGGAGCCGGCCCAGAAGACGCCGCCGCCGGTCGCGGCGACGAGTGGGGCCAGCCTGTCGGGAGTCGTCCGCACGTCGGCAAATTCCTTCGGGTTCAGCGGCCCGGCCGCGGCAAGCGCGGTATGGCCGCCGCCGCTGACCCGGTAAAGACCCATCGCGGTGATCGGCAGGCTGCCGGTGCTGCGTCCGCCGCCCGCCGGCGACAGGGCGAGGGTCCGGCTCGACCCGTCGGGCAGGGTCACATGGACCGGGCGGTCGTCCGGTTCGAGGGACTGGCGGGTGACGACGAGGCGATCGCCCTCGACCATCGCGCGCAGATCGTTCTCTTCGAGATCCGGCTCCTTCATCAGCCAATAGGCGAGCCGGCGCAACAATTCCGCCTGCGGCCCGCCGCCCTCGAAGCCGCGCGCCCACAGCCACATCTGATCCGACAGGAGCTGCGCCACCCGGCCCTTGCCGACCCGGTCGAGGACCAGGAGAGGCTCGCCCTCGGCGCCGCGCATGACCGTGACGCCGTGATGGACGTCGGCGTCGACCTGGCGGAACCACCGCCCCCAGCTCGGCTGACTGCCGGAGGGGCCGGCTCCGGGGAGCCCGGCGGTGACGGGATCGCGGCGGCCCAGCGCCGACAATCGCGGCTTGAAGCCGCCCTCGTAGACGTTGCCGGTCGGCTCGCTCGGCAGGATCTCGCCGAGCGGGGTGCGATAAAGGCTCGTCGGCGAGCCGAAACGGGGACCGGCGGCTTCGAGAAAGGCGCCGCCGTCGCGGACATAGCGTGCGACGTTGTCGAGATAGGATTCCGGGATCAGCCCGCGCCGGTTGTAGCGGTCGAAGATGATCAGATCGAACTGCTTCAATTTGACGTCGAACAATTCGCGGATCGGAAAGGCGATCAACGACAATTCGCGGATCGGGGTGCCGTCCTGTTTTTCCGGCGGGCGCAGGATCGTGAAATGGACGAGGTCGACCGACGGGTCGGATTTGAGGATGTTGCGCCAGACCCGCTCGCCGGCATAGGGCTCGCCGGTCACCAATAGGACCCGCAGCCGGTCGCGTACGCCGTTGACGGCGACGACGGCGTGTTTGTTGACCGGGGTCAGCGAATGTGGACCGGACGCCGTCGCGAGCTCGACGATATTGGGGCCGCCGTGATCGATCGGGATCGGCATGCTGACCTCGGCGCCGATCGGCACCGCGATCTCGTGCCGGGCGCCGCCGTCCTTGCGCCAGGTGACCGTGGCCATCCCGCCGTCGTCGTCCCGGGTTTTCGGCAGGTCCTCGACCCGGATCCGCAGGGTAACCTCCTTGCCGACGAGCCCGTAGCTCGGCGCCCGGGTCACGACGAGCCGGCGGTCGGCCTCGTGCGGCTGGCCCGACAACAGGACGTGGAACGGGGCGCTTACAGCGCGTTCGAGAGCCTGTCGGTCGCCGTTCGGCGCGTCGTGCACCTCGCCGTCGGTGATCATGACGACCCCGGCGAGCTGCTGCCGCGGCACCGTCGCCATCTCGCGGTCGAGCGCGGCAAAGAGCCGGGTGCCGTCATTGCCGGCGCCGGGCCGTTCCTGCCCGGCGCGGACGATGCGGACATCGAGATTGGGCTCATGGGCGAGCCGGCGCTGCAAGGTCGCGAGCGCCGCCTCGGTCGCCTCCCGGCGCCGGCCGATCTCCTGGTTGCTCGGCGACTGGTCGACGACGACGATCGCGACGTCGCGCTGCGGCAGACGCTTTTCGACGACCACGGACGGGTTGACGAGCGCCGCCAACAGGATTGCGAACGCAATCGCGCGCCAGGCAAGCCCGCGCGCCCGCCGCCATATCCCGAGGACGAGGACGAGCACGCAAACCCCGGCGAGCGCTTCCAGCGCCGGCCAGGACAACAGCGGCGCCGCCGCCAATGAGAAGGCGCTGAAGCTCATTGCCCGAGCCGCTCCAGAATGGCCGGGACGTGCACCTGGTCGGCCTTGTAATTGCCGGTCAGCACGTACATGACGAGGTTGATGCCAAAGCGCAGCGCCATCTCGCGCTGCGGCTCTCCGCCGGGCACGCAGGGAAACAGCGGCCGGCCTTCGTCGTCAACGGCCCAGGCGCCGGCCCAGTCGTTGGCGCCGACGATGACGGTCGAGACGCCGTCATTGACGTGATCCTCGGCAGGCTCGACCCACACCGTTCCGGCGTCCCAGCGGCCGGGAAATTCGTGTAGTAAATAGAAGGATTTGGTCAATACGTGGTCGGGCGGGATCGGGACCAGCGGCGGCAATCGGATGCCGGCGACGAGGCGATCGAGGCGCCGGGCTGCGGTCTCGGCGCCGCCGAACGGTCCCGGCGCCCCGGTGTCGCCGTCGCGCGTGTCGAACAGGATCGTGCCGCCGGTTTCGAGATAGCGGTTGATGCGGTCGACCGCCTGCGGCGAGGGCGGCGGCTCGTCGGCGGTGATCGGCCAATAGATCAGCGGGAAGAAGACCAGTTCGTCCTTGTCGATGTCGATGCCCATCGGCTTTCCCGGCTCGACCGCGGTGCGCCGGGTCAGTGCGGCGCTCAACCCTTCGAGCCCAGCCTTGCTGACCGCGTCGACCGCGTCGTCGCCGGTGCGGACATAGGCGAGGTGAAGTTTGGCGGTGGCGGCGAGGATCGCCGCGTCGTCGGCGTGCGCCGCCGGGGCGCCCGCCAAGGCGGCGAGCAGCAACAGGGCGGCAACCCGCGCCGAGCGGCGTCGCAACAGGCCGCGCAAGCCGTAGGAGATCAACAGATCGACAAGGGCAAGCGCGAGGGCGGCGACGAGCAGCGGCGGGCGCAGGTCGATCTCCGGATTGGTCCCGAAATGCGCGCGCACCGTGCCGCCCGGCAGGTCCCCGAGCGGCGTCACCTCGGGAAGGCCGGAAGACAGGTTGAGGGCATGGCGGGTGTCCGCGGTGCCGTAGAAGCCCGGCGGGTGCAAGGGCGAGGCCGTCGCCGCCGCCAACGCCTTGCCGGACAGCGGGCGCGCCGCGGGCGGCGGGGTGCCGAGGCGGCCGAACCCGTCGAGGGTTTCAAGCGGCGGCAGCAAATCCGCGCTCGTCCCCGAAACCCCGGCGCTCATCGCCACGACGCGTCGCAGCATCTCGACAAACAGGCCGGAGAGGGAGAGGTTTGACCAGTCGGGATTGGCCGTCGTGTGGACCAGGACGATCCAGCCTTTGCCGAGCTTCTTGGCGGTGACGAGCGGGGTGCCGTCGGCAAGCCGCGCCCAGGTCTTGCCGGCGAGGTCGAGATCCGGCTCGGCCAGGACCTGGCGCGCGACCGTAACGTCGGGCGGAACGGCAAGGCCGGCGAACGGGCTGTCGGCGGCGAACGGGGCGAGCCGGGCCGGGCGCTCCCACGACAAGGCGCCGCCGATCGTACGGCCGCCGCGGCGCAGGCGCACCGGCAACAGGCGATCCTCCCCGGCCTCGGCGGCGAGGTAGGGTCCGGCAAAGCGCAAGAGCATGCCGCCGTCCGCAACCCATTTGCGGATCTCGGCCGCCGCCGCCGGCGAATTCGGTCCGCTGTCGGAAAAGATCAATACGGCGAGGCGGCGGCGCAGCAGGTCCGCGGTGCGGCCGCGGCGCACCTCGGTGAACGGGGCGAGCGCCCGTTCGAGATAATAGTCCCGGCTCAGCAGCGGCTCGCCGCTCGGGTTTGTCGCGGCGGCGATGCCGACCGGGCGCCGCCGCCAATGCTCGTCGGCGAGCAAGACCGCGCCGGCCGAGGCGGTGCCCTCGACCGCAACCTCCGTCGTCTGGTTTCGCAGCTCGCCCGGCATCGGCAGGCGGACGAGGAGCCGCCGCTGCTGCGGGGCGATCGTGACCGCGCGGCGGGTCAACAGCCGCCCGTCCTTGCCGCTCGCCCGCACGACGACAGGCCGCGCCGCCGGCATCGGCAGGGTTTCGAGAATAACCTGCAGATCCTCCGCCTCGGTATCGCCGGCGCGCAGCAGCAGCGGCGCCTCGCCCGGCGGCGCGGTCAGATATTCGAGGCTGCCGCGCCCGGCGAGAGAATCGGCGAGCGCCCGGCCGCCCCCTTCATCGGCAAGGCCGTCGCCGAGCCAGACCGCTGCTCCTCCGCCGGGCAGTTTCAGCGCCTCGATCCGCTTGAGCGCGGTGCGGCGATCGACCGGCCAGGGCTGCGGCGCCATCGCATCGACCGCGGCCCGCGCATCGGCGGCGCGGATCGGCGACAGGGGCAGGGCGGCG
>DATFCQ010000369.1:0-12870 GCA_035252905.1 Allostellaceae bacterium | reverse complement strand
CCGGCGCAGTTCTTCGGGGCTGAGGTCGTCACGGATCGCGAGTGCCAACATCGTCATCCTCACCACACGCTCGGTCTGTTCCGCAACCCTTTCTGAGGTCACCCGCCTTATCGGTCAACAACCATTCAGGTTGGTATAAGTTACGCGTTACATAATGATCCAAGCGGTTTCGCTATAGCGGACTGGAGCGGTTCTTTCGGACCGGAGACATGAGCGGGATCAACCCGCAGCATGCGGCACGTCTTCGCCGCCTGCTGACCTCGCTCAACACCAGCACAGGCCCGGGCGGGATGAGCTTGCCCGGCTACCGGCTACCCGCTCAAGGGCGACCGCGAAGGTGAATGGGCAGTTTCGGTATCGGGCAATTGGCGGCTGGTATTCGAGTTTGAGGATGGGGGCGCCACTGGGGTCGATCTTGTCGATCACCACTGAACCCTCTGGGAAGGAGAGCGCATGACAGAGATGTATGATCCGGCCCACCCTGGCGAGATCGTTCGGGAGGAATGCCTCAAGCCTCTCGGCTTGACCGTCACGGCGGCGGCCGACGCCTTGGGCGTGACGCGCAAGGCGCTGTCCGACCTTTTGAACGGCCATACCGGCGTCTCGCCGGACATGGCGATCCGGCTCGAGCAGGTGTTCGGCAGCACGGCCGACACCTGGTTGCGGATGCAGGTCCAGCGCGATCTCTGGGAAGCCCGCCAGCGAGCCGACAAAATCAAGGTCAACAAGCGGTTCGTCGAGTCCTTGCCGTAATTCTCGCGCAGGCCTCCTGGCCAGGAGGCTAGCGTCGGCACACATCTTTATCTTGCTATATTGCAAAAATTACTTACATTATTCACATTTTGACTTGTTCCGGATACCCAAGTCTTTCCGTACTTCAAGTATTCGCAGGGACGGCACCGCGTGGATGCCCACGGATCAAGTCCGTGGGCTGAAGGCCCACGGGGCAAACCCGGTCATGACAGTAAGTATTTGATTCAATTTTGAAAAAATGTGCACCGACACTAGGGCCAGGAGGGGGGTTTGACAGGGTTGATCCGCCATGAGGCCGTTGATCCGCCCGGCCGCGGCTCTGACCTTGCGCGGGGCGACCCGCCAGATCGTGACGGCGGAGGCGAGACCGAGGACGACCGCCAAGGAAAATGCCGGCAAGCAGGTGTCGAAGCGGTCGTGCAGGACTCCGGTGACCCAGAGGGAGCATAAGGATCCGTGGGGTGGCCCGATCACGTCGCCCTGTCGTAATCGGTGGCCCTCAGGGGGGCCGCTGCCCAGCGGGGACACGCACCTCGCAATTTCTTATGCTTCCCCCGGGAAACAGTACACGCGCCTTGATCCGGGGGCTCGAAGCGCGACTTCGAGCAAAACAAGATCACCGAGGACTCGTGATGATACCTGACGATCTGGACCACTCCACCGCGGCCGCGCCAGCCCAGTTTTTCGATAGTCCGTTCTCGCGCGTCATCCGCCAGCCGCTGATCCTCGGTCTCTTTCTGCCGGTGCAGAGCGGCGGCTGGTCGGCGTCGCTGCTGCCGCGGACCACGGATTGGACCTTCGAGTACAATGCGGCGTTGACCCGGCGGGCGGAAGAGCTGGGGTTTGATCTGGTCTTTGGTCTCGCTCAGTGGACGGGCAAAGGCGGCTACGGCGGCATTTCGAAGTATCGCGAGGACTCGCTCGACCCGTTCATCGCCGTGACGGCGCTCAGCGCGTTAACCGAACGCATTCTGCTGATTTCGACGATCCACGTGCTGTTCGGACCGTGGCATCCGCTGCACATAGCCAAGTTCGGCGCGACGATCGATCACATCTCGGGCGGGCGTTGGGGGATTAACGTCGTGACCGGCTACTCGCCGCGCGAAGCGCGCATGTTTGGCGGCCGGCACATCGAACACGACCGCCGCTATGGGATGGCCGAGGAGTTCACCGACATGCTTTGCCGTCTCTGGGGCGCCTCGGATGACCTGACGCTACAAGGCAAGTTCTGGTCCGTGGAGAAGGCATTCGTAACGCCGAAGCCGCGATTTGGGCGGCCCGTGCTGGTGAATGCAACGGGCTCACAAGCCGGGATCGCGTACGCTGCCGCGCATTCGGACCTGGTCTTCATCACGAGCCCGGCCGGCCATGAGATTGACGCCGCGTTGGCCGCACTGCCGGCACACAACGCGCTCATCAAAGCCGCCGGTGCCGAGCGCGGCCGGGAGCTTCGCACGATCATCAACCCGATGATCGTTTGCCGCGAGACCGATTGCGAGGCGCAGCGCTACCACCAAGCCATCCTCGATGCGGCAGATCGCGGCGCGATTGAAGGCTTCGTCGCACACCAACAGGGAGGCGACGCGGTCGCTTGGAGGGCACATGGCGATACGCACCGCGCGCTCGGCGGCAACATTCAGATCATCGGCAGCCCGGAGAACGTGGTCGACAAGCTGGTTGGCCTCAAGCGAGCCGGCTGCGACGGGATCCAGGTCGCCTTCTTCGATTTCGCGCCCGATCTTGAGTTCTTCGGCGAAGCCGTGCTGCCGCTGATGCATCAGGCGGGCCTGCGCATATAGCCGGAAATATGTGGCACATCATCGCCGCTCCGTGTGTCGCGATCTATCCGAGAGGTGCTGCCGCAAGCATTGCACCGCTGCTGGCGCGTCAGGTGTGGAAATCCACGGAATTGATCCGGCGTGACGCTGTTGGCGTGCGGCTAGAGCTGTCGCTGGTTGAGAGTAATGAGACCTGTGCGCGGGTCCGGAATGCCACAGTATATAATGGCCTTGCGACCGAAATAGAATGCAGTGACTTCGGCCATCTGTGCGCAGATCCCATAAGTTCGCACGACTGTCGCACGCGCCCGGGGATGAGCAATGAAGACGGCGATCACTCGCAATTCCACCTGTCGTTTCCTTCGTTTGGCCAACCCGCCTCACTTTGAGCCGCGCCGGAGCGCGGTTGAAGCGGGAGATGTAAGCATTGAGCGATCTCGACCGCGGGTCCGCCTTGCCACCTCCGCCGGGCGGAACATCCGGGAGCCGAGCCCTACGAACGATCGCGGGCCCCTTCCCACTTCCGGCTCCACGCTGGCGCAATCGGCATTTTTCTTGAGACAACCGCCGCCATGAGGGTTAGGCTTAATTCAAGAAGGCGGTCTGCGCAGTGTTCGGCCACGCATGAAAAGAGGCGAGCCGCGAGGGTCGAGCGATTGCATCATTTCATCAGGCCGTTCACGGAACTCGCTGGCAGATGCAGGAGCGATAGATAGATGAGCGCGGGCGGTGAGGAGGGTTTCGGCTTTGCCCTGGAACATGACGCGCCGATCCCCTATCGGCAGCGCATTCGCGACTATTACCAGGCGCTCGGCTACGGCGCGCCCTATCGCTGGGCGCATTATGCCGAAGCGCCGTTCCAGCCGCTGGCGAAGCCGCTTGAGCGCAGCCGTCTCGCGCTGATCACCACTGCCGCGCCCTATCAGGAAGGAAAGGGCGATCAGGGACCCGGTGCGCCCTATAACGGCGCCGCCAAATTCTACAAGGTCTATTCCGGGGACACTGCCGGCGATCACGATTTGCGCATCTCGCATATCGGCTACGACCGCGCTCACACGACGGCCGAAGACAGCAACAGCTGGTTTCCGTTGCCGCTGTTGCGCCGGCTCGCCGCGGCCGGTCGGATCGGCGCTCTGACCCGGCGGTTTCACGGCGCGCCCACCAATCGCAGTCATCGGACGACGTTGCAGCAGGATGCACCCGAAATCCTCGCTCGCTGCCGCGACGATGAGGCTGACGCCGCCGTCCTCTTCGCGGTTTGACCGGTGTGTCACCAGACCGTGAGTCTGGTCGCCCGCCACCTCGAAGAGAACGGTATCCCGACCGTCATCCTTGGCTGCGCCAAGGACATCGTCGAGTATGTCGGGGTGCCGCGGTTTCTGTTCAGCGATTTCCCGCTCGGCAACCCGGCCGGCCGGCCGCATGACCCGGACTCACAGAGCTTTACCGTGGAACTCGCCCTGCGCGTCCTCGAAACCGCGCCCGCTCCGCGCACCACTGTGCAGAACCCGTTGCGCTGGTCCGACGACGCGACGTGGAAGCTCGATTTCTCCAATATCGACCGACTGTCACCGCAGGAGATCGCCCGGCGGCGCGCCGAATTCGACCGGCAGAAGGCGGTCGCGAAGGAGATCCGAGACCACGCCGCCGGCGAATAGGAAAAGGAGCGCGATGATGACATCGCCGAGGGCGAAACCGTTCGAGGGGGTGCGCATCCTCGACTTCACCCGCTATGTGGCGGGGCCGTTCGGCACCTATCAATTGGCGTTGCTCGGCGCCGATGTGATCAAGATCGAGCCGAAGACCGGCGACGACATGCGCCATTCGCAATTGAGCCCGCAATGGGCGGCAAAGGGGCTGGGGCCGTCGTTTCTCGGGATCAACGCCAACAAGCGCAGCCTGGCGCTCGACCTCGGCAAGCCGAAGGCGGTCGAGATCGTCCGCCGCCTCGTCAGCGAGGCTGATGTCGTCTGGGAGAATTTCCGCCCCGGGGTCATGGACAAATTCGGCCTCGGCTACGAGGCCCTGAAAGAGATCAACCCACGGCTCATCTATTGCGCCGTTTCCGGGTTCGGCCAGAATGGGCCGGAGCGCGGCACCGCCGCGTTCGACGGCAAGTTGCAGGCGATGTCGGGCATTATGTCCTTGACCGGCCACGAGGATAAGGGACCGACCCGCGCCGGCTTCGCGCTGTGCGATGCGATCGGCGGCATGACCGCCGCCTTTGCCGTGGCGAGCGCCCTCTTTCAGCGCAGCCGCAGCGGGGTCGGGCAATTCGTCGATGTCTCGATGCTTGATGCGGCCTTGAGCTTTCTATCGGGGCAGGTCGCCGAATATACCGTCGCCGGTCATCACCATCGCCAATTCGGCAATCTGTCGTCGACCGGCAAGGTCACGGGCAATCGCTTCAAGGCGGGTGAGGGCGATCTGATGCTGGCGGTCATGACCGAGCGGCAATTCGCCAATCTGATGCGCGGCTTGGGGCGTGAGGACGCGCTCGCCGATCCGCGCTTTCGGGACTGGCCGGCGCGGGCGGCGAACGAACCGGCCTTGCGCGCGGTCATTGAAGAGGCGCTCGCCGGCGACAGTGCCAAGAATTGGGAGCGGCGGCTGACCGCCGCCGATGTCCCCTGCGCCAGCATCTGGACGATCGCCGAGATCGTCCATCACCCGCAACTCGAACACCGCGATGTATTGCAGCATGTCGAAGCGGACTACGGCGAATTGACCCTGGTCGGCTCGGGCTTCCGCCTCGCGCATGGCGGCGGCGCCATCGAGCGGCCGCCGCCGAGGCTCGGCGAGCACACCGAAGAAATCCTCGGCGAGTACGGTTATGACAAGGATGAGATCGCCGCGTTGCGCGAGGAGGGAGTCCTGTAATCATAAGCATAAATTGAGCGCTGCTCTCGCCCGCGGCCCGGCGTGCCATTGCCTCGCAAACCGGCACCTTTCCGTCTCGAAACCTATTGCCGAAAGGAAACCCGGATGGATGTGGTGACTGTGGAGCAGAAGGGGCCGGTGTCGATCATTCGGATCGCCCGACCGGAGCGGTTGAACGCCATCAGCAGCGCCGTCGCGGTGGAACTGCAGCAGGCATTCCAGGAATTCGACCGCTCGGACCAGCGCGTCGCGGTCCTGAGCAGCGTCGGCGATCGCGCCTTCTCCGCCGGCGCGGACGTCAACGACCTGCCCGAGTTGTGGCGCTGCATTCCGAATGTCGGGTTCCGCACCGACAAGCCGATCATCGCGGCGACGACGGGATGGTGCGTCGGCGGCGGCATCGTCATGGTCATGATGTGCGACCTCATGGTCTCGGCGCAGTCCACACAATTCTACTATCCGGAAGCAAAGCTCGGCCTCACCGGAGGCATGATCAGCTCGCTGGTGACCCGGATGCCGCACAAGGTGGCGATGGAGGTGATGCTGCTCGGCGCCAAACTCAGCGCCCAGCGCGCCTACGAGGTCGGCTTTGTCAACCGGGTGGTGCCGGACGGACAGCATGAACGGGAAGCGATGGCGATGGCCGACGAACTGGCGGGTGCCGCCCCCCTGGTCATCGGCACCCTCAAACGCTTTGTCAACGATATGATCCTGCCGATCGGGCCGGTGGAGCGCATGGCCGCCACCACAATCGACCTCGCCCGCGTTCGGAACAGCGCCGATTTGCGGGAGGGGCTTGCCGCTTACAAGGAGAAGCGCAGGCCGAAGTTCACCGGCCGCTGAGCGGAAGCTCAGAGCGCTATGCCGGTCCGCGATCCCGTCCCGGATTTGGCCAAGCCTGTCTGTCGCACGGGCTTTGCAGGTCTTCTGCGGGTGGCGAGCGACGCTACGACCCGCGATATCACCGACACGCTCGGCTGCATGCCGGGCGGCAGCGGCGCCGCGGGCGCGGGCAAGCTGCTCGGTCTCGACGGAGCGCCAACCAAGCGCCTGCAAGCCGGGCAGGTTGCCGGTACCGGGGTGTTTGCCGCCATCCTCGCCGGCGGCGGCCAAGAGGCGATCGAGCCGACTATCACGGGCCGCCAGAGATCATATGTGCCCGGGGAGGCAACCTTGCTGCCCGCTTTCTCATGTTCCCCGGTTTGAGACGGCACAGCTGGGCGCTGTCAGCCGGCATCAGAGGAGATTGGCCGTACTGCGCAAGCCGGGAGATCCTTGTGTGCCTCGTCCAGGAGCCATTCGCGAAAGGCCGCCACTTTTGCCGCCGCGCCGCGGCGGCTCGTCAGCAGAAACCACGCGCTCTGCCCGGCCAGGCGAAGGGCGAAGGGGGCGGTCAGTCGGCCGCTCGCAAAGTCCCCATGGAGGAAGGCGCTCCGACCCATGGCGACACCGGCGCCATGCGCGGCGGCCTCGACGGTGAGCGCATAGCTGTCGAATTTCGGGCCGCGCATCGGATCGATGCCGGTGACGCCCGCTGCCCTGAGCCACTGC
Source organism: Allostellaceae bacterium (assembly GCA_035252905.1). Classification (GTDB taxonomy): domain Bacteria; phylum Pseudomonadota; class Alphaproteobacteria; order ATCC43930; family CGMCC-115725; genus AP-15. The sequence goes on along the minus strand of DATFCQ010000369.1, from coordinate 5,908 downwards.
CGCCAGTCGCCGGGCGACGATAGGACATGGAGAAGTGTCTGCTCCTTCAACAACTCCGGCGCATAGGGCCAGCCTGGAGGGAACAGTTTCGGGCTGGCGACCGGCATCAGATCGGCCCGCAACAGCTCGTCGATCACCAATTCGGTTGCGGCATGCGCGGAAATTTCGCGCAACCCCGCCGGCAGAGCATCAAAGTAGCGGACCGCCGCGTCGATATTCTCGTTCGGCAGATCGAGCGAGCGCTGCGCGGTAACCAGGCGGATCTCGAACTCGGGATGGGTGCCTGTGAACGATTTGAGGCGTGGCACGAGCCATTTGAGCGCGAAATTCGGCTGCGTGCTGATCGTCAAGATGCGGCTGCCGGCCCGCCCGGCGATGCTGTCGAGACCAAAGCTGATGCGCTCCAGAGCCTCGCCGAGCGTCGGCAGCAGGGCAAGCCCGGCGCTGGTGAGGCTGACGCCGCTGGCGCGCCGGCGGAACAGCGGACGCCCAAGCCAGCTTTCGAGGAGCTTGATCTGATGGCTGACAGCCGCCGGCGAGACGTTCAACTCCTCGGCCGCGCGCACAAAGTTTTGCAGCCGCGCGGCGGCCTCGAACGCACGGCAGGCATTCAGCGGCGGCGACGATCCGTGGCGCAACTCCGCCTCCTCGGCTTGGCAAGGGCAGCCTAGAATAAGTTTTTTGAGGCCTACCCCTCAAAACAAATTGTGGCGTAACCCCCGCCGCGACTGCCAGGGTATCCGGGCACACACGGAGGACGGCCGCCGGCCGCGGCCGGGCGTCGCTTTCGGCAGGGCTTGGAAGGCTCCCCAAGGAGAAAGGCAATGGCACGCAATGGCTACCTGATCATGGACAGCGATCTGCACATGATGGAACCGGACGATCTGTGGCTGCGCTATCTCGACGAGCCCTACCGGTCCGCAAATCCGCCACGGTTCTTTGGCGGTCAGCAGGAAAAGCTGGCGCAGAGCGCGGAGGACAAGGCCAACGCCGACACGATCATGGGGATGGAGGTGCAGGGGCTGGCGATCCCGGCCTTTGCCAAGGAGACCGGAGCGACATTGTCGAGCCGCGAATTGCGCCGCCGCAGCCGCGCCCGCCATCCGCACTTCACGGTGGCGCGGGCGCGCGGCTTTGATGCCGAGTCGACCCTGACCGCGATGGATATCGAAGGGATCGACGTCGCGGTGATGTATGGCACGCGCGGCCGGCAGATCTTGTGCCACGACGATCTCGCGCCCGACTATGCCGCGGCGCTGGCGCGCGCCTACAACAACTGGGCGGCCGACTACTGCAAGGCCGACCCGCAGCGTCTTAAATTCGCCGCGCAGATCGCGATGCACGATGTGGCGAGCGCGGCCGCCGAGGCGCACCGCGCGGTCCGCGATCTAGGGGCGGTTGCCGTCATCGGCACGCCCAACCCGGTCCATGGCCAGCACCTCCACGACGACGCCTGCGAACCCCTGTGGGAGGCGCTCGAAGAATTGGATGTGCCGATCGGTTTCCACCCGACCGGCAACAGCTCGCTGCGTGACGACGCCGGTCAGCGCTACGTCAGGCATGCCAATTTTCACCCGATCGCGCACGCGATCCGCAACCCGGTCGAGCTGATGGGGGCGATGGCCAGCCTGACGACGGGCGGCGTCCTGGAGCGCCACCCGAAGCTGCGCGCTGCCTTTCTCGAAGGGACGGCGGGCTGGCTCTACTGGTGGCTGTGGCGACTTGACGACCAGTGGGAAAAGTTCGGTCCCGGTTGCGAGCGGCAGTTGTCGATGATGCCGAGTGAATATTTTAGGCGGCAGTGCTACATCGCGCTCGATGTGGACGAGGAGCCGGCTGTCGATGTTATCGACAAGATCGGCGCCGAATATTTCGTCGTCTCCAGCGACTATCCGCATTCGGACGGCGCCTTCCCGGAGGCGATGCAACAGTTCTTCGGGCTGCGGCTGGGTGATGAGGTGCGGCGCAAGATCCTGTGGGACAATTGCGCGCGGCTCTACGCGCTGCCGACTCCGGCGGCACCGCTGACACGCGAATACAAGGCGGCTGACGCCGCCGAATAGCGGCCCGCGGGCAACTCGCTCCCCGGCCCGGACCCGGGCCGGGAGCGCGGCGGGCGCGAAAGGCGTGATCGATGACCATCGAAATCAATGGAATGGCGCACGTCATACTGACGGTGAGCCGCTTTGACGCTGCCCGCGAGTTCTATCGTCGCCTTTTGCCCGAGTTCGGGATGAAGGTGGTCTCCGACAGCGACAGGTTCTTCTACTGCGTCGGGGCGCGGACCGCGATCGGCATCGAACCATGCGATCCGGCATTGGCTGGTGAGCGCTTCGTACAGCAGCGGGTCGGCTTGCACCATCTCTGTCTCCGCGCCCGCTCGCGTGAGGATGTAGACAAATGCGCCGCCCTGCTCAGCGAGATGGACGCGACCATCGTTCGCGGCCCCGCCGAAGATACATGGGCACCGGGCTACTACTCTATTTTATTCGAGGACCCGGACGGCATCAGACTGGCGGTAAACTTTGTTCCGGGTGCCGGTCTGCTCGCGGAGGGGGCGCAGTTTCGCCCCGGGCTACCGAATATGGGCTGAGGCTCATGCCGCCCCCATGGGGACCGTTTATGGCGCCAAGTCATCGGGTCTGACCGGCACGACGGCTTTCAGCGAATCGCCGTACCGGTGGCGGTCGAGCACCGATTCACTACCGCTTGCTGACCCAATGCAGACGCCACGACACGCTTGGGCGGGCGCGCAGGCGCAATTGCCTGATACATCTATCGGGAGAGCGCCGCGACCAAGCGCGCTCCGGCGGCTGCGGTGCGGGCAATCGCGGGCACATCGACAGCATCAGGCCAGCGGTCCTGCGGCAGATGAAACAACCGGCTGGTGCCATTGATCGCCAGACAGTGGGCGCCAGCGCGGTGAAGATCGCGGGTCTCGCCATCCGGTGTAGACGGCTCGTGCGGACAACTCAGCGACGGCAATCTCGCCTTCGCCCGCCGCCCCGAGCCGACCGACAACTCCGGCCTCATCAGTCGCCGGCGCATTGAAGACCGGCACCCCCTCGATCCGCTCGCCGCCGATTTCCAGAAATGTCGTGATTGGATCGAGCCGGTCGAGGGCAAATTCTTCGGTTGACACGGATGCGCCCAGCGCACGCGCTTTCGCAGCCAGCCACCTTACGCCCGCATCGTCGCCGGCAGTCGCGGTGCGGTGGACGCCGTGCCCATCCCGGGCGGCGAGCCGGCCGGCGGCCTGCTGCTCGGCGTCGCGGCGAAATGCAGTTGCATAGTCGCTCATCCGGCTCTCCCGAGAATTCAAATATGTCGCATTCTTCGCGGCTTATGCAGCGAGCAGGGAGGAATCGTAGCACACGAACTCGACCGTATTGTCATCCGGGTCGGATACGTAAATCGATCGCCAACCGACCCAAGGATGCGTCTGCGTATTTGGGTGCAAGCCCTGCTCTGTGAGATAGCTGAGAACGCTCTCGTAGCGGCGCAGCGAAATCTCGATCGCAAAGTGATGCAACGGCGACAATCGCGGACTGCAACCGTCCCATGTTTTTCCCTGCCGATTAGACGGCCAATCGGAGCTGAAGAGGCCGATGATCTGCATATGCCCTTCGACCCCGTCGGCCACCCTCATGAATGCAATGGCTTCGTGCAGGACCCGGATCAACCGGAATCCAAGCACATCGCGATAAAAGGAAATCGATCGCTGCAGGTCGGCGACGCGCACCACCACTTCACCGACGCCCAGCGGCTCGATCGGGTTGCCTGGCATGACCGTCTCCATCCGGATCGTTGATCTTCCAAGAGCAATGGGGCGCAGCGCCGACGAATTGACGACAATGCCCTGTCAGGGACCGGCCGGCGCAACGAGGTAACAGCACCGTCGGCCGCCCGCGAGCAGGTGCTCGGATCGCTCCACCTGCGCCGGCGCGAGCAGCCGCGCGAACAGCGCCAGTTCGGAACGACAGAAGCCCTGACAGGCCGCGGCGGCGGCGCAGATCGGACAATGGTTTTCGACAAGGACGTAGGTTCCGTCGTCGCGGCGGGAGGTCTCCGCCATGTACCCTTCGATCGACCGCAGCCGCACCAGCCGCGCCATCCGCTCGTCCAGGGTTTCGGCGCCGCGCAACGCCTCTTCGTACCTCTCCGCCATCGCCTGCTCCCGGCGGGCCACCATGCGGGCCAGTCCCGCCTCGCCGAATTCGCCGCGGATCGCCTCGATCAGCTCGACCGTCATTTGAGCGTGGGTATCGGGAAAGCGGCCGTGGCCTTTTTCGGTCAGAGACCAGGTATGGCCCGGTCGCCCCACCCCGGCGGACGCCTGTGTGTATTCCACCAGCTGCGAGGTCCGCAGTTTCGTCAGATGCTCCCTGGCCGCCTGGCGCGTGATCCCTGCGCGCGCCGCCAGATCGCGGGTCCTCGCCGGGCCGCGGGTTTTCAGCTCAAACAGCAGCTGATCGGGTGTCGAGCGCACGGTTCCTCCTGTCGCATCCAATTTAGCAACAGAATGATTGCAAAACGACGCAAACCTGTCTATACACCTTTTTGGCAATAAGAAGATTGTCAAATAACGGTCTTTGGCGGTGCCCGCCACAGCGCCAGAAACCCTCTATAGGAGGAAACGATGCGCAAACCGGACTATGCCCCGCTCGACGATGCGCTCGATACGATCGCCGCTTGCGGGATCCAGCTGACCAACGGCAACATCAACCATGCTTCGATGGCGGTCGAGACGCTGTGCGCGCTCGGTCGTCCGGAGGCGGTGGCGCCGTGGCTGGTGCGCTACCGCGCGCGCATGTTGCCGAGGCCGGCGGCCCAATCCCACATCACCGACAACGATTGGGAGGGCGCGCTCGGTGCGCGCGAGCGCTTTGCCGACTGGACGCTGTTCTTCGGCGAGCGGCTACAGGAGGCGCCGTGGCAACAGGTGCTCGACCGGTGGGTCGACCGGTTGGCCCCGGGGTTTTGCGCCGCGGCGATGCATGGCGTGATCCGGGTCGGGCATGCAGCGCGCGCTCGGTGAGCAGGGGACGCCGGCGCGCCGGCGCGAGCTCGCCGATGCGCTCGCCAGCTGGGCCGCGACCTGGCAAGCGTTGCCGGCGGGTGAGAATAGCGGCAACGGCACATTGCGGCCGGTGGAAGCGATCGAACTTGTACCACTTGTGCCGGCCGAGCGGCGACGCGCCGGCAACATCGTCGCCGGGTTGCAGGCGCTCGGCGAGGTGCCGGAATTCGCACCAGTCACCGGGATGCTCGACGTTTCGGGCCGGCCCGAACGGGTGCTCGCCGAGGCGGCCGGGGTCTTCGCCCGGGTGTAGCTCGAGAACGCGCGCGACATCCGCACAACGATCGCCTTTGTCCATGCGGTCACCAGCCATGCCGCGCTCGGCAATCTGCTGACCTATCTGTCCGAGGCGACGGCACGCAAGACATTGCGCTACGCTTAGCAGGCCGGGTGTGGCCTCTACGCCTGCTATGGCGGCGCGACGGCGATGGCCGAAGACGTCGAGGCGGGCGCGGCTGACCCGGATCGCCTAAGCAAATTTGTGCGGCTCGGCCAACGGATCGCAGCGTTGACTCCTGAGGATGGTAGGCTTTGGGAGGAGGCCGAGGCTCATGGCGGGCAAATCTCCTGTCATGGCGGACGCGGCGCAGCGTCGGGCGCTGGCGGCATTGGGCCGATCGTCGGATCGCGGGGAGGCGGATCGGGCGCGGGCAGTGCTGCTGACCCTGTCGGGGTGGACGAGCGAGGGCATCGCCGAAGCCTTTGGGGTACGCGAGGATACGGTGCGGCTGTGGCGCAGCGCCTTGATGACCGGCGGAGTGGCCGCACTGCGCACGCGGGTTGCGCCCGGGCCTGCCCCGGTCAAGGCCGAGAGGGCCTTGGCGGTGG
>DATFCQ010000368.1:0-17677 GCA_035252905.1 Allostellaceae bacterium | reverse complement strand
GGTCCCGGCCGCGCCGCCTGATCCGACCGAACATCCTGCCGAGGCGCCGGCGCCGTCCCCGCAAAGGGTGCCGCAGAGCTTTGCCGAAATCATCGCCCTGTGCGACGAGCGGCGCGAAGCGGTGTTGCGCGCGCATCTCGTTTCCTGCGTGCATCTCGTCCGTTTCGAGCCCGGGCGCATCGAATGCCGTCTCACCGAGGACGCCCCCGAGGGTCTCGTCAACCGGCTCGGGCGGCTCCTCGGCGAGTGGACCGGGATGCGCTGGCTGATCGCGGTGTCCGACGCCGAAGGGGAGCCGACCCTCAAACAACAGGAGGAGGCGCGGGAGCGCGCGCTCAGGAACGAGGTTGCCGCCCATCCGTTGGTGCGGGCGGTGCTGGAAACCTTCCCCGGGGCGACGATCGCCGCCGTGCGGGAGCGCATTTCCGCGGCGGAGGCCGGGCTCGACCCGGCGGATGAGATGGGCACGGGAGAGGACGAGGCATGAAGAATATCGGCCAGCTGATGAAGCAGGCGCAGGCCATGCAAGAGAAGATGGCGGAGGTGCAGGCGCGCCTCGAAACCGTCGAACTCGTCGGCGTGTCCGGCGGCGGCATGGTCGCGGCGACCCTCAACGGCAAGGGGGATCTGAAGAAGATCAAGATCGACAAGGCATTGCTCGACCCCGAAGAGGTCGAGGTCCTCGAAGACCTGATCGTCGCCGCGTTCAACGACGCGCGCGCCAAGGTCTCGGCCCATGCCGAGGAGGAGATGCAGAAACTGACCGGCGGATTGCAATTGCCGGGCGGCTTCAAAATGCCGTTTTGAGGAGTGCGGGCGACCCTTCGCCAAGCTCAGGAGCCCGCGGTCCGACTGCCGATGTCCGAACTCGACACGCTAATCCAATTGCTCGCCAAACTGCCGGGGCTGGGGCCCCGCTCGGCGCGGCGCGCGGCGCTCCATCTGGTAAAGCGGCGGGAAAGCCTGATGGAGCCGTTGGCGGCGGCGATGACGCGGGCGGCGGCGGCGATCCGCACCTGCCCGGTCTGCGGCAATCTCGACGTGGTCGAGCCCTGCGCGATCTGCCGCGACCCCGAACGCGACGACGCGCTCTGCGTCGTCGAGGACCTTGCCGATCTGTGGGCGCTCGAACGCACCGGCGCGTTCCATGGCCGCTATCACGTCTTGGGCGGCACATTGTCGGCATTGGACGGCGTCGGCCCCGAGGATCTCGGCATCGACCGCCTGATCGCCCGGCTGCACCCGGGCCAGGAGGTGATCCTGGCCCTCAACGCGACCGTCGAGGGCCAGACCACCGCCCACTACATCGCCGACCGCGTCATCGGCAGCGGGGTCAAGCTGTCGCGCCTCGCGCAAGGCGTGCCGATCGGCGGCGAACTCGACTATCTCGACGAGGGCACATTGGTCGCCGCGCTCAAGGCGCGGCGTGAGGTGTAAGACCGAACCTCTCCGACCGAAGCCATACGGCTCACCCCCTCCCAAACCCTCTCCCATCAAGGGGGAGGGCTGGCCCTTCGACAAGCTCAGGAGGGGGTGATGCCGCGGGGTTCGCGCCAGGCGGTCCGCTCATGGCTGGCCTCCACGGCAATTGGTCGCGCCCAGTGATGCAACCGCCGCGGCGCGAGCGTTGTCTCCGCCGCCGGCCGGGTGCTAGCGTCCGCCGAATACGAAAAGAGACCGCTCGGGAGGGTCCGCCATGAAATCGGGATTGTTCGGCAGCGAGCCGCTGCCGCCGGCGGCGCGGCGCGCCATCTTCGCCGGATGGCTGGGCTTTGCCGTCGATTTTTTCGACATCTACCTGCCGTCCCTGGTTCTGGCTCCGGTGATCGGCTATTTCGAGCCGAAGGGGCTGAGTTCGACGGCGACCACGACGATCTATTATTTCACGATCGCCGCCACCTTGTTGGGCCGTCCCTGCGGCGCGGTGATCTTCGGTCATTGGGCGGACCGAATCGGCCGCCGCCGCGTCACGATGATCAGCATCGCCGGCTTTGGCATTCTGACCGGGCTGATCGCCTTCATCCCGAGCTATGCCGCAATCGGCGTGTGGTCATTGGTCCTGTTGATCGCCTTGCGCTTTATCGACGGCGTGTTCATGGGCGGCGAATATACCTCCAACAATACATTGGCTCTTGAAATGGTGCCGAAGGACCGCCGCGGCTTTGTCGGCGGGCTGATCCAGGGCGCCTTTCCGATCGGCTTTGCCGCAGTCTCATTGGTCACGACAATCATGCTGAGCGTCACCAACAAGGCGCAGTATTACGCCTGGGGCTGGCGGATCCCGTTCCTGTTCGGCTGCGCCATCGCCTTCGTCTTTCTGCTCTACTACCGCTCGGTTCCGGAATCGACATTGTGGCAGAAGAGCGAGAAGAGCGCCGCGCCGCTCAAGGATGTATTGTCCGGACGGAACCTGCGCACGCTCGGCCAGATCTTTCTGATGATGAGCGGCTTCTGGCTGGTCGGCCAGCCGGCGACGGTGCTGCCCTCGATCATGATCCAGCATCTGCACGTGCCGAGCCGGATGACCTCGAACGGTCTCTTTGTCGCCAGCCTTATCCTGTTCTTCGGCTTTATCGGCTACGGCCTGCTGGGCCAGATGATCGGCCGCCGGCGCGCCATCGTGATGGGCGCCGTGGCCGCATTGGTTGGCGGCTCGCTGCTCTATTACGCGATGGTGGCGCATGCGCTGGCGGGCGGGTCGGCGGTCGGCACCACCGCTCTCGCCGCGGCTCTCAACGACCTGACGATCGCCCCCTGGGGGATTGTGACCGCCTATATCTGCGAGCGTTTTCCGACCCATGTGCGCGCCAGCGGCTACGGCATCGGCTACAGCCTGGCGGTGGTGATCCCGTCCTTCTCCGGCGTTTATCTGCTCTGGCTCGGGCGGGTGATGCCTTATCTCTACACCCCGATCGTCCTCCTCGTGATCGCCGGCGCCCTGATGATCGCCGGTGCGCTGTTAGGGCCGGAGACGCGCGAGGCGGAACTGCATCTGCCCGATCTCGGCCGCGGCGCCGCAATCCCCGCAGCGGCCGCCGCCGTCCCCGATCTGCGCTGACGCGACCACAGCAGGAGCGCGGCGGAATGCGCTGCGAGGCTGGGTAGGAATTTCTCACAGCAGACCTCGTCATTCCGGGACGGCCCGTCAGGGTCGGACCCGGAATCTATGAACACCTGCTTTGGCAAAGCCTGCGAGAGCCTGTGTTCGTGGATTCCGGGTTCGCGGGCGACGCCCGCGCCCCGGAATGACGATGACCTTCGGATTCTTGCCCAGCCTCTGCGCTTTTCCGCCCTACGATTCCGGTGTAGGGCAGAAAAGCGCAGCGCATTCCGCCGTCAGAACGGCGCCGTGCCTTTGACCAGGCTGCGGTGGAGGATCCGCCGGTGCCTCGTGCGGTCGAAATTGGCGAGGGCGCGGTGCAACAGGCAGCGGTTGTCCCACATCACGAGGTCGCCGACGGACCAGCGATGGGTGTAGACGAACCGGCGCTGCGTCGCCTGTTCGAGCAGCGCGCTGAGCAGCGCCCTGCCGTCCGCCTCGGGCAGGCCGAGAATGCCGGCCGCGTGATTGCCGAGATAGAGCGCCTTATGGCCGGTCTCGGGATGGGTGCGCAGCAGCGGGTGCACGGCCGTCGGCTGCTGCGGGCCGGTCGCGAATTGCGCGCGGAAGACCACCCGCAAGGGAGCGATCCGCCGCCGTGTCGGCTCCGGCAATGCGGCATAGGCGTGGGCCGTATTGGCAAATTCGGTGTCGCCACCCTGCGGCGGCAATTCGACCGCATAGAGCGTCGTCAATGCGGGCGGGATCGGATGGTAGGGCTTGTCGGTATGCCAGTGGTCATTGGCTGAGGGGGAGGAGCGGGCGACCGGATTGCCGTCTTCGTCGAGGTTCGAGATCACATGGGCGACGCCGTGGCGCTTCACCTCCGCGCCGCGGGGGCGCGGCGGCTCGACCTCGCCGAGGCTCGCGGCGAAGCGGAACTGCTGCTCCCGGCTCAAGCTCTGGCCCGGAAAGACGACGACATGGTGCCGCAACAGGGCCGCGCGGATCGCCTCCAGCAATTCCGGCGGCAGCGGCCGCGACAGATCGGCGCCGAAGATCCTCACCCCGCCTGCCGGCGACAGCGGCGGCCCGACGATCCAACCGGCGACACTCGTTTCTCGCGTTTCCATTCCGTAAAATAGGGCTATAGGCGCATTCGGCGGCGGCCGCAAGCGACCGTCGCCCGCCGCTTCCGAGGGGGCTTCGGCCGACAGATGAACAGCGCGCTCACAATCGCCGTGATCGGCGGCGGCATCGGCGGCCTCGCCGCCGCCCTGTCGCTCCACCGGGCCGGTTTCGCGGTCGACGTCTACGAACAGGCGCCGCTGCTGACCGAGATCGGCGGCGGCATCAATATGGGGCCGAATGCGGTTCGCCTCCTCTGCCGGCTCGGGCTCGGCGAGGGGCTCGAACGCGAGGGCGTGCGCCCGGTCGGCACGCATCAGCGGCGCTGGGACGACGGGCGCACCCTGCAGCGCGCGCCGCTCAACCCGCTCTGCGAGGAACTCTACGGCGCGCCGCACATGACGATCCACCGCGCCGATCTGCTCGCAATCATCGCCTCCGGCTTTCCGGCCGAGCGCATCCATCTCGGGCACCGCCTCGTCGGCCTTGGCGACCACGGCGATCATGCCGAGGCGTGGTTCGCCAACGGCGCCCGTATCGCGGTCGATGTCCTCGTCGGCGCCGACGGCATCCATTCGGCGGTGCGCGCGGCCTTGTTTGGCGAGGAGGCGCCGCGCTTTGCCGGCTGCGTCGCCTATCGCGGGCTGGTGCCGGCGGACTGCATCGCCGATCTCGGGCTCGAACGCGGCAACCAGTCCTGGGTCGGGCCCGGCGCGCATCTCGTGCATTATCCCGTTGCGCGCGGGCGTCTCCTCAATTTTGTCGGCTGGACCGAGCACGACCAGTGGAACCGCGAGGATTGGACCGACCGCGCCACGATTGCCCGGGCGCTCGCCGCATTCGCAGGCTGGCATCCGCAGGTCCGGCGGATCATCGCCGCGGCCGATACCTGCTTTATCTGGGCTCTGTTCGACCGTGAACCGCTGCCGCGCTGGTCGGTTGGACACACGACCCTGCTCGGCGATGCCTGCCATCCGATGTACCCGTTCATGGGCCAGGGCGCGGCGCAGGCGATCGAGGACGGTGCGACCCTGACCGCCTGTCTTCTCGCCGGCGCCGCCGATCCGGTCGCGGCATTGCAGCGCTACGAGCGATTGCGCCTGCCGCGCGTCACCCGCCTGCAGCAGATGTCGCGCGCCAACAAGACCCGCTTCCACATGCCCGACGGCCCGGCGCAGCAGGCGCGCGACGCCGAATGGGCGAAAGCCGCCGATCGTGCCCCCGGGGCGCTGCACTGGCTCTACGGGTTCGATGCCGGCGCGCTGGCGGCGGAAACGGCGTAGGCCGCGGATCTGAACACACGGGCGTAGTCGTCTGGCGAGCCATAGCGGCCGAATTCGCCCATTCCATACGGCCGCTCAACGGGGCTAATCGGGGAGATGGGCTTGACGGGCCGTAGCGCATCGCGGGCGAGCCGTGGCGGGTATTCTATGCTTTCGACCGCCAACGGAACGGGGTTGTATTAACGGGAGGCTGCAAAACCGGAGGCGGCCGATTCTATGAGACGAATATACCGATAGCAGAGGCGCGTTTCTTAGAACCTGTTTGAGTCGCCTTCGCAGCGTGTGAAAAAAATACCGTTTATATTCGCCCACCCCGGCGAAAGCCGGGGTCCATGCTTCCGCAGGGAAGGCCTGCAGGCGCCAAGTCGCGCTAACAGGTGCTTGACTTTCTTCTGATAGGCGATACGTATCACGGTGTGATTCGGTCGTTCGCGGATAAGCGTACAGCGGCGATCTGGGCGGACCGGACGCCCAAGGGTTTCCCGAGCGATCTGGCAAAAGCGGCGCGCCGCAAGCTGCGGATGGTCGCGGCGGCATCGCAGATCGAGGATCTTCGCAGTCCTCCGGGCAATCATCTCGAAGCGTTGGCGGGCGACCGGGCCGGGCAGCACAGCATCCGCGTCAACGACCAATGGCGCCTGTGCTTCGTCTGGCGGGACGGCCACGCCTACGATGTCGGGATCGTGGACTATCATTAGGAGAGGGCAGGGTGAGTATCCGCACTGAGGAGGTGGACCGGCTGGACTTTTCGGATGTCGCCGGTCCCGAGCGCATCGGACCGGTGACGCCCGGAGAAGTCCTGCGCGAAGAGTTCATGGCGCCGCTCGCCTTATCCGGGCGCGCATTAGCCCGCGAACTCGGCGTGCCCTCGAACCGCATCACCGAGATTGTCGCCGGCGCGCGCGCCGTCACTGCTGAAACCGCGATCCTGCTCGGCGAGCGGTTCGGAACCTCGGCCGAGTTCTGGCTCAATTTGCAGATGGCGCATGATCTGGAACTGGCGCGCCGGCGCCGAGCGGCGTAGAGGGGGCGCCGGCGCTCTCTCGACACCGAGCCACAGATCGGGGTGATCTCGGCCCCGTCCCGCTTCCGACATACCCGACGGCGGGAGCGGCGCGATCGTGAGGCGCTGGCCGGCGGCTTCCAGATCAGCACCACCAGCATCGCCGCCGCATGGGCGAAAGCCGCCGACCGCGTCCCCAGGGCGCTGCACTGGCTCTACGGGTTCGATGCCGGCGCGCTCGCTCCCGATGGCGCCTGATCGCCGCTGCTCCCTCTTGCGGTCCGCGTTCAGTCCCGCGGCATCAGGTCGAAGGCGACTGAGATGCGCCGCTCATTCGCGATGAACGGGACCGTACTGTGGAAGAAATAACCGGGGAACAGCAATAGGCGCCCCTCTTTGGGCTGGATCCGGCGCAACAGCGGTGCGGCCGCGCAATGGAACCGCTCCGGCGGGCGGCCGAGTTCGAACCAGCCGGCTCCGCCCTGGTCGAGCCGCGCGACAATCCCGGGCAGCAGCGGGTAGTACACGCCGCCGAGATATCCGGTGAAATGGATATGCGGATCGAGATTGCCTTGCCCGTTGAGCCGCGTCGCCCAGGACGCCAGCGTCCATTTCTTGGGGAAGTGCTGCAGGAAGGGATGCGGCGGCTGACGCGGCACGCTGTCGAGATAGCGCGCGATCGCACCGCGGATCATCGTCTCGAACGCCCGCATCGGCGCCTTCGCGTCGCCGAGCAGCGGGCCCGTCAGTTCGAGCGCGTCGTTGTGGTAGGTCGGGTGTTCCTTGGACGGCACTTTAAGCGTCGGATGCGCCTCGATGTGAGCGGCGAGGGCGGCGTTGAAGGCGTCAAGGCTCGGATAACCGGGCGGCGGGGCCGTAAAATCGATAATCTGGACAAAACGGTCGAAATCGAGCAGGACGCGCGCGCCGGCGTCGCCCTGTTCGTTCAAGGCGAGGGCCTTCAGCGCCCAGGCCTCGATATTCCCCGGTTCGAGCGCGAGAATGCGCTCGCACGCCGCGATCGTGCCCTGCCGATCGCCGCGCTCCATCAGCGCATTGGCAAGATTGCTCAAGACGTCGGCGCGATGGTCCGGCAATGCCAGACAGCGGCGAAAGGCGGCAATCGCCTCGTCGAGTCGGCCCAGTTCGTGCAGTGCGATGCCGAGATCGCGCTCGCCCGCCGCCGTCTGCTGCAGCGCGAGCGCGCGGCGATAGGCCTCGACCGCTTCGGCGAGCCGACCGAGGGCGCGCAATGCATTGCCGAGATGGTGCTGCGCCGGCATGAAATCGGGGCGCAGCGCCAAGGCTTTGCCATAGGCCGCAACGGCCTCGGCGGGTCGCTCCAGCGCGCCGAGCGCATTGCCGAGATTGTAATGCACTTCGACAAAATCCGGCCGCAGCGCGAGCGCGCGGCGATAGAGCGCGACCGCCTCCTCGGCATCGCCCGCATGCAATGCGAGGGTCCCCGCGAAAGCCGGTATGTCGGGGCGATCGGGCTGCAATGTCAGAAGCGCCCGGCACGCCGCGAGGGCGCGCCGCGGCCGACCGGCCTGCGCTTCGGCCGCCGCCTGCCGCCGGAGACGATCGATATGGGTGGCGGCCGCTGCCGCCAATGGGCGCGCCGCGGGCCGTCGGGTCTCTCTGCGCGCCATGGCCGCCGGCGCTCCCCCTGACCGGTCTCTCCCCCGAGGATGCGCCGTTTCGGCCCGGCGCGCAACTTGCGAGCAACGGCGCCGGCCGGCGCCCCTTGGCGAAAACATCGGCGGTCCGAACAGGACGAATTTGCCGACATTACAAAAATGCATGAATTCGAGCGAAGCGCCGTCATCGGCGCGGCGGCATGCTCCGGTCTGTCCGACGCACAAGCCTCGTCGGACAGTAGAAGGAGATCCGTCAGTGACGAGGACTGGATTTGTCACCCTGGCCATCGCGGGCGCCTGCGCCGCTTCCCTGTGCGGCGCGGCCGGCGCCCATGCCGAGGCGAACGACGCCGCGATCATGGCCAACGCCAAGGTCACATTGACGCAAGCGATTGTCGCCGCAGAGCAGCATACCGGCGGCAAGGCGATCGGCGCCGATGTCGAGCAGCAGAACGGCACCCCGTTTATCGAGGTCGAGGTGGTCAAGGACAACCAGGAGCAGAAGGTTCTGGTCAATCCGCAAAACGGTCAGGTCGCCAAGGTCGTCGCGGCCGACGAGGAGAAGAGCGAGCACGAGAAGGACTGATATCGGAAAGGCGGCGGAATGCGCTCGGTTTTTCCGCCCTACACCGTCCTCGTAGGGCGGAATAGCGCAGCGTATTCCGCCGCTTCTGCCGGTATCCTTTTCGCGGACCATGAAAATCCTTGTCATTGAAGACGATTGCGAAACCGGCGCCTATCTGAAGCGCGGGCTTGCAGAGCATGGGCATGTCGTCGATCTGGCGGCAAACGGGCGCGACGGGCTGTTTCTCGCCGCCGGCGAGAGCTATGACGTGATGATCGTCGACCGCATGCTGCCGGGGCTGGACGGACTCGCCGTGGTCAAGACCGTACGGGCCGCCGGGGTCAGGACGCCGATCCTGTTTCTGACCACGATGACCAGCGTCGGGGACCGGGTCGAGGGTCTCGAAGCCGGGGGCGACGATTATCTGGTCAAGCCGTTCGCCTTTGCCGAACTGCTGGCGCGCCTCAATGCATTGGCGCGCCGGCCGCCGCTGGCGCGCATAGAGACGGTTCTGAGGGCGGCGGATCTCGAAATGGACCTGATCGGCCGCAAGGTCCGCCGCGGCGGCCGCGACATCGACCTCCAGCCGCGCGAGTTTCGCACCCTCGAATATCTGATGCGCAATGCGGGGCGCGTGGTGACCCGGACCATGCTGCTGGAGAACGTCTGGGAGTTCCACTTCGACCCGAAATCCAATATCGTCGACACCAATATGAGCCGACTCCGCGCCAAAATTGACAAAGGATTCGATCGGGAACTCATAGAAACCGTGCGGGGTTCGGGTTACCGGGTTCGTGTTCCTGACTAGGCTCCTGCGCACGGCGAGCTTCCGGCTTGCGGCGCTCTACCTCCTGTTGTTCGGGGCATCCGTTTTGGTTTTGGACACTGTCGTGTTCTGGCAGACGAGCGCGGCGCTCGACCGGCAGGTTGAGAGCCGCATCGAAGCCGAAACCGCCCTCTTACAGGAGGCGTTCCGTACCGGCGGCCTTGACCGCCTCGTCGCGACAATGCAGGGCCGCGGACGGGTCGCGCGGAATTTCGCCTATCTCGTCGTGGATCCGGCGGGACGGCGTCTCGGCGGCGATCTGCCTCCGGCCTTTGATCGTCTCGGTCCGGGCTGGGTCGAGAGCGACGCCGACGAGGACGACGATAAAGACAAGGATAAAGGCGGAGAGCACGAACATAAGGATCGCGAGCGGGTCCGCGCCCTGGTGACCCGGCTCGCCGGCGGGCTGCGGCTCAGCGTCGGCAGGGATCTCGACCAGATCGGCGAGGCGAAGCGCATGCTCCTTGGCACGCTGGCCTCCGGCTTTGGCATGGTGCTGCTGCTCGGCCTCGGCGGCGGGCTTCTGTTGAGCGCCGGCTTTCTGCGCCGCGTCGACGCGATCACGCGCACCGCCGACGCGATCATCGCCGGAGACCTGTCGCGGCGCATCGAGCGGACCGGCTCGGGCGACGATTTCGACCGGCTTTCGGCCACCCTCAACGCGATGCTCGACCGCATCTCGGGGCTGATGGACAATTTGCGCCAGGTCTCGAACGACATTGCGCACGATCTGCGCACGCCCCTGTCCCGGCTGCAGCAAGGCCTGGAAGAGGCACGGGGCCGCGAGTTGACGGCCGAGGATTACAAGGGCGTTGTCGAGCGCGCGATGGCGGAGGCGGACGGACTGCTCGAAATCTTCTCGGCGCTGCTGCGCATCGCCCAGATCGAGGCCGGCGCCCGGCGCGCGGCGTTTCGGCGCGTCGATCTCAGCGAGATCATGCGCACGATCGCCGAAGCCTACGAGCCGGCCGCGGAAGAGGGCGGGCGAAGCCTGCGCCGGGAGTTGCAGACCGGATCGAGATCAAGGGCGATCGCGATCTCTTGGCGCAGCTCTTTGCCAATCTCGTCGAGAACGCGCTCTCCCACACCCCGCCGGAAACGATGGTGATTGTGCGCCTCGCCTGTCGGGACGGGCAGGCGGTCGCCGAGGTGGCAGATGACGGGCCGGGCATCCCGCAGGAGGAGCGGGCGCGCGTCATGCAGCGCTTCTACCGGCTCGAACGGAGCCGGGCAACGGTCTCGGGCTCAGCCTGGCGAGCGCCGTCGCCGGCCTTCATCAAGGCGCCGTCGCATTGCTCGACAACCGCCCGGGGCTGCGCGTCGTGGTCCGCTTTCCGGTCGAGGGGTCATAAACGCGCCACACCAAGCCCGACGGGGCAGGCGGGGTTCAGGCGCCGCGGCAGCATTGCCCCCTTCCGCCTGCGGTATTTTCGAGCCTCGTATCAGCGAGTCTTTTCGGTATTGGCGAGCGCCTTCTCCAAGGCCTCGCGGATGAGCGGATAACGGCCGGTGCGTCATTCATTCCCGGCACCGATAGTCAACTGACTACTCTCTATTTGCTGCGACACGCGCAGGGATGCGGGCTCGGCTCTGAAGCTCTGGCATTCGCGCGGGCCGAAGCAGCGCGCCGGGGCGCGCCTGTTCTCGGCGTTTGCGTACTGGCGGGCAACAAGCAGGGCAGGCGTTTTATGAACAACGGGGAGCGCGACGGATAGGCGAGCGGGTCGCCTTTCGATTGGGGGAAAAACCGATTATCGATTTCCTGTATCGCTTCGCTTCAGACACGGAAAACGGCGGAATGCGCTGCGCTTTTCCGCCCTACAGCCTCCCGTTGAGCGCCGGGGTAGGGCGGAATAGCATAGCGTATTCCGCCGATGTTTCGGTTGCATCGAGGATTCGAACTCTCACGCGGCGCGGCGGTTGCGGCTCCTGACGCGGGTGTTGGCGCCCTGCTCTTCCTCGAACAGTTCGGCGAGCTTTTCGAGCATGACGCCGCCCAATTGCTCGGCGTCGACGATGGTCACGGCGCGGCGGTAATAGCGGGTCACGTCATGGCCGATGCCGATCGCCGTGAGTTCGACCTCTTGGAGGCGTTCGATGTCGTGGATCACGTCGCGCAGGTGGCGTTCGAGGTAATTGCCGGGGTTGACCGACAACGTCGAATCATCGACCGGCGCGCCGTCCGAGATCACCATCAGGATGCGCCGCTCCTCGCTGCGCTCGCGCAATCGGTTGTGCGCCCATAAGAGCGCCTCGCCGTCGATGTTCTCTTTCAGGATGCCCTCGCGCAGCATCAATCCGAGGCTCTTGCGGGCGCGCCGCCAAGGCGCGTCGGCCGGCTTGTAGACGATGTGGCGCAGGTCGTTGAGCCGGCCCGGGTTGGGCGGCTTGCCGGCGGCGATCCAGCGCTCGCGCGACTGGCCGCCCTTCCAGGCGCGGGTCGTGAAGCCCAGGATCTCGACCTTGACGCCGCAGCGCTCCAAGGTGCGGGCGAGGATGTCGGCGCTCATCGCCGCGACCGTGATCGGGCGCCCGCGCATCGAGCCGGAATTGTCGATCAATAAGGTTACGACGGTGTCGCGGAACTCGGTCTCGCGCTCGCGCTTGTAGGCCAGGGGCAGGACCGGGTTGGCGACGACGCGAGCGAGGCGGGCGGCGTCGAGGAGGCCCTCGTCGAGATCGAATTCCCAGGCCCGCGTCTGCCGGGCGAGCAGTTTTCTCTGCAATCGATTGGCAAGCCGGGCGATGACGCTCTGCAGATGCGAGAGCTGCTGGTCGAGGAGATGCCGCAGCCGCGACAGTTCGTCCGGGTCGCACAGTTTCTCGGCCTCGACGATCTCGTCCGACTGGGTGTTGAAGGCGCGGTAGAGCGAGGCGTCGTCGCTCTTGACCCGCGGCTGCACGCCGGGCCGGCCGGGGCGGCCGGGATCGTCGTCGCTCGACCCCGGCATCATCTCGCCGTCGCCTTCCTCGGCGCTGTCCTGAGCGTCGGCGGCGGCGCTGTCAGCGGGTGCGCTTTCGGACGAGGGCTGGGCGCCGGCGGCCTCGCCTTCGCCCTCGCTCTGGTTGTCGCCTTCGCCCTCTTCGCCCTGTTCGCTCTGGTCGGGGTCGGCTTCGTCGACCTCGCCGAGATCGATTTCGAGGTCGTGCAACAATTTGCGGGCGGCGCGGGCATAGGCGTCCTGATCGCCGATCGCGCGGTCGAGTTCGGCGAAATCCTTGCCGATCCGCGCCTCGAGCCACGGCCGCCACAATTCGACGACGCGCCGCGCCGAAGGCGGCGGCCGCTCCCGGGTCAAGGCCTCGCGGGTCAGGAGCCGCACCGCCTCGGCCATCGTCCCCTCGGTGCGCTCGGTGATGCGCTCAAAGCCCTGGCGGCGATACTGCTCGTCGAGCATTGCGCCGATATTGGCGGCGACGCCGGTCATGCGGCGCGTTCCCAGCGCCTCGACCCGGGCCTGCTCGACCGCCTCGAAGACCTGGCGCGCAAGCCTGCCGCCGGGCGCGAGTCGTCCGTGCAATTGGGCGTCGTGATAGCGCAGTTTGAGCGCCATGCTGTCGGCTGCGCCGCGGATCTGCGCCGCCTCCTCGGCCGGCAGGTCGCGCGGCGGATTGGGCAACCGCACCCGCTTGCCGGCGAGACCCGAGGGCTCCGGCCCGAAGCCGACAGTGAGGTCGTCGCGCTCGGCGATCGCCCGCACCGTCGCGGTGGTCGCCCGCTTGAAGCTTTCGGTCGGCGTCAGCGCCTGAGTCATAGATGCCCGCCCGCTCGGTTACATCAGGGTCGCGTTGATCCCGGTCTCCGGCAGTTCGGTGCCGAAGCAGCGCTGATAATATTCGGCCACCGTCGCTCGCTCCATCTCGTCGCATTTGTTGAGAAAGGTGAGACGGAAGCCGAAGGCGAGGTCGCCGAAGATGCGCGCATTCTCGGCCCAGGTCATCACCGTGCGCGGCGACATCACGGTCGAGATGTCGCCGTTGATGAACCCGGCCCGGGTCAGATCGGCGAGCGCCACCATCGCGCTGATCGTGCGCCGCCCTTCGTCGGTGGCGTAGCTCGGCACCTTGGCGAGGACAATATCGACCTCGGCGTCGTGCGGCAGATAGTTCAGGGTGGCGACGATGTTCCAGCGGTCCATCTGACCCTGGTTGATCTGCTGCGTGCCGTGATAGAGCCCGGTGGTGTCGCCGAGCCCGACCGTGTTGGCGGTCGAGAACAGGCGGAAAAAGGGGTGCGGCCGGATCACCCGGTTCTGGTCGAGGAGCGTCATCTTGCCCTCGACCTCGAGCACCCGCTGGATCACGAACATGACGTCCGGGCGGCCGGCGTCGTATTCGTC
The DNA here is from genome assembly GCA_035252905.1 of Allostellaceae bacterium. GTDB lineage: Bacteria > Pseudomonadota > Alphaproteobacteria > ATCC43930 > CGMCC-115725 > AP-15. The sequence goes on along the minus strand of DATFCQ010000368.1, from coordinate 3,852 downwards.
AAAGCACAGCGCGACCGGGTGCTGCAGCGCCCAGGGCAGGATCCCCTCGCGAAACTCGGTGACCTGCTTGTTGTCGCGCAGCACGATCGCGTCCTTGCCGATCAGATCGATGCGGCTGATGTGGCTGTCGAGGTTGACGCGCACGCAGGGCCAGTTGAGCCTTGCCGCGACCTGCTCGACATGGGTCGATTTGCCGGTGCCGTGATAGCCCTGGATCATCACCCGGCGGTTGAAGGCAAAGCCGGCGAGGATGGCGAGCGTGGTGTCTCGGTCAAAGCGGTAGGCATCGTCGAAGTCGGGCGTGTGTTCGCTCGGTTGGCTGAACGCCGGGACTTGCAGATCGCTGTCGATCCCGAAGGTCTGGCGTACCGAGACCGTGATGTCGGGGCGGTCGAGCACGAACGCGCCGGCGGACGCTGGTTCAGCGGAGGGCATCCTTGTTGCAATTCCTGTCAGTGGGGAGGGGATGATGATGCGCCGATGCGCGGTTTCTCACGTAAGAAGGCTGGCCTTCAGGGTGGCATAGGCTTGGTTGATGATTTTGAGTTTCTCCTCGGCCGCCTTGTCGCCGCCGTGAGTATCGGGATGGTGTTCCTTGACCAGCGCCTTGTAGCGCGCCTTGAGACGCCCCGGGGTGATCGGCGGCTCCAGATCGAAGACGGCGAGCGCCTGCTCGCGCGCCGACAAGGGGCCGGATGGCCGGGTCTGCCGGCGGCCCCTGCTGTGCGCCTCGGGGCCGGCGGCGCCGGCGACAAAGCCGAAAGGGTCGCGAACGCGCCCAGCATAGGGGTTGAGCCCGAAGCGCCAGCTCGGCCGCTGCCACACCGTGTCGCGGCGGATTTCCGCCTCGATCTCGCCCTCGCTCATGCCGGCATAATAGTTCCAGGCGGCGTTGTAGGCGCGTACATGTTCGAGGCAGAACCAGTGATAGCGGTCAGGCTCGCCGCGCGAGCGCGGCGCCGGAAAGTCGCCGCCGGCGCAACAGCCGGGATAGTCGCACGGCCGCACCGGCACTTCCGGGGCCGCATCAAAGGCGGGATCTATCGGGCTGCGTCGCATTGCCATCAGTATGGGTTGAGGGCCGCCTGCTGGCAAGGAGCGGCGCTCGGCGCCGGGCGGCCGCGAGCCGGCGGCAGGGCTGGGTTGCAGCCGGCGCACGGCCGGCTAGCCGGAACGGACGGGAGCGAGCAGGTCGCCGAACTGGCCGAGCGGGTCGGTCCAGTGCAGAACCGCGGCGCGCATCTCCGCCGGCAGGCGGTCGAAGGCCGGACGGCGGCGGTGCCGGGCAAAGGGCGCGAACGGATCGAGCAAGGGCACCGGCGCGGGTTCGCGCGCAATCGCGACGCTGCCGTCGACGAGGCGCACGAGCTTCTCGCCGCCGATCGCCGCCATCTCGACGATTGCATCGCGCCAGAAGCGAAAGCGCCCGCCGGCGGCCACGACCGAGGCGCCGAGAACGGCGGTGCGCGGCCCCTCTCGCGAATTGAGCCAGGCGACCGCACAGCGCGACAACGGCTCGTCGCCGGCGCAGCGCAACAGGACCGCAATCGCGCCGTCGCCGCGAAGTCTCATCTGCGGATCGAAGCGGCCGATCTCGATCCCGCGCCGGCAATAGTCGGAGACGGCGACAAACCGCCCGGCGCTCGGCACGGCGAGAATGCGCCAGCCGCGGTCCGCGAAGACGACCTGCGGCGGAAGCGGCGCAGAAGCGCGGCCGCGTGACGGGAACGGAACGACTTCGCCCATCGGACCTCTTCCTTGCCCGAGACACAACGCATGCAGGCCAAGGATCGATCCGATTGGCGCAGCGCGCAACCTTTGGTCCAGAAAGAGGCCGCCCGTTTTGCGGGCGGCCCGGTTCTCTTCGGCTGAAAACCCTCACCCACCAGCCCTGCGGGCTGATCCCCCCTCTCCCGCAATGCGGGAGAGGGTCCGAGCGGAGCGAGGCGGGTGAGGGTTTTGACGTGCGGCGCCGATTTAGAAGTCCATGCCGCCGCCGGGGGGCATCGCCGGCGCGGCCGGCTTCGGCTCGGGCTTCTCGGCCACCATTGCCTCGGTCGTGATCAGGAGACCCGCGACCGACGCCGCATCCTGCAGGGCGTGCCGCACGACCTTGGTCGGGTCGATGATGCCGGCCCGGATCATGTCGGTAAACTCGCCCTTCTGCGCGTCGTAACCGAAATTGGTGTCGCTGCTGTCGAGCAGTTTGCCGACCGCGATCGAGCCGTCGGTGCCGGAATTCTCGGCAATCTGCCGGGCCGGCATCTGCAGGGCGCGGCGGACGATGTCGACGCCGACCTTCTGGTCGTTGTTGGCCGACGTCACCTGGTCGAGCGCGCGCGTCGCATAGAGCAGAGCCGCGCCGCCGCCGGCGACGACCCCTTCCTCGACCGCGGCGCGGGTCGCGTGCATCGCGTCCTCAACCCGGTCCTTCCGCTCCTTGACCTCGATCTCGGTGGCCCCGCCGACCCGGATCACCGCAACGCCGCCGGCCAGTTTCGCCAGCCGCTCCTGCAACTTCTCGCGGTCGTAGTCGCTGGTCGTCTCCTCGATCTGCTGGCGGATCTGCGTGCACCGGCCCTGGATGTCGTCCTTCTTGCCGGCGCCGTCGATGATCGTCGTGTTCTCCTTCTCGACGCGCACGCGCTTCGCCTGCCCGAGCATGTCGAGAGTGACGTTTTCAAGCTTGATGCCGAGGTCCTCGCTGATCACCTGGCCGCCGGTCAGGATCGCGATGTCTTCGAGCATCGCCTTGCGCCGGTCGCCGAAGCCCGGCGCCTTGACCGCCGCGACCTTGAGCCCGCCGCGCAGTTTGTTGACGACGAGCGTCGCCAGCGCCTCGCCTTCGACGTCCTCGGCGACGATCAGCAGCGGCCGCCCCGACTGCACCACCGCCTCCAGCACCGGCAGCATCGCCTGCAGGCCGGACAATTTCTTTTCGTGCAGGAGGATGTACGGATTTTCCAACTCCGCGATCATCTTCTCGGCGTTGGTGACGAAATAGGGCGACAGATAGCCGCGGTCGAACTGCATGCCCTCGACCACGTCGAGCTCGGTCGCGAGGCTCTTCGCCTCCTCGACGGTGATGACGCCCTCATTGCCGACCTTCTGCATCGCCTGGGCGATCATCTCGCCGATCTCGCGCTCGCCATTGGCCGAGATCGTGCCGACCTGGGCGATCTCCTCGTTGGTCGAGATCTTTTTCGAGCGCTTCTTGATGTCCTCGACGGCCGCTTCGACCGCGAGATCGACGCCGCGCTTCAGATCCATCGGGTTGAGCCCGGCGGCCACGGCCTTGGCGCCTTCGCGCACGATCGCCTGGGCCAGCACGGTCGCCGTCGTCGTGCCGTCGCCGGCCTGGTCGCTGGTCTTTGAGGCCACTTCGCGCACCATCTGCGCGCCCATGTTCTCGAACTTGTCGGACAGCTCGATCTCCTTGGCGACGGTGACGCCGTCCTTGGTGATGCGCGGCGCCCCGAACGACTTGTCGAGCACGACGTTGCGGCCCTTCGGCCCCAACGTCACCTTGACCGCATTGGCGAGAATGTCGACCCCGCGCAGCATCCGCTCGCGCGCGTCGCCGTGAAATTTGACTTCCTTGGCAGCCATGTCGCGTCTCTCCTCAGGCGACCTTGCGGGCGGCGGCGCCCGCGTCGAGCACGCCCATGATGTCGCTTTCCTTCATGATGATCAGCTCTTCGCCGTCGAGCTTGATCTCGGTGCCCGACCATTTGCCGAACAGCACCCGGTCGCCGGCCTTGACGTCGAGCGGCTGAAGCTTGCCGTCCTCGCCCCGCGCCCCCGGCCCGACGGCGATGACCTCGCCTTCCATCGGCTTTTCCTTGGCGGTGT
>DATFCQ010000367.1:0-2317 GCA_035252905.1 Allostellaceae bacterium | reverse complement strand
AATCCCGTCCAGTTTGAAAACCGTCGTTTTCTGTTCAGGATCGAGGTTGCAAAAAAACGCTTTACCGCCCCTTCGACAGGCTCAGGAGGAACGCCAAGGGCGCGCGAAGGACACGATGGCACATCGGACAACCGACAGTTCAAATCTTTGCGTCCTTTGCGGTAAAATGTTCCACTGCCCGGTCCCGAAAACTGTATCTCTCAAATTGGACAGGGTTTAAAATGTTTTTCAGTTCGGTTTGAGCGGCTGCGACTGAGCCGCCAGCAGCCTCTTCAGCGTGTGTGCGTCCATGCTTTTGACGGCGACCTCCCGATGCCAGCCCGAACGCACGATCTGAGCCAAGCCAAGGGCGTCATTGGCATCGGTCTTGTGGATCTGCAAGCCGAGCGCAGCTTTGGCGTGGCGGGCATCATGGAACGGGCAGGCAAGAGGCGACACACAAGGCGTTCCGTGAGCCAAGCCGGCTGATATAGTGCGCCTCCCCGACGATGAGACAGCGATGCAGCCGATCTCTCTAATCGTAAACGGAAACCACGTCACCGTGACCGCGGACGGCGACACGCCATTGCTCGACGTCTTGCGCAACCATCTCGGCCTCGCCGGCACCAAATTCGGCTGCGGCATCGAGCAATGCGGCTCGTGCATGGTCCTGGTCGACGGCCATCCGGAGAAATCCTGCGGCAAGAGCCTCGCGGCGGTGGCCGGCCGAGACATCGTCACGGTCGAGGGGCTCGGCACCCCGGAGCGGCCGCACCCGTTGCAACAGGCTTTTCTCGACGAGCAGGCTGGCCAATGCGGCTATTGCCTGCCCGGCATATTGATCTCGGCCAAGGCGCTCCTCGACCGCAACCCGGCGCCGTCGCGCGCCGAGATTACGGCGGCGCTCGACGGCAATATCTGCCGCTGCGGCAGCCATCCGCGCATCCTGCGCGCGGTCGCGCGCGCCGCCCGGAGGATGCGTGAAGGAGATGCGCGATGACCCTGCCGCCGGCCCTCCTCGACAATCCGCGCCTCGACCAGTGGGTGCGTTTCTCCGCACCCGGTCGGGTCACGGTCGCGACCGGCAAGGTCGAGATCGGCCAGGGCATCCTGACCGCGATGCGGCAGATCGCGGCCGAGGAGTTGGACCTCGCGCCCGAGCGCATCCTGTTGCAATCGGGCGACACCGAGGCGACCCCGAACGAGGGCTACACCTCGGGCAGCCAGTCGATCCAGTATGGCGGCGCCGCCCTGCGCCTCGCCTGCGCCGAAGTGCGCGAGTTGTTCCTCGGCCGCACCGCGGCGCGCCTCGGCTGCTCCCGCGCCGATCTGACGGTCGCGGACGGGACGATCCTGCTTCGTGGCGCGCCGAGCGGCGAGGATTACTGGTCGCTCGCCGCGGCAATCGATCTCGCCCGCCCCGCGACCGGCACGGCGCCGGTCAAGCCGGCCGGCACCTATCGCATCCTCGGGCAGAACCTGCCGCGCACCGACCTCGCCGCCAAACTGTTCGGCGCCCCGGCCTTTGTCCACGACATCGTGCGGGACGGCATGGTTCACGCCCGGGTCGTGCGCCAGCCGCGCCGCGGCGCGACGCTCAAATCGGCCGACGAGGCGGCGATCGCCCGCGCCGCCAAGGGAGCGCCGATCGAGATCCTGCGCAACGGCAATTTCCTCGCGGTCGTCGGGGCCGACGAAACCGTCGTCGAGGCGGTCGCCGCGGCCGCCCCGAACCATGTCCTCTGGGATGGCGTCGACCGGCTCAACCCGTTTCAGGAGGAGGCGCGCTGGTTGTTGCAGCAGCCCTCGATCGACCGCGTCCTCGGCGCCCCCCTTCCGACTGCCGCGCAGAACCATTACGAGGCCAGCTTTACCCGCATGCACATCGCCCATGCCGCGATCGCGCCGTCCTGCGCGCTCGCCCTCTTCGAAGACGGGCGGCTCAAGGTGTGGACCCATTCGCAGGGCGTCTATCCGTTGCGCGACGCATTGGCGCGGGCGTTGAAGCTCGATCCTGCGAAGATTTCGGTCAGCCATGTCCAGGGGCCGGGATGCTACGGCCATAACGGCGCCGACGACGCGGCGGCCGACGCTGCGATCATCGCCGTCCGCCGGCCGGGAGTTCCGGTGCGGGTGCGCTGGCGGCGCGAGGAGGAGTTCGGCTTCGAACCGGTCAGCCCGGCGATGGTCGTCACCGTCAAGGCCGCGCTCGACGCGGACGGCCGGCCCGCGGACTGGACGACCGAGATCTGGAGCGGCCGGCATTCGAGCCGCCCCGGCCGCGGCCCTGCGCTCCTCGCCGAAGAGGCCTTGCCCGACCCGCCGGCGCCGGCGCCGG
>DATFCQ010000366.1:0-34657 GCA_035252905.1 Allostellaceae bacterium | reverse complement strand
CCGGCGCCGGCGGGTGCGATGCCGGGCGGTCCCGCCGCGATGGTCGCCAAACTGGCGGCGCGGCTCGAACGCCAGCCCGACGACGTCGCGGGCTGGCTGATGCTCGCCCGCTCCTACCGCGTGCTTGGCCGCAACGCCGACGCTGTCGACGCCCTGAAGCGCGCCAACCAGCACGTTCCCGGCAACCTCGATCTGTTGAAGTCCTATCTCGATGCGCTCGCCGCCGATCCGGGCGGCGGCCGGCCCAGCCCCGAACTCGTCGACGTCGCGATGCGCATCAATGCGCTCGACGCCAAGGAGCCGGATGCGTTGTGGTATCTCGGCGTGGCGGCCGCCCAGCGCGGCGACCGCTTCGCGGCGGCGAAATACTGGACGGCGCTCGTCTCCGAACTGCCGGCCGGGAGCAGCGAGCGCCGAGTCGTGCAACAAAAACTCGATTCGCTGCGTTAGGAGCGGCGGGCGACACCCGCCCGACCTGTTCCGGTAAAACCGGACGCTGCATAGGCGGTCGAGCTTAGCTCGGATTTCGCGAGACATTGAGCGGATTTCGGGCTAGGAGGCTCGGAACGGGAACGGATTTCCAGCACGTGGTCGGCCATGTCTCCAATCCCGGGCGAGTGCCTCGTGACCGGAGCCACCGGGTTCGTCGGATCGGCGGTGGCGCGGGCCTTGTTGCGCGCCGGCCATCAGGTCCGGGTGTTGGCGCGGCCGCGCGGCGACCGCCGCAACCTCGCCGGCCTGCCGGTCAGGGTCGCCGAAGGCGATCTCGCCGACGCCGCCTCGCTGACCCGCGCCGTCGCCGGCTGCCGCTATCTGTTCCACGTCGCCGCCGATTACCGGCTGTGGGTGCCCGATCCCGAACCGATGTTCCGCGCCAATGTCGCGGGCACGCGCGATCTGATGCAGGCGGCCCTCGCCGCCGGGGTCGAGCGCGTCGTGCACACGAGCAGCGTCGCCACGCTCGGCTTCGTCCCCGACGGCGTCGCCGACGAAGAGACGCCGAGCCGGGAAGAGGACATGATCGGCCCCTACAAACGGTCGAAATTCCAGGCCGAAGCGGTCGTGCGCGGGCTCGTCGCAGAGCGCGGACTGCCGGCGGTCATCGTCAACCCGTCGACGCCGGTGGGGCCCGGCGACGTCAAGCCGACGCCGACCGGGCGGCTGATCCTCGAAGCGGCGCGCGGCCACGTGCCGGGCTTTGTCGATACCGGGCTCAACATCGTGCACGTCGACGACGTCGCCGCCGGTCATCTCGCCGCGGCGGAACGGGGCCGCGTCGGCGAGCGCTACATCCTCGGCGGCGAGAACATGGCCCTGGCCGAGATCCTCGCCGAGGTCGCCCGCTGTGTCGGCCGGCCTCCGCCCCGCCTCAAAATCCCCTACGCGGTCGCCCTGCCCGTCGCGTTCGGAGCCGAGCTGGCGGCGCGGGCGACCGGCCGCGAGCCCTTTGTCACCCGCGACGGCGTGCGCATGTCGCGCAAGACGATGTATTTCGCATCGGCAAAGGCGGCGCGCGAACTCGATTATCGCGCCAGGCCGGCGCGCGAGGCCATCGCCGACGCCGTCGCCTGGTTCAAGGCCAGCGGGTATCTGAAGTGATCGGCCGCCGCCTGCGCACCGCAGCCCCTCACCGTAATGCCCTCTCCGCCCGCTCGCGGGGGGAGACCCATCGCATCAGCGATGGGGAGGGTGAGGTGGGTGCCGGCCGACGCTCTGGAATCCCCTACCTCACCCCGACCCTCTTCGCCCCCAGGGGCGGAGAGGGAGAGAACGGGATCGAAACGCCGTCGGGGAAGGGGCGGGGCGGCGAGAATTTCCCGGTCGGCTCCTGGCTGATCCGCCGCGATCTGCGGCCGCATGTGCACGCCTTTTACCATTTCGCCCGCAATGCCGATGACATCGCCGACAATCCCGGCCTCTCGCCCGATGACAAGGTCCGCCGTCTTGACCGCATGGCGGCAATCCTCGACGGCGCGCCGGGAAGCGATTCGCCGGCCGCCGCGGCGATGCGGCAGAGCCTTGCCCGGACCGGGACTACCGCCGAGCACTGCCACGACGTGTTGCGCGCCTTCCGGCTCGACGCAGTCAAATTGCGCTATCGCGACTGGGACGATCTGATGGGGTATTGCCGCTATTCGGCCGCCCCGGTCGGGCGCCAGCTGCTTGACCTGCATGGCGAGAGCCGCGCCGCCTGGCCGGCGGCGGATGCGCTGTGCGCGGCCTTGCAGGTGCTCAATCACCTGCAGGATTGCGTCGCCGATTACCGCCGGCTCGATCGGGTCTATCTGCCGACGGATTTCCTTGAAGACGAGGGGATCGACGTCGCGGGGCTCGCCGCCGCGGCCGCGAGCCCCGGTTTGCGCCGGGTCATCGACCGGCTGCTCGACCGTACCGAGGCGCTGATCGACACCGCGCGCGGCCTACCGTCCCTGGTTGCGGCGCCCGGGCTGCGCTGCGAATCGGCAGTCATCGTCGCCTTGGCGGCGCGGCTGGCGCGGCGCCTGCGCCGGGGCGATCCGGTCGCGGGGCGGGTCGCCCTGCGCAAAGCCGATTTTGCCGCCGCCTTCTGGACAGGCATCCGCAGAGGCCGCCTGCGATGAGCCCTAGAGCTTGCGGTGCCGTCGCCGACCGGGGCGACGAGGCGGAATTGCGCCGGGCGATCCGGCGCCGCGTCGCGGCGGCCGGAACCTCGTTTTATTGGGCGATGCGCCTGTTGCCGCGCGAGCGGCGGGAAGGGATGTATGCGGTCTACGCGTTCTGCCGCGAGATCGACGACATCGCCGACGACGAGCGCCCGGTCGCCGAAAAGCTCGCCGCGCTTGCCGCCTGGCGCGAAGAGATCGCGGCGCTCTATGCCGGCGCCCCGCGCCATCTCGTCGCCCGGGCCCTGCAGGCGCCGGTGCTGCGCTACGCTCTGCGTCGGGAGGATTTCGACGCCGTCATCGACGGCATGGAAATGGACGCGCGCGAGGACATCCGCGCCCCCGATCTGAAGACGCTCGACCTCTATTGCGCGCGGGTCGCCTGCGCGGTCGGCCACCTCTCGGTCCATGTCTTCGGCGATCCCGGCAGGGACGCGCATGCGGTGGCGGACGCGCTCGGGCGGGCTTTGCAATTGACCAACATCCTGCGCGATCTCGACGAAGATGCGCGCCGCCATCGGCTCTATCTGCCGCGCGAGCTGCTGGAGCGGCACGGCATAAGCGGCTCCGACCCGGCGGCGGTGTTGCGCCACCCGGCCTTGCCGGCGGCGTGCCGCGATCTCGCCGCCGCGGCCGAGCAGCACTTCCGAGAGGCCGCGCGCGCGATGGCATTGTGCTCGCGCCGCGCGATGCGGCCGGCGGCGCTGATGGCCGCCTTCTACCACGCCACGCTCAGGGCGCTGTTGCGCGCCGACTGGCGGCACCCGGAACAGCGTGTGCGCCTGTCGAAGGCGGCAAAGCTCTGGCTGGTGCTGCGCTACGGGGTGTTATGAACGGACGCGTGCACATTGTCGGCGCCGGGCTCGCCGGGCTCTCCGCTGCGGTCCGGCTTGCCGCCGAAGGCGCTGCTGTGGCGCTTTACGAGGCCGGTCCCCAGGCCGGCGGGCGCTGCCGCTCCTATTTCGACAGCGAACTCGGCTGCCGCATCGACAACGGCAACCACCTGCTGCTCGCCGGCAATCGCGCCGCGCTCCTTTACGTCGGTGAGATCGGCGCGCGCGCCACAGTGACGGGCCCGCCCGCGGCGGAGTTTGCCTTTGTCGACATGGAGAGCGGCCGGCGCTGGACCTTGCGCCCGAACCGCACCCGCGTGCCGTGGTGGATCTTCAGCCCGGCGCGGCGCATCCCGCAGACGCGGGCCCGCGATTATCTCGCGGTCCTCGGATTGCGCGGCGCCGGACCCGAGGCGAGCGTGGCGCAGGCGCTCGATCGGCACGGGACGGTATTTCGGCGGCTGTGGGCACCGCTCGCCGTTGCGGCGCTGAATACCGGGGTCGAAGAGGCCTCGGCCCGGCTGTTCTGGCGCATTCTCGTCGAGACGCTCGGGCGGGGCGGGGCCGCCTGTCGGCCGCTCCTGCCGCGTGAGGGGTTGTCCGAGAGCCTCGTCGATCCGGCCCTCGCCCGTCTGCGCGCCTGCCGCGCCGAAATCCGCTTCGGGGCAAGAGTGCGGCGCCTCGGCTTTGCCGCAGATCGCGTCCGCGAACTCGCTTTCGACGGCGATGCGATCCCGCTCGGCGCCGGCGACCAGGTCGTCCTCGCCGTGCCGGCGAGCGTCGCCGCGCGCCTCGTCCCCGACCTTGTCGTCCCCGACGCCTTCGCGCCGATCGTCAACGCCCACTTCCGCGCCGTGCCGCGGCCGGGCATGCCGCCCTTCATCGGGGTGATCGGCGGCGCCGCGGAATGGATCTTCCGGAAGCGCGAGGTTCTGTCGGTGACGGTCAGCGCCGCCGATCGGTTCGTCGACCGGCCGGCCGAGGAATTGCGCGCGCTGTTTTGGCACGACGTCGCTTTTGCCTATGGGCTTGCACGGCAGCCGGTTCCGCCGGCACGCATCGTGAAGGAGCGGCGCGCCACTTTTCTTGCCAGTCCCGAACAACTGCGGCGGCGCCCACCGGCGACGACGCGTTGGAAGAACCTTCTACTTGCCGGTGATTATGTCGATACCGGCTTGCCTGGTACGATCGAAGGCGCTATTCGCTCCGGTTTTGCCGCAGCGCAATTTGCGCGCGATCGCCGGCACGGCGGGACTTTGAGGGTGGCGGCGTTCCCTGGCCGCTCTCCCGCCGCGATCACCGTCGAGGAACAACGAGAACAGTGTGTCCTCCCATGAATAATGAAAGCATCGCAAAGGAAGGGCGGCGCCCCAGCCCCCGCGCCCTGTTGCCGGGATTGAGCGAGGCCATAGCCCGCGCCGGCGAATCATTGGTGGCGTTGCAGCACCCCGACGGGCATTGGGTGTTCGAATTGGAAGCCGATGCCACGATCCCGTCCGAATTCATCATATTGCAGCACTATCTCGGGCGGATCGAACCGGAATTGGACGCCCGACTCGCGGCCTATATCCGCGCCGGTCAAGGCGAGGACGGGGGCTGGCCGCTGTTCTACGGCGGCCGCATGGATCTCAGCACGTCGGTCAAGGCCTATTTCGCATTGAAAGCGGCGGGCGATTCGCCGGACCTGCCGCATATGGCGCGCGCCCGCGCGGCCATCCTCGAACAGGGCGGCGCCCGCCGCAGCAATGTCTTCACCCGCATCGCTCTGGCGCTGTTCGGCGAGGTCCCGTGGCGGGCCGTGCCGGTCATGCCGGTCGAAATCATGCTGTTGCCGCAATGGGGGCCGTTTCACATCACAAAAGTGTCGTACTGGTCGCGCACGGTGCTGGTGCCGCTGTTGGTCTTGATGACCTTGCGGCCGCAGGCGAGAAACCCGAACCGCGTCACGGTCCGCGAATTGTTTGTCGAGCCGCCCGAGACGGTGCGCGATTGGATCACCCCGGCGACCGCCTCGCCGCTGGCGGTCGCCTTCGGCATGCTCGACCGCGCCTTGCGGCTGGCTGAACCGTTTTTCCCGGCCGATGCCCGGCGCCGCGCGATCGACAAGGCGGTTGCGTTCGTCACCGAGCGCTTGAACGGCGAGGACGGGCTCGGCGGCATCTTTCCGGCGATGACCAATGCAGTGATGATGTTCGACGCTCTCGGTTACGCGCCCGACCACCCGGACTACCGCGCGGCCCTCTCCTCCGTCTCCAAACTGCTGGTGCGCAACGTCGAACGCAGCTATTGCCAGCCCTGCCTGTCGCCGGTATGGGACACCGCTCTTGCCGCGCATGCGCTGATGGAGACCGCGGACGAACGTCTCGATCCGACGATCCGCCGGGCGCTCGACTGGCTCGAAGGCCGGCAGGTTCTCGACGTGGTCGGCGACTGGGCGGCGACCCGCCCCGGGCTGCGGCCGGGTGGCTGGGCGTTCCAGTACCAGAACCCGTATTATCCCGACCTCGACGACACCGCCGCGGTGGGCTTGGCGCTTGATCGCTTCGACTCGGCGCGCTATCGCCGCGCGATCGACCGGGCGGCCGAATGGGTCGTCGGCATGCAGAGCCGCAACGGCGGCTGGGGCTCCTTCGACGCCGACAACACCCATTCCTATCTGAACCACATCCCGTTCGCTGATCACGGCGCCTTGCTTGATCCGCCGACGGCCGACGTCAGCGCCCGCTGCGTGTGTTTTCTCGCGCAGCTCGGCTACGGTCCTGATCACCCGACTATGGCGGCGGCGATCGCCTATCTACGCCGCAACCAGGAAGCGGACGGCAGCTGGTTCGGCCGCTGGGGCACAAATTACATCTACGGCACGTGGTCGGTCCTGTGCGCGCTCAATGCCGTCGGCCGCGATCCGCAGTCGCCGGAAATCCGCGCCGCGGTCACCTGGCTGATCGAGCGGCAGCGCGCCGATGGCGGCTGGGGCGAGGACGAGGAATCCTATTGGCCCGAGGCGCCGCACGGCACGGCGCGATACAGCACGCCGTCGCAGACGGCCTGGGCTCTGCTCGGATTGATGGCGGCCGGCGAAGTGGACAACCCGGCGGTCGCCCGCGGCATTCATTACCTGATCAAAACCCAGGATCGCGACGGCAATTGGGACGAGCCCTGGTACACCGCGGTTGGCTTCCCGCGCGTCTTCTACCTGCGCTATCACGGCTATCGCGCCTTCTTCCCGCTCTGGGCGCTGGCGCGCTATCGCCGCCTCAAGACCGGAAACTCGCGGCAGGTCCCGTTCGGGTTCTGAAAGCCCGTTTGAGCGACGAAAGCGGCGGAATGCGCTGTGCTCTTCCGCCCTACCAGGACGGTGTAGGGCGGAAGAACACAGCGCATTCCGCCAAGACGAGCGGCTGTTAAAGGGGGCCGGAATAACATGCAGCCTCCATAAGTGCTGCGAAGCTCCTTGTTAAAATATACCAGATGGCGTTTTCCATATTCTGAAGAGTACTCAAGCAGCTTCTCGGGATGCGGCTCGGCAAATCCCAAGGGAAGCGGAACCGATCCCTTAACCGAATTGTTGGAATCTGCAGGTCATAAGCGATTGGAAGTAGGGCGCTGGAGTTCTGTCGCCGTGGAAGACACGAAAGGAGCGACCGCGCCGGCCGTGACAGTTCGGGCTACGTGGCGAGCGCTGGGCGCGGCCCTCGGCGGCAACGCGCTTGCCGCCTTTCCGCGCGAGGCCTTTGAGGAGGAGGTGGTGATTCACCGGCTCCTCGGTCATCGCCAGATCATCTTCAACCGCCCGGAGGCGATCCGCCACGTTTTGATCGAGAACGCCGGCAATTACCGGCGTCCCGCACCGACGGTTCGGGTCCTGCAGCCGATTTTCGGGGGCGGCCTGTTTCTCAGCGCGGGCGCGGAATGGCGCCGGCAGCGGCGCATGGCGGCGCCGGCCTTTGCGCCGCGTGCCGTGGGCATCCTGGCGCGTCATGTTGCCGCCGCGGCAGACTCGTTGGTCGCTGAATTGACGACGCGGAACGGGCGGCCGATCGACCTCGTCCCGGTGCTGCAACGGCTCGCTCTCGACATCATCGGCTCGGCCGTGTTCTCGCTCGAAATGGCGCACTACGCGGCGCCGATGCGCGAGCTGATCCTGCATTATGCCCGGCATCTCGGGCGCCCGAGCCTCTCCGATTATGTGCTGCCTCTCGCGGTGCCGAGCCCGCGCGACCTCGCCCGCCGGCGCTTTCGCCGGCGCTGGACGGCGCTCGTCGCCGACATCATCGCCGAGCGCCGCAGGAGCGGGGCGGCAGAGCACCGCGATCTTTTTGACCTGTTGTGTGAAACCGACGGTTCCGAAGGCAAGGCAAGCGAGCGCCTGTGCGACCAGGTCGCGACGATCGTGGTCGCCGGGCACGAGACGACTGCCGCCGCGCTGTTCTGGTCTCTCTATCTGCTATCGTGCAACCCGGGCGTGCAGGAGCGGATCGCCGCCGAAGCCGGTCGGCTCGATCTGGGACCGGAGGGCGCAGCCGCGGCGGTGCCCTATCTCGTCCATACGCGCGCGGTCGTCGACGAGTCCTTGCGTCTTTACCCGCCGGCCTTTGTCATCGTGCGCGAGGCCGCCGCCGCGGATGTCGCCGGCGGGGTGGCGGTGCCGGCGGGCGCACTGGTCTTGGTCGCGCCTTGGACATTGCACCGCCATCGGCGCTTGTGGCGTGATCCGGAGACCTTCGATCCGTCGCGCTTTGCTCCCGGCGCGCCGCCGCCCGAGAAGTTTTCCTACATGCCGTTCGGCGCCGGTCCCCGCACCTGCATCGGCGCGCCCTTTGCCCTGACCGAGCTGGTGCTGATACTGGCCGTGCTGGCGCGGTCCTTCCATATCGAGACGGCCGAGCCGGACCGGGTGCGGCCAAAGGCGCTTGTCACAATCCAGCCGGAAAATCCACCGCTCTTCCGCTTGCGGTGCCGCGCCGCGCCGGTACAGGCGGCCGGAAGTTCAGTGTTCCACCCGCCGCAGATCGCCGCCGAATAATCCGCGCCGAAGAGACGGCAGAACTTTTTCCTGTAGCCAAACAAAGCAGACCCGGCTAGGGATCTCGCTGACCAGGGGAGCTGGCTGCGCTGCGCTGGAATCGCGGCTGCGGCGCCCGCCGGCCTGTGCCAAAGGACAGGGGACTTGGAGCCATGCAGAAATGGCCGACGACGGTGCTCTGCACCTCCGGCCTCGCGGCCGAGGCGAAAATCGCCCGTGCCGCCGGTTTTTCCGTGGTGGTCGGGGCAGGCGACCGGGAGCGCACGGCGAGTCTTGTCGCGCTCGCCGTCGAGCGGGCCAATTGCCTCGTCAGCTTTGGCATTGCCGGCGCCCTAGCGCCGCACCTGCGGCCGGGCGATGTCGTGGTTTCGGCAGAGGTGATCGCCTTCGACCGCCGCTGGCGCGGCGAGGAGGGCTTTTGCCGCCGCATCGGCGAATTGGCGCGCGAACTCGGCGCTGCCGAGGGAGCGGTCTTGGGGGCGCAGACGATCCTCCCCGGCGAGGCCGAGAAGCGCCGGGCTTGGCAGGAGACGGGCGCTCTTGCCGTCGATCTCGAAAGCGATGTCGTCGCCCGCATCGCGACGCGGGCCGGCATCCCTTTTGTCGTCGTGCGCGCAATCGCCGATGCGGTTTATCGCGAGCTTCCGCCCGCCGCCCTGATCCCGCTCTCGGAGGAGGGGCGGCCGCGGCTTGCCAACGTGTTCGCTTCGGTCTTGCGGCGGCCGCAGCAGATCTCGCCGCTGATCGCGCTCGCCCGCGAGACGCGGCGGGCGCTCGCCGCCTTAGCCGAGCCGGCCCGCGCTCTTCACGGACTTGTCGCCGGTCCCTAGGCGGGCCACTGCCGCCTCGACCTGGCGGGAGAATACGTATTCGGCCGGCCGTTGCCGGTCGAGCGGGATCTCCGGCGCCATCTCGCCCTTTGTGCGGGCCCCGCGCAAGGCCACTGCCGCCGCCTTTAAGGGATGCTTGACCGCATCCATCACGGCCGTCGCCTCATAGCCGCTGTGTACCATGCAGTCCGCACATTTCTCGTAATTGCCGGTGCCGTAGGCGTCCCAGTCGGTGTCCTCCATCAGCTCCTTGAAGGTTTTGGCATAACCCTCGCCCAGCAGGTAGCAGGGCCGCTGCCAGCCGAACGGGTTGCGCGTCGGGTTGCCCCAGGGCGTGCAGCGATAATTCTGATTGCCGGCGAGGAAATCGAGGAACAGGCTCGACTGGTTGAACGGCCAGCGGCGGCCGCGGTGGCGGAAGATGGCGCGGAACAATTCCTTGGTCCGCCGGCGGTTCAGAAAATGCTGCTGATCCGGCGCGCGCTCATAGGCATAGCCAGGCGAGACGGTGATCCCGTCGATCCCGATCTCGGCCATCCTGTCGAAGAAACGGGCGATCCGCTCCGGTTCGGCGGTGTCGAACAATGTGCAATTGATGTTGACGCGGAACCCGCGGGCCTTGGCCGCTTTGAGTGCAGCCACGGCGCGGTCGTAGACCCCGGCCTGGCACACCGATCGGTCGTGGTCGTTGCGATCGCCGTCCAAATGGACGGTCCAGGCGAAATAAGGGCTGGGCTTGAACAGGTCGAGCTTCTTTTCGAGCAACAGCGCGTTGGTGCACAGATAGACGAACTTCCTGCGCGCGACGATGCCCTCGGCGATCTTGTGGATGTCGTGATGCAGGAGCGGCTCGCCGCCGGCGAGGACGACGCAGGGAGCGCCGCACTCGTCGACGGCGCCGAGGCATTCCTCGATGCTCAGTCTCTGATTGAGGATTGAATCGGGGTAGTCGATCTTGCCGCAGCCGGCGCAGGCGAGATTGCAGCGGAACAGCGGCTCCAGCATCAGAACCAGCGGATAGCGCCGCACGCCGCGCAGATGGTTGCCGAGAACATAGGCTCCAACCCGGACGGTCTGGCGCAGCGGAATGGCCACGATCAAGTCTCCACGGCAGGGGATTCGAGAGTTTCGCCAGCCCTGTCGGCGAGTTGCGGGGGCATGCGGAAGCGCACGTTTTCGGTGACGCCGGGCAGCATGTTCAGTTCGATGTCGGCGATTTCGCGCAACCGGGCGATCAATTCCTCGACCAATTCGGCCGGGGCCGAGGCGCCGGCGGTGATGCCGACGGCGGAAACCCCGTCGATCCAGCGCGGGTCGAGCGCGCGGGCATCCTCGATCAGATAGCTCGGCACTCCGGTCTCGGCGGCAATCTCCCGCAAGCGGTTCGAGTTCGAGCTGTTGGGCGCGCCGACGACGAGCACGACGTCGACGACGCCGGCCAATTGGCGCGCGGCGCGCTGCCGGTTCTGCGTCGCATAGCAGATGTCCTTCGTATCGGGGCCGACGATCGTCGGGAAGCGGACTTTCAACGCCTCGATCACGGCGCGCGTATCGTCAACGCTAAGGGTCGTCTGGGTGATGAAGGCGAGCTTGTCCGGGTCGGCAACTTCGAGCCGGGCCACCTCTTCCGGGGTCGATATCAGATGCACGCGGCAATCGACGCGGCCCATCGTCCCTTCGATCTCGGGATGGCCAGCATGGCCGATCAGAATGATCTCGCGGTCCTGCCGGGCGTAGCGCTGGCCCTCGATATGCACCTTCGAGACCAGCGGGCAGGTCGCGTCGATGACCGGGAGGCCGCGTTCGGCGGCGCGCTCCTCGATCACCCGAGCCACTCCGTGGGCGCTGAAGATCGTGACGCTGCCGGGCGGCACCTCATCGATCTCGTCGACAAATACCGCCCCCTTGGCGCGCAGCCGCTCGACCACATGGCGATTGTGCACGATCTCGTGGCGCACATAGATCGGCGGGCCGTATTTGTCGAGCGCGCGTTCGACAATCTCGATCGCTCGTTCGACCCCGGCGCAGAAGCCTCGGGGTTGGGCCAACACCACGCGTATCATCTCGCCTCGCCGTCTCTTTCCGCCTCCGGAGCGCTCCGGTCTGCGACAGTAGGGATCATCCCTGAGGCAACGTATCCGTGCCACAATTCATTCCGCGCTGCACGCGCATTCGTGCAAGGGGGAAGCGAGTGCATTCGATCTATTGGCGAAGCGGCGGGCTTGGCCTGCACCCGCGGCCGTGGTGCCGCTTGCGCTCCCGCCGCGATCGGTACGCTGTCCCCTGCGGGAAGCGCGCGGCGTCCGTCACGCGCCGGGTGTTGATCACCGGGGTTCTTGCGCTCGCCTCTCTCACCACTTCGGCCGGCAACGGCAAGGCTGCGACAACAGGTCCTGCCGCAACGATAGCGGGCTTCTACGACGCATTGCTTGGGATCATGAAAGAGGGTAGGCGCATCCCGTTCGACCAGCGCTATGCGCAGTTGCAGCCGGCGGTCGCGCGCGCCTTCGATCTTGCCCTGATGACCCGGATCGCGATTGGCCCGGACTGGGCGCGCCTCAACCCCGCTCAGCAACGGCGCCTCGAAGCCGCCTTCGCGCGCTATACGATCGCGACCTATGCGAACCGCTTCGACGGTTATTCGGGCGAGCGCTTCACGGTCGATCCGAGCCCGGTCGCGACCGCCAACGGAGCGCTCGTGCGCACGCACCTCATTCCGGCGGACGGCCAGCCGGTTTCGCTCGATTATCTGATGCGGCAGACGGCCAGGAGTAGCTGGCAGGTTATCGACGTTTATCTGAACGGCACGATCAGCGAGTTGGCCACCCGCCGGGCGGAATTCACTGCTGTGCTCGACAAGCAGGGCGCCGAGGGGCTCGTGCGGATGCTCGATCAGCGCGCCGCCGCCTTGCGGACGGGATGAGGAGGCAAGGGGGCGGAGCTGTCGGAGACATCATAGAAGTTTTTCGGCGTCGACGGTTCGCCCCGGTTGAGCTGCGCGGCGCGCTGTTGCTGCGACAGGCTCCTCAGCTCGGCATAGAAATCGATCGAGTTCTTGCGCAGATCGTCGAGCACGGTAAGGACGTCGGCGCGCTGGTCGACACCGTCGGTCACCAGGCGCGGCACCTCGACTTCCTGCAATCCCTTGGCGTTAGCCAGAAAGGTCAGGGGATCGACATAGGAATCGACGGCCATGCCGACCGCGTCGCGGGGGTTTGACGGCCCGAGTACCGGCAGGACCAGATAGGGCCCCGAGGAAATGCCCCAGCTATAGAGGGTCTCGCCGAAATCGGCGGTTGCCCGGGGAATGCCCCAGCGGCTCGCGACATCGACGAGGCCCGCCATGCCGATCGTGGTGTTGACCGCGAAGCGCTCGAGCGAAATGCCAAGGCGTTGCGGGTCTCTTTGCAGCACCTCGTTGAGCATGGTGATGGGCTGCTTCGCATTGGCAAGGGCGTCGTGGATCGAGCCGCGCGCCGGTTGCGGAACGACTTTGACGTAAACCTCTGTGATCGGCCGGAACAGAAAGCGATCGAGGAATTCGTTGACCACGAAGACTTTTCGATTGATCGGTTCGAGCGGATCGTCTCTGTCTCCTACGGCAGCGGCGGCGGGGGCGCCGGACGGGCGCGCCGCGCAGCCGGCGAGGGCGCACAGAAGCACCCCGATCAGACACAGGTTGCGGCCGCAGCGCCGAGCGCTCCAATCTTTCACGATCGCTACCGAAAGCCGTGGTGGTCCGCGCCGGCGCGGCTGCCGGCACACCGGCCGACCTATGGTTGACAATCTGATGTCGGAAATCAACAGTAATTCATCTTTTGATCCTTTCCGCGACGACGGGGCGAAGCGCTCGCCATGCGCCTGACACTCGGGTTTGCGATCGTCCTCGTCCCGGCCTGGGGCTGTCTCGCCGCCGCCCTGGCGGCGTCCCTGCGTTTCGCCCGGCGCGGCCGGGCGCGGGCGCGATACACCCCCCCGGTGAGCATTCTCAAGCCGCTCTACGGCGCCGAGCCCGGTCTCTACGAGAACCTGCGCTCGGCTGCCGAACAGGATTATCCCTGCCAGCAACTGGTGCTCGGCGTTGCCGCGCGGGAGGACGGGGCCGTGCCCGTTGCCGGCGCCGTGATCGGCGACCTGCCCGAGCGCGACATCGCGCTGGTGATCGAGCCGCGGGGGCACGGGAGCAACGCCAAAGTCTCGAACCTGATAAATATGCTGCCCGCCGCCAGGCATGACGTCCTGGTCATCGCCGACAGCGACATCCGGGTCGGGCGCGGCTATCTGGCCGCGGTAGTGGCGCCGCTTGCCGACTCGCGCGTGGGGCTCGTGACCTGCCTCTACCGGGGTGTGCCGGAGGGCGGGTTGTGGTCGCAACTCGGAGCGCTCCACGTCAATTTCGGGTTTCTGCCGGCGGCGCTGCTTGCCGAGGCGCTCGGCGCCGGCGGCGGCTGCTTTGGCGCGACGATCGCGATTCGCCGGCCGGTGCTCGAACGCTGCGGCGGGTTCGCCCGGCTGCGCAACGAGCTGGCCGACGACTACCGAATCGGCGAGGCCGTGCGCAAACTCGGGCTTGAGATCGTGCTGTCGCCCTATCTTGTCGAGACGCGCGTATCCGAGCCCCGTTTTCTCGATTTGTGGCGTCACGAATTGCGCTGGGCGCGGACGATGCGCCTCATTGCCCCCGCCGGCTATGCCGGATCGATCCTGATGTATCCGGTGCCGCTTGCGCTCCTCGCCGCGGCGGCCGATCGATTTGGCTTGACCTCCTGCGCGTTTCTCGCAATCTCCTGCCTATTGCGCTGGGCTTCGGCGCGGCTTGCGGCCGGCGCCCTCGGCCTTGGAACGGCAAAGCTCTGGCTTCTTCCCGTGCGTGATCTCCTGTCCTTCGCCGTTTTCCTCGCCAGCTTTCTCGGGCGCGGCGTCGTTTGGCGGGACCAGGCGTTTCGCGTCGAGGCGAGCGGCTGCCTCAAAGTCGACGGAGACACGGTTCGATGATGAAGACCCTGTTCCTGCATCCGCCCTCCTTCGACGGTTTCGACGGCGGCGCGGGCTCGCGCTATCAGGCCCGGCGCGAGATCCGCTCGTTCTGGTACCCGACCTGGCTGGCGCAGCCGGCGGCTCTGGTTCCGGGGAGCCGCCTTGTCGACGCACCGCCGGCGCGGCTCCGCCTCGCCGATATCCTGCCGCTCGCCGGGGATTACGAATTGGCGGTGTTGCACACCTCGACCCCCTCCTTTGCCTCGGACGTCAAGGTCGCCGAGGCGCTGAAGGAGGCCAATCCGCGGCTCATGCTTGGGTTTGTCGGCGCCAAGGTCGCGGTCGAGCCGCAGGATAGCCTTATTGCATTGCCGGCCATCGACTTCGTCGCCCGCGAGGAGTTCGATTTCACCATTCGCGAGGTCGCGGAAGGCCGGCCACTCGACGGCATAGCGGGCCTCAGCTTCCGCAACCGCAACGGCGCCCTCGTGCACAATCCGCCGCGGCCGGTGCTCGAAAACATGGACGAACTGCCGTTCGTCACTGAGGTCTACAAGCGCGATCTGCGGGTCGAGGATTATTTCATCGGCTATCTGAAGCACCCTTACCTGTCGCTCTATACCGGGCGCGGATGCCGCTCGAAATGCACCTTCTGCCTGTGGCCGCAAACGGTCGGCGGGCACCGCTACCGGGTGCGCAGCGTCGACCACGTCATCGAGGAGATCCGCCTGGCAAAGAGCTACTTCCCGCAGGTCAAAGAGTTCTTCTTTGACGACGACACGTTTACCGACGATCGCCCGCGCGCCGAGGCAATTGCGCGCGAACTCGGCAAGCTCGGCGTCACCTGGTCATGCAACGCCAAGGCCAACGTGCCGCGCAATACGCTCGCGGTAATGCGCGACAACGGGCTGCGTCTTCTCCTCGTCGGCTACGAATCGGGCAATCAGCAGATCCTGAACAATATCAAGAAAGGAATGCGCATCGACATCGCGCGTCGTTTTACCCGCGACTGCCACGAACTCGGCATCATGATCCACGGCACCTTTATTCTCGGCCTCCCTGGCGAAACCAAGGAGACGATCGAGGAAACCATCCGCTTCGCCGCCGAGATCAACCCGCATACGATCCAGGTGTCGCTCGCCGCACCCTATCCCGGCACCGCGCTCCATCGCCAGGCGGTCGCAGAAGGATGGCTCGACGCCACTCATGCCGAGCTGGTCGACGAGCGCGGCGTGCAGATCGCGCCGCTGTCCTACCCGCATCTGTCGCATACCGAGATTTTTCAATCGCTTGAGAGCTTCTACAAGCGCTTTTATTTCCGTCGCGGCAAGATTGCGGCGCTGCTCGCCGAGATGCTGAGAAGCCCGCAGATGCTGCGCCGGCGCTTGCGCGAGGGGGTCGAATTCTTTCAATTCCTGCGCCGGCGGGAGATCGCCAGCTGAAGCGCCTGATCGTCTGTGCGGATGATTTCGGCCTCGACCCCACCGTCAACGAAGCCGTCGAACGGGCCCACCGCTGCGGCATCCTGTCGACGGCGAGCCTGATGGTCGGGGCGCCCGCTGCGGCCGATGCCGTGGCCCGGGCGCGGCGGCTCCAGAGCCTCTCGGTCGGTCTGCATCTTGTTCTCGTCGACGGGCGGCCGCTCCTGTCGGAAGCGGCAAAGGGTCTCGTGCGCGGCGACGGCGCGTTCGATCGCAATCTTGGCCGCGCGGCGATCCGGGCGTTTCTGAGCCCCACTGCCCGCCGTCAGCTCGCCCGCGAGATTCGCGCCCAGTTCGAGGCCTTTCGCGCGACCGGCCTCGTGCTCGATCATGTGAACGCGCACAAGCACATGCACCTGCATCCCGTGATCGCCCGGCTGATCGTCGAGATCGGCGGCGCATATGGGATGCAGGCGGTGCGCGTGCCGGACGAACCGGTCGGCGCCTTGCGCCGCGCCTTTCCGGACGAGCATTATCCGCCGCCGCTCTATCGACCCTGGGTCGAGGTGCTGCGTCGGCGGCTCGCGCGCGCCGGCCTCTCCACCAACGATCACCTCTTCGGGATTGCCTGGAGCGGCGGCATGATCGAGGAACGGCTGTTGCGGCTGATGCCCCATCTGCCGGACGGCGTCAGCGAGATCTACTTCCATCCCGCAGCCGAGGCAGGCGGGCGCGGAGAGGGCGACTATCGCCGCCGCGAGGAATTGGCAGCGCTGCTGAGTGCGCGCGTCAAGGAGCGCATCGCCGAACTCGGCATCGCCTTCACCCGCTACCGCGACCTCGTCTGAGCAGGTGAGGAAAGCGGCGGAATGCGCTCCGCTGCGCTGCGCTTTTCCGCCCTACGGTTTTTTGGTAGGGCGGAAAAGCGCAGCGCATTCCGCCGGTCAGTCCGATCCGCCGACGGCTTCGCGATCCTGCCGCGCCCTCTCGCGCGGAGGCGCGATGACGGTCTCCTCGACCGCGCGTTCCGGCGCTCGCCGGCCGGCGGACGCGGGACCCAGCAGCGCCGGCAGGATCACCATCGTGCAGAACAGCGTCGCAAAGAGCGAGATCGCCAATAATTTGCCCATCGCCGCCGTGCCGGGCTGCGGCGACAGCGCCAGGCTGCCGAAGGCGGCGGCCGTGGTCAGAGCGCTGAAGATCACGGCGCGCGCGGTGCTCGATTGCAAGTGCTCGCTCTGCCCGG
Source organism: Allostellaceae bacterium (assembly GCA_035252905.1). Taxonomy (GTDB): domain Bacteria; phylum Pseudomonadota; class Alphaproteobacteria; order ATCC43930; family CGMCC-115725; genus AP-15. The sequence continues at coordinate 17,685 of DATFCQ010000366.1, read as the reverse complement.
CCCTCCAGTTCATGACGAAATAGATGTCGAAGGCGACGCCGATCCCGAGCAGCAGCGGCAGGGCGATGATGTTCGCATAATTGAGCGGCATCCCCAGCACCACCGTCGCAGCCAGCGTCAGGATCCCGGCGAGCAACAGCGGTGCGAGGACCAGGGCAACATCGCGCGCCCGGCGCAGCACGACCGCCAGCAGCGCGATGATCGCGACGACGGCGATTGCGCCGGCTTCGGCAAAAGCGCCGGTGATGGTGCGGCCGCTTTCCTGGATCGTGACCGGGGTTCCGGTGACGTTCGGCGCGACCTGGCGCAGAGCCGCGACAAAATTGCGCAATACCGTGCGGTCTCTGGGGTTGCCGCGCGGAAAGACCTCGACCCGGGTGCGGCCGTCCGGCGCCATCCAGGATCGTTTCAGCTCCGGCGGAAGAGTGGCGAGGGTGACCGGCTTTGCCGCGATCAGCGCGCGCAATTGGTCGAGCTGATGCGGCAGACCGGCGATCAGCGCCTGCCGCAGTTCCGGCAACAGCGCGGCGCCGCGCTGTTCCACCGCGCCGAGAGCCTGGGCGAGACGGGCGGCGGGGCTCGTCGGCCCCTCTTTGGCGGCGAAGGGTTCAAGCGCCGCCCGGCATTCGGCAATTGCCTTCAGCTCGTCGGCAGGATGCGGCGGCGGCAGAACCGAAAGCGGCGAGAGACTCGGTCCCAGCAGAAACGCCAGATCCGAGATCTGCGCCAATTTTGCCTTCTGGTCATCCGGAATGAAGCTGGTCAGGGTAATGACCGTCCCGGCCTCGGGCAATTTGGCAAAGCGCTCGGCGAGCGCCTGGGCCGCTTCGGGGGAGGGCGCCAGCGCCTCGGCCGCGTAAGGGCTGGTGGTCGGATCCTGCATCATGCTGCGCAGGGTGCGCATCGCCTCGGTATTCTGGTTCTGCAGATCGAGCGGGTCGAAATCGAAGCGCAGCATCGGCAGCAAGGCGAGACCACCGGCCGCCAACAGGGCGGCGGCGCCGATCACCCAACGCCGCCGGCGCAGCAGCAGGCGGTCGAGCGGGGCGGCCCGGACGAAGCCGATCGGTTCGGGCTCGCCGCGCGGACGCAGCAGTGCCAGGAGCGCCGGCAGCAGCGAGAAGGTCAGCGCGATGCCGATGATCATACCGACCCCGGCGATCAGGCCGAGCTCGGAGATGCCGACATAATCGGTCGGCAGAAACGCGAGAAAACCGATCGCGGTCGCCGCCGCGGCGAGCAGCAGAGCGCCGTGGAGCGAGGCCGCCGTGCCCTTGAGGGCGGCGGCGAAATCGCCTCGGTGGTAGCGCTGATCGCGATAGCGGACGGCGAACTGGATGGCGAAGTCGGTGGCCAGGCCGACAAACAGCACCGCGAAGGCGACAGAGATCAGGTTCACGGAGCCGATCGCGACGGCGGCGAAACCGGCGGTCAAGACGAGCCCGGCGGCGACCGTAGCGAGGATTGCCAGGACGAGCTTCACCGAGCGCAGCGCCAGGAACAGGATCGCGCAGACCGCCGCGATCGACAGCAGGATCGAGACCACGGCGCCGTCGCGCAAGGTCACGAATTGCTCGTCATTGAGCGCGACCGAGCCGGTCAGGCGGACGTTGACGCCGTGCGCCGGATCGAGCGCCAGCGCGTGGGTCAGGCGCCGGACCTCGGCGGTGGCGCGCCCGCCCGGCTGCAGCGCCGAATAGTCGAGCACCGGTTGGGTCAGCACGAACCGCCGCAGGTCGCGCCCCGTCTGCGGAGCGGCGGTGAACAATTGCTGCCACGACAGGTGCGCCGGCTGGCCTTGCAGCACCTGGCGCACCGTATGGTCGATCGCGGTCAGCGAAGGATTGATCCGGTCGATCGGCACGCCGGCCTTTTGTGCCCCCTGCAGAAACGTGCCCATGACGCCGAACAGGCCGCGCAGGCTTGGGTCGTGCGCCAACCCGCCGATCAGCGGCTGGGCCGAGATCAGGCGCTCAGCGGTCTGCTGGACCTCGTGCAGCGGCAGAAACAAAAGCCCGTTTTGGTTGAAAAAATCGCCGCCGTCCGGGCGGCGCACATATTTGAACAGCTGCGGTTCGCGGCGCAGCCGGTCGGCCAGCAGGGACGCGGCCCGATCCGCCAATTCCGGGGTCTGGCCGTCGACGACAATGGCAAGCGGGTCGGCATTCTGCGGGAACGCCCGATCGAGGGCGAGCTCATTCTGCTTCCATGGCAGATCTGCCGGCAGCATGCGCGCGACGTCGGTATCTATGCGCAGATGGGTAGCGGCGAAATAGGCGCTCCCGATCGCAAGCGCCGCCAGGATCAGTGCAAGGGGAGCAGCGTGTCGACGAGCAGCGTCGACCATTCGCGTGACGAGTATGGAAATCACCTTATCCTCGATGCCGGAGCCGGGCCAACCGGCGCAGCCGGCGCCGACTGATCTAGCAATATGTAGGTATCTCGGCGGTCTGCCAACCGGCGCCTCCACCCCGGTCGGGCGGCGCGGCGATTTGCAGCGCGGCAGGTATCGGTCCTCTACTGCTAAGGCAACGATACGACGGCAATAGTTAAAACGCCGCGAAATTTCCGGGGCTTCGACATAATGCGGACATGCTTTTCGGTCATGCTGCTTATAATGAGATAGACAAGGAGGGGATCATGGACGGTTGCTGCCGCTATGAGCCGAGCCTCGACGATCTGCTCGCGGACGAGATGATGGAACCGGTGCTGAAGAGCGCCGGGCTCGACACCCAGGGTTTTCGGGACATGATGGTGGAGACCGCCCGCCGTTTCGAGCATCGCGAACGCAAGAGCGCGAAGAGCGACGAGGTCGCGGAGTAATCAGAGAAGAACAGGGAAATCAAGCCGTACCCGCAAGCCGGGATCATTGTCGGCCAGCGCGACCGCACCCTGGTGGCGCCGCGTCACGGCTTTGACAAGGCTTAAGCCCAGACCGTTTCCCGGGGTGCTGCGGCTCGGTTCAAGTCGCACAAAACGGTCAAAGACGCTCTCCCGATCGGCCTCGGGGATACCGGGGCCGCAATCGGCGACTTCGAGGTAGGCTCGGCTCTGTTCACGCCAGGCGCGGATCGCGATCACGCCGCCTCCGGCATATTTGAGCGCATTGTCGAGCAGGTTGGCGAGGGCCTGGTCCAAGAGATGACGGTCTCCGCGGATTACGGCGCCCTCTTCGGTCATCAGCGACAGGATAAACCCTCTTTCCTCGGCCACCGGTTCGTAGAACTCCGCCGCCGCCGCGGCGACCTCGCAGAGGTCGACGGACCCGATCTGTCCGCGGCGCGCGCCCGATTCGGCATCAGCGATGCTGAGGAGCGCGTTGAAGATTCCAAGCAGGCGGTCAGCCTCGTCGATCGCGGCGCGGATTGCCTCCTGGTGCAGTGCCGCATCGGGTGGGCCGAAGAGGGCCAGTTCAAGGCGCGCGCGCAGCCGCGACAGCGGGGTCCTGAGGTCGTGGGCGACATCGTCGGTGACCTCGCGCATCGCCGCCATCAGCCGCTCGATCGTGTCGAGCATGCGGTTCAGATTGGCGGCAAGCTGGTCGAATTCGTCGCCCGTTCCTTCGAGCGGCACGCGATCCGCCAGATTGCCGGCCATCACGCGCTCGCTCGTGCGATTGACCAGTTCGACCCGGCGCAACAATTTGCCGCTCATCATCGCGCCTCCCAACAGGCCGAGAACGAGCGCGACCAGCCCCGACCACAGCAAGGTCAGCCTGATGCGATCGCGGAACGCGTCAGCGTCGCTGATGTCGCGGCCGACTAGCAGGCGGTAGCCGCCGGGGATGATGAATAAAGCGCCGCGGGCGGGATGGATCTGGCGCCGGCCGCTCTCTCGCCCGGCGATCGTGAAGGAGAGCCATCCCGTGCGAAGGGGTGCGTCGGCCGGCCAGCCCGCGACGTTGCCGGCGAGCGGCCGTCCGGACGGATCGGTCACCAAATAGAGCATTGCGTCGCCGCGGTTGCCGGCGCTGCGCGCCGCCACCAATTGCACGAGGCCGGAGAGGCCGCGCTGAGCATATTGTTCGGACAGGCCGGCCACCTCGGCATCGAGCGTCGCCTCGGTCTGGCGCTCGACAAAATCGGCGCTCATCCAATAGACAAACAGCAGGACTCCCAGCACCGAGGCCGCGAAAATCAGAAAGTAGAGTGCAGCGAGGCGAAAGGCGTGGGTGCGGACCAGCCGCCCGATCCGGCGCGGCAGGTGCGGCTGCGCCGGTTTTGCGGCGGCCATCACGGCTCATTCGGGCGGGCGCAGACAATAACCGGCGCCGCGCACCGTGTGTAAGAGCGGACGATCGAAGCTCTTGTCGATCTTTTGCCGCAACCGGCTGACATGCACGTCGATAACATTGGTCTGCGGGTCGAAGTGGTAGTCCCAAACCTGTTCCAGGAGCATCGTCCGCGTGACCACATGGCCCGCATGGCGCATCAAATATTCGAGGAGCCGAAACTCGCGCGGCAGCAGCTCGATCGGCTTGCCGCAGCGCATGACCGTGCGCGTCAATAGGTCAAGTTCAAGATCGCCGACACGCAGCCGGGACGCATGCGGCGCCGTCCCCCCTCGGCGCAACAAGGCTTCGAGACGGGCCAGCAATTCGCTGAAGGCAAAGGGTTTGACGAGGTAGTCGTCGCCGCCGGCGCGCAATCCCTTGACCCGGTCGTCGACCCGGCCGAGTGCACTCAAAATCAGGGCGGGGGTGCGGATCTCCGCAGCGCGCAAGGCCCCAAGCATCGCCAGCCCGTCCATGCCGGGCAGCATGAGATCGAGGACAATCGCATCGTAACCAGCTGAACTGGCAAGATATAATCCGTCGCGCCCATCTGCGGTGCGGTCCACCGTATAGCCGCTCTCAGAGAGCCCCTTCGCGAGATAGGACGCGGTCTCGCGGTCATCTTCGACGACAAGGATCTTCATCAGCTTGGGTTAAATTTTGCGGATCACCCGTTAAAGCTTTGGTAACGGCTTGGCGGTGATGCTTTGAGAAACCTGCTTATGCCCGCCGGGCGAGCGCGCGACAACGCCTTGTTTCGCCCCCGCCGGCCGGCCGGAACGGAAGGGACCGATGCCGAGAGATGCGGTGACGGCCTGTGAAGGCGGAACGAAACGACGCTCCGGCATCCTGGTGGTCGAGGACGAAGCGCTGCTGGCCAGCTGCATCAAGGATGTGCTCGAAGAATCGGGCTTTAGCGTGGCGGTCGCCTCGTCCGGGCCAGAGGCGCTGTCGCTGGCCTTCGCCAATCCCCCCGACTTGGCGCTTATCGACATCCGGCTGCGGGGTCCGATGAGCGGCATCGAGGTCGCCTGCCATCTGCGTGATCGGCTGGGCGTGCCGCCGATCTTTCTGTCTGGCGCCGTCGACCCCCACATCCTCGAACGCGCCAAAGAGGCGCGGCCGGCCGGATTTCTGCGCAAACCGTTCCGCCCAAGCCAGGTCTTCAACGCGATCGAGCGCGTTCTCGGCGGCAGTTCGACAGTGCGCTGACGCCCGTCCCCAGACGGTCTCCTGCGGCCGGCGCGGGCACCCGCGCGATCCCTGATCGCGTGGAGTGCCCGTCCGCAGGCCTTGACGGGTTTTACAGCATGGCCATATATCGGACCAGCCTGGTCCGATATATGGCCATGATTATCCTCAGCAAGCTTGCCGATTACGGCGTCATCGTCGCGGCCCACCTCGCAGCCGATCCCGAGCGCCAAGCGACCGCCGCCGCGGTCGCGGCGGCGACCCGGCTGCCCCCTGCGACGGTTGCGAAGATCCTGAAGATCCTGGCGCATGCGGGGCTGGTTACGGCCACGCGCGGCGCCACCGGCGGATATCGGCTGGCCCGCGGCGCGCCGGCGATTTCCCTGGCCGAAGTCGTCGCCGCGATCGACGGCGACATCGGCCTGACGCAGTGCTCGGTCCATACCGCCGAATGCACGCGCACGACCTACTGCCCGACCCGGCCGCACTGGGCCGCGATCAACCGCGCCGTCGGCGAGGCGCTATCGGCGATCTCGCTCGATCAGATGGTCACCCCAGCGGTATTCGCCCAGTCCCACACGGTCTTTGAGCGCGCGGGAGGGCCGCCGGCCCTGGCCCACGCTTCCCGAACCTAACGATTCCCGGATAGCTGCATGACCGCTTCGATCGATACTCTCGAAACCGTCCGCTCGCTGTCGCGGGAGGGCTACAAATACGGCTTTGTCACCGACATCGAGGCCGAGACGGCTCCGCCCGGCCTCGACGAGGCGACAATTCGCTTCATCTCCGCCAAGAAGGAGGAGCCCCTGTGGCTCCTGGAATGGCGGCTTGCCGCGTTCCGCGCCTGGCGCGAGATGACCCCGCCGGACTGGGCCAAATTGTCGCTGGCGCCGATCAATTATCAGGCCGCCACCTATTATGCGGCCCCGAAAAAGCCGGCGCCGCGCTCGCTCGACGAGGTCGATCCGGAACTGCTGCGCACCTATGAAAAGCTCGGCATCCCCTTGAAAGAGCGCGAGGCGCTGGCCGGGGTGGCAGTCGACGCAGTGTTCGACAGCATCTCGGTGGCGACGACGTTTAAGGACAAGCTCGCCGAGCTCGGCATCATCTTTTGTTCGATGGGCGAGGCGGTGCGCGAGCATCCCGATCTGGTCCGCCGCTATCTCGGCACGGTGGTGCCGCAGAACGACAATTTTTTCGCGGCGCTCAATTCTGCGGTGTTCAGCGACGGCTCATTTGCCTACATCCCGCCGGGCGTGCGCTGCCCGATGGAGCTTTCCACATATTTCCGCATCAATGCTGCAAAGAGCGGCCAGTTCGAGCGTACATTGTTGATCGCCGATCGCGGCAGCACCGTCAGCTACCTCGAAGGCTGCACCGCCCCGCAGCGCGACGAGAACCAATTGCATGCGGCGGTTGTCGAACTGGTCGCGCATGAGGACGCGCAGATCAAATACTCGACCGTGCAGAACTGGTATCCGGGCGATGCCGAGGGCAAAGGCGGCATCTACAATTTCGTGACCAAACGCGGCGCCTGCCGCGGCGCGCGGTCGAAGATCTCGTGGACCCAGGTCGAGACCGGCTCCGCGATTACCTGGAAATATCCGAGCTGCGTATTGGAAGGCGACGATTCGATCGGCGAGTTCTATTCGGTGGCGATCACCAACAACCGCCAGCAGGCCGATACCGGAACCAAGATGATCCATATCGGCCGCAACACCAGCTCGACGATCATTTCGAAGGGGATCTCGGCCGGAAGGGGTCAGAACACCTATCGCGGGCTGGTCCGGGTGCAGCCGCGGGCGGAGGGCGCGCGCAACTATACGCAATGCGATTCGCTGTTGATCGGCGAGCGCTGCGGCGCCCATACCGTGCCTTATATTGAGGTGCGCAACCCCTCGGCGCGGGTCGAGCACGAGGCGACGACCTCGAAGATCAGCGAAGACCAATTGTTCTACTGCCAGCAGCGCGGTCTGACCGGGGAGGATGCGGTGTCGCTGATCGTCAACGGCTTCTGCCGGCAGGTCTTGAAGGAACTGCCGATGGAATTCGCGGTCGAGGCGCAAAAGCTCCTGGCCGTCAGCCTCGAAGGCAGCGTCGGATGACGGGGCGCCCCTCACCCTGGCCCTCTTCCCGCAAGGGGGGGCGGGAGGGTGAGGAGCGGCGGCCGGAGAAAACCGTGTACAACCGAATAGTTCTGTGATGCTCGAAATTCACAATCTGCACGCCCGCCTGGCCGACGGCCGCGAGATCCTGAAAGGCATCGATCTGACGGTGGCGCCGGGCGAGGTGCACGCGATTATGGGGCCGAACGGCTCGGGCAAGTCGACGCTCGCTGCGGTGCTCGCTGGCCGCGAAGGCTACGAGGTTACCGCGGGAAGCGTTGCCTATCTCGGCCGCGACCTGTTGGCGATGCCGGCCGATGAGCGGGCGCGCGAGGGATTGTTTCTCGCCTTCCAATATCCGGTCGAGATCCCCGGCGTGAACAATATGTATTTCCTGCGCGCCGCGCTCAATGCGCAGCGCCGCCACCGCGGCGAGCCCGAATTGGACGCCGGGCAGTTTCTGCGGGCGGTGCGGGCCAAGCTGAAACAGCTCGACATCGGCGAGGATCTGCTGCAGCGCGCCGTCAATGTCGGGTTTTCTGGCGGCGAGAAAAAGCGTAACGAGGTCTTCCAGATGGCGATGCTCGAGCCGCGCCTCGCCATCCTCGACGAGACCGATAGCGGCCTTGACATCGACGCCTTGAAGGTAGTCGCGCGCGGCGTCAATGCGGCGCGCGCACCGACCCGCGCGATCGTGATGATCACGCATTACCAGCGGCTCCTCAATTATGTCGAGCCGGACCGGGTGCATGTCCTGCAAGGCGGCCGCATCGTGCAGTCGGGCGACAAGAGCTTGGCGCAGGAACTGGAGCGCCGCGGCTACGGACCGGCCGGGGAGGCGGCCTAAGGACTTCCTATGAGCGCTGTTGTCGATTTCCCGTCAAAACCCGAGGCGCGCCCCTATCTCGACGCGTTCCGTCGGCCTGCGGGCGAACCCGATTGGCTGCTTCAGGCGCGCGAGCGCAGCCTCGCGCGCTTTGCCGAGCTGGGATTCCCGAACCGGCGCGGCGAAGCATGGCGCTACCTCGACCTAGGAGCGCTTGCGGAGCGGCCGATCTTGCCGTCGGCGGCCGGTCGGGTCCTTGCCCGCCGACCGGGCGCCGCGCTCGTCGCCGAGCGTAGCTTTGCCCCGGCGGAATGGCGTCTCGTGCTCGTCGACGGGCATTTCGCGCCCGAATTGTCGGCGGTCGAGAGCCTGCCCACAGGCGTGTGGTTCGGCTCGACCAAGGCAGCTGTCGCCGAGCGCCCGGGCTTGGTGCGGGAGGTGCTCGAAAAACCCCATGGGTCCGAGCCTGAAGCGGCCGACGCTGCACGCGCCTTTTCGATCCTCAACACCGCGTTCTTTACCAATGGTTTTGTGCTCGATGTAGCACCCGGCGTCGCGCTTGATCGCCCGATCGAGATCCTGCATCTGACCGCAGCCGATGCCGGCGCGGCCTATCATACCCGCAGCCTCGTTTCGCTCGCGGCGGGAGCGCGCGCCGAACTCGTTGAGACCTTCGCCGGGGCGGGCCGCTACTGGCGCAATGACGTTGTCATTGTGCGCCTCGGCGAAGGGGCCGAACTCGCGCGCACCGTCCTCGTCGATGAGGCGGAGGAGGCGGTGCATTTCGGCGAGACGGCGGGGTGTCTCGAAATGGCCTCGCATCTGGCGGATTTCGTGCTGGTTCTAGGTGGCGGGACGGTGCGCCGCGAACACAGTATCGAGACTGTCGGCGCACGCACACATTCGTCGTTGAACGGCGCCTATCTGGTCTCCGGCCGCAATCAGGCCAACATCGTCACCACGATCGACCACAGGGCTCCGGGCGGCGAGACCCGCGAATTGGTGAAGGGGGTGGCGGCCGGGCGCGGGCACGGCGCCTTTCAGGGCCGGATCACGGTGCGTCCGGGCGCCCAGCAGGTTGACGCCCATCAGATGAGCCGCAATCTCTTGCTCGGCCGCCGCGCCGTCGTCGATACGAAGCCCGAACTCGAAATCTTCGCCGATGACGTCAAATGCAGCCATGGCGCCGCGGTCGGCGATCTCGACACGGCCGCGCTGTTCTATTTGGAGAGCCGCGGCATCCCGCGCGACGAGGCGCGGCGGCTGTTGATCGAGGCTTTTCTGCGCGAGGCGGTCGAGCTGTTGCAATCGCCGGCGCTGCGCGATCACCTGATGGCGCGGCTCGGCCGGCGCCTGGCGGAATTGGAGGAATGAGAATGTCGACGGCAAATATGCCGAGCCTTGCTTCCGGCACGGGCGCTTTCGACCCGCGCCGGCTGCGCCGCGAGTTCCCGATCTTTGCCAATAACCCGGATCTCGTCTATCTCGATTCCGCCGCCAGCGCGCAAAAGCCGCGCGCCGTGATCGACCGCATAGCCGAATATTATCGCACCGACTACGCCAATGTGCATCGCGGCGTCTATCGCCTGTCGGCGCATTCGACCGAGCTTTACGAGGAAGCGCGCGAGAAGGTGCGGCGGTTTCTGAACGCCGCCGAGGCGCGCGAAATCATCTTTGTGCGCAATACGACCGAAGCGATCAATCTCGTCGCGCAGAGCTGGGGTCCGGCCTTTCTGAAGGAGGGCGACGAGGTCCTGATCAGCGAGCTCGAACACCACTCGAACATCGTGCCGTGGCAGCTCTTGCGCGACCGGCTCAAAATTCGCCTTGTCGTCGCGCCGATCGATGCGACCGGCGGGCTCGACCTTTCCGCCTTCGAGGCGCGCCTCACGCCAAAGACGCGGCTCGTCGCGATGACCCACATCGCCAATGCCAGCGGTGCCCGGGTCCCGGTCGAGACTGTCGTCAAGCTTGCCCATCGCTACGGCGCCCGCGTCTTGCTCGACGGCAGTCAGGCGGCGCCCCGGCTTGCCGTCGACGTGCAGGCTTTGGAGTGTGATTTCTATGCCCTGACCGGCCACAAGGTCTACGGGCCGACTGGGATCGGCGTGCTCTATGGCCGCCGCGATCTGCTTGCGGCGATGCCGCCCTGGCAGGGCGGCGGCGAGATGATCGCCAGTGTCACCTTCGAAAAAACCGAATATCTGGAGCCTCCGCACCGCTTCGAGGCCGGCACGCCCGACATTTCGGGCGCGATCGGGCTCGGCGCTGCGCTCGATTTCATCACGGCGCTCGGGCGCGATCATATTCTCGAACATGAGGAGGCGCTGACCGGCTACGGCGTCGACCAGCTGTCGCGCATTCCGGGGCTGACCCTGATCGGCGCCGGCCAGCACCGCCTCGGCATTCTGTCCTTCGATCTCGAAGGCGTACACCCGCACGACGTCGCCACCGTGCTCGACCGCCATCACGTGGCGGTACGCGCCGGGAATCATTGCGCTCAGCCGCTGCTCGACAAGATGGGCTATGGCGCGACGACCCGCGCCTCGCTCGGCGTCTACAGCGACGAGCGCGATATCGACGCGCTGTGCGCGGCGCTCGAAGCCGCCCGGGAGATGTTCCGCTGATGATGGATCTACGCGAGCTGTACCAGGATATCATTCTCGATCACGGCCGCCATCCGCGCAATTTCCGCGCGCTTGCTGAGCCGACCCATACGGCGCGCGGCCACAACCCGCTGTGCGGCGACCGGGTCACGGTGTATCTCGCGCTCGACGCCGATCGGATTGTCGATCTGAGCTTTGAAGGTCGCGGCTGCGCGATCTCGACTGCGGCCGCCTCATTGATGACTGAGATCCTGAAAGGCAAGACCGTTGCCGAGGCCGAAGCGCTGTTCAGGCACTTTCATGCCCGGGTCACCGGCGGCGAGGAGACGGAATTGCCCGAAGCACTCGCCGAGGGCATGGAGCGGCTCGAACCGCTGACCGGGGTCAAAGCCTACCCGGCCCGGGTCAAGTGCGCGACCCTGTCCTGGCACGCGCTCGAAGCGGCGCTCAAGGGCGCCCCGCCGCAGACCACCGTCAAGACGGAGTAGGCCGATGCCGGGCGACGAGCAAAAAGACCCGTTCGATTTTGTCGGCGAGGGCGGCGCCGCAGATGCGGTCGAGCGTCCGCAGGACGGCGAGGACGATCCCGACCTGTTGGAGCCTGTCCTCGAAGCGCTGAAGACGGTGCGCGACCCCGAGATCCCGCTCGACCTCGTCGAACTCGGGTTGATCTATGAATTGATCGTCAAGAAAGGCGGCCTCGTCTATGTCGAGATGACCCTAACGACACCGGCCTGCCCGGTCGCCGCAAACATGCCGAGCGAGGTCGAGACGGCGATTCGCGCGGTTCCCGGCGTCGGCGAGGTGCGCGTCAATCTGGTCTGGTCGCCGCCCTGGTCGCCCGAGCGGATGAGCGAGGAAGCCAGGCTCGAACTCGGCCTATTGTAGTCGCCCCGAGCGCTGAGGGAACGCCGGCCGCCGGTCAGCGTTGCCTGCGGCGAGCCCTTGGGAGCGAGAGGGACAGTGTCGAACGCTCTGCCGCGACCGTGGCGGGCGCGGGCCGGAGCTGCGGCTCTTGCAGCGGTCGCGATCCCGATGCTGACGCAGCCCGGCAACGCGCCGCGGCGCAAGCTTCACCACGGCGGATAAGAGCGCCCAATTCATCGTATCCGCTCTGTTTATCGCGGCCCTCCACGACGCCCGCAACAACGGCGAGGTGACCTATGCCCGGAGAGGCAGGGACTGGTTCGTCGTTTCCGGCCTCGTCAACGATCGCATCTACTACCAGCGCACGGTACTGTCGAAAGCTTGCGCGACGATCAATACGCTGGTCATCGAATATCCGACCGTTCTGCGCCGCAGTCTCGCCCGCGCCATTACCGTGATGTCGCGCTCGTTTCGCCCCGGGGGCCGCCCTGCCAGAACGGTTGAGGGAAATTTGTGAATTATCCTCGACAGCGCGGCCCGCCTATGACATTTTACCGGAACTTATCGCGAACAGAGGCGATCGATGTTTTTCGCCTTTCCCGGAGAGGGGCGCTGGAACGAGGACGAAGATGCCCTCGAATTCGACGTGGGCATCGGCGAGTACAAGGGCATGGTCCGCGTCCCGCGCGCGGTGTTCCGGCAGATTTTCGGCCATATGCCGACGCCGTCGCAATGCGTCGAAGCCTATTATCGCGAGCGCACCGCCTTCGAAGTCGCCGCCGAGAACAAGCTCCGCGCGCGCCTGTTAACCCCGGACGGCAACGTCGAGATCACCGGGCGCGACCTGCGCGAGGCTCGCGCCGCGGGGTTGGCTGCCGCCGCGGGGCGCGAGTAAGCGAATCGGCGAGGCGCGTCCCTACTCCGGCATTGTCTCCCTCCAGCCTTGGCGACACACTGACCCCCGCACATCACCGGCGGGGAGGGAGGGATCATGCGCTTCGGCTTTTTCGACCAGTTGCCGTGCGCGGGCGGACAGAGCGAGCGCCAGCGCTATCGGGACATAGTGGCGCAGATCGAACTCGGCGACGGGATCGGTTTCGACACCGCCTGGCTCGGCGAGCTCCATTTCAGCCGCGGCTTCTCGATTCTCGCCGATCCGCTGATGGTCCTGGCTGCCGCGGCGCAGCGCACGACCCGCATCCGTCTGGGTACGGCGGTGACGTTGTTGCCGTTGCACAACCCGGTCAAGATCGCCGAGGAGGCGGCGACTGTAGACCTGTTGAGCGACGGAAGGCTCGAATTCGGCGTCGGGCGCGGCACCGCGCCGTTGCACTATGCCGGTTACGGCATCCCGCAGGAACAAAGCCGCGAGCGCTTCGACGAGGCCCTCGACTTCATCCTCGCGGCCTGGCAGAGCGAGCGCTTCTCGTTCGACGGTAAGTATTTCCGTGCGCACGACCTGACGGTGATCCCGCGGCCGGTGCAGTCGCCCTATCCCCCGGTGCGCATCGCCGCCAACAGCCCGGACACCTTTCCGATGGCGGCGCGGCGCCGCTTTCCGATCTTTGCGACCCCGTTGATCAACCCTCCCGACAAGCTGAAGGAGGGGCTCGCCGTCTATCGCAGCGGTCTCCCTGCCGGCAGCGCCGGAGACGCGGCGCTCGCCTTCCCGGTGCATGTCGCGGCGAGCCGGGAGGAGGCGCGGCGGGAGTGCGAGGCGGGCCTCCTGCGCTTCCTGCGCGAAGCGGGCGAGCGGCTGCGGCCTCTGGGCCAGGCCGACATCAAGAGCTTTGAGGCCTTTCGCGCCGTCGTCGCCCGCATCGAGCGCGTCACCTTCGACGACATGGATCGCGAGATGGGCGTCTTTGGCGATCCCGACTACTGCGTCGAGCGGGTGCGCGCGCTCAAACGCGAATACGGGATGGACGAGTTCATCTGCTATTTCAATCAGGGCGGCCTGATGGAGCATGAAATGGTCCGCCGGTCGATGACATTGTTCGCGACCGAGGTGATGCCGCACTGCCGATAGCTGTCACTGGCGGAATACGCTGCGCTCTTCCGCCGCGTTCCTCCCGCCATCATATCGGACCCGATGAACCCCCTCTCTCTGTTCCACCCGGCGGTGGCCGATTGGTTCGCCGGCCGTTTTGGGGCGCCGACCGCGGCGCAGGCCGAAGCCTGGCCGGCGATCAAGGACGGCCGCAACGTGTTGATCGCCGCGCCGACCGGGTCGGGCAAGACGCTCGCCGCTTTTCTCGCCGCGATCGACGGTCTGGTGCGGCAGGGGCTTGCGGGCGGACTGCCGGAGGCGACGCAGATCGTCTATGTCTCGCCGCTGAAGGCATTGTCGAACGACATCGAGAAGAACCTCGAAGCGCCGCTCTCGGGCATTCGCGAGAGCCTGAAGGCCCGGGGTCTTCCCGATGTCGACATCCGCCGCTGCGTGCGCACCGGCGACACGCCGTCCGCCGAGCGCGAGCGGATGCGCCGCACTCCCCCGCACATCCTCGTCACCACCCCCGAATCGCTCTATATCCTGCTCGGGTCGCAATCCGGGCGCGCGCTATTGGCGACGACCCGCGCGGTCATCGTCGACGAGATCCATGCGCTCGCGCCGAACAAGCGCGGCGCCCATCTCGCCGTATCGCTCGAACGCCTCGCCGCGCTGTGCGCAGAGCCGCCGCTGCGCATCGGGCTGTCGGCGACGCAGAAGCCGATCGAAGAGGTTGCGCGCTTTCTCGCCGGCCCCGATTCCGCGTGCCATATCATCGATACCGGCCACCGGCGGGCGCGCGATCTCGCCCTCGAACTGCCCGGCGCGCCGCTCGAAGCCATCATGTCGGCCGAGACCTGGACAGAGGTCTACGATCGCCTCGCCGAACTGATCGCGGCGCACCGCACGACCCTGATCTTCGCCAATACGCGGCGCATGGCCGAGCGGGCGGCGCGGCATCTGACCGAGCGGCTGGGCGCCGACCAGGTCACGGCGCATCACGGCAGCCTCGCCAAGGAGCGGCGGCTCGAAGCCGAGCGGCGGCTCAAAAGCGGCGCCCTGAAGGCGCTGGTTGCGACCGCCTCGCTCGAACTCGGCATCGACATCGGCGAGGTCGACCTCGTCTGCCAATTGGGCTCGCCGCACGCGATCGCGACCTTTGTGCAGCGGGTCGGACGCTCGGGGCATGCGGTCGACGGCACGCCGAAGGGTAGGCTCTTTCCGCTGTCGCGCGACGATCTCGTGGAATGCGCGGCGCTCATCGACAGCGTCGCGCGGGGCGAACTCGACCGGCTCCTTATCCCCGAGCAGCCGCTCGACGTGTTGGCGCAGCAGATCGTCGCCGAGGTCGCGGCACAGGAGTGGAAGGAAGAGGCGCTGTTCGGCCTGTTCCGCCGCGCCTGGCCGTATCGCGCGCTGCCGCGCGAGGATTTTCTCGCCGTCGTGCAGATGCTGGCGGACGGCTTCAGCACGCGGCGCGGCCGGCGCGGCGCGCTTATTCATTACGACGCGGTCAATCATGTCCTGCGCGGCCGGCGCGGCGCTCGGCTCACCGCATTGACCTCCGGCGGCACGATCCCCGACACCGCCGATTACCAGGTCCTGTTGGAGCCGGAAAACCAGACGATCGGCACGGTCACCGAGGATTTCGCGGTCGAGAGCCTGCCCGGCGACGTTTTCCAGCTCGGCAACCATTCCTACCGCATCCTGAAGACCGAGCGCGGCACCTTGCGCGTCGCCGACGCCGAGGGCATGCTGCCGACGATCCCGTTCTGGCTCGGCGAGGCGCCCGGCCGCAGCGACGAACTGTCGGCGTCCGTGTCGCGGCTGCGCGCCGAGGTTGCCGCACATCTCGCCGCCGATCCCTCGGGCCGCGGCGCGACGCGCTGGCTCATCGACGAATGCGGCATCGGCGAGCCGGCGACGGCGCAGATCATGGCTTATCTCGCCGCCGCCCATGCCGCGCTCGGCACCCTGCCGACGCAGGAGACGCTCGTTTTCGAGCGCTTTTTTGATACTGCCGGCGGCATGCAACTCGTCATCCATTCGCCCTATGGCAGCCGCATCAACCGTGCCTGGGGACTGGCGCTGCGCAAGCGCTTTTGCCGCAAGTTCAATTTCGAATTGCAGGCGGCCGCGACCGAGGACAGCATCCTGTTGTCCTTGACCACGGCGCACAGCTTCCCGCTCGACGAGGTGCGCCATTATCTGCATGCGCAGAGCTTCAGACCGGTATTGACGCAGGCCTTGCTCGCGGCGCCGATGTTCACGACGCGGTGGCGCTGGGTCGGCGCCGTGGCGCTGGCCTTGCCGCGCTTCCGCGGCGGCAAGAAGGTGCCGCCGCAGCTTGCCCGCATGGAAGCCGAAGACCTGATCGCCGCGGTCTTTCCCGACCAGCTCGCCTGCGGCGAAAATCTCGTCGGCGAGCGCGAGATCCCCGACCATCCGCTGGTCTCTCAGACGATCGCCGACTGCCTCGGGGAGGCGATGGACGCGGACGGTCTCGAACGCCTGCTCACCCGCCTCGAAAGCGGGGAGATCCGCGTCGTCGCCTGCGACCTCGTGGAGCCCTCGCCGCTCTCCTGGGAGATCCTGGCGGCGCAGCCCTATGCCTATCTCGACGATGCGCCGCTCGAAGAGCGCCGCACCCAGGCGGTCATGGCGCGGCGTTTTCTGGCGCCCGAGGACGCCGCCGAACTCGGCCGGCTCGACCCCGAGGCGATCGCGCGCGTCCGCAGCGAAGCCTGGCCCGAACCGGCAAACTCCGACGAGTTGCACGATGCGCTGTCCTGGCTCGGTTTTCTCGGCGAAGAGGAAGTCGCCGCGGCGCCCCTATGGCGGCAATGGCTCGACGCGCTCGCCCGCGAGCGGCGGGCGGCGCAACTTCACCTCCCCCTCTCTCCGAAGGGGGAGAAGAAAATTTGGATCGCCGCCGAGAGATTGCCGCAGTTCCGGGCCTTGTGGCCGCGAGCGCGGCTCGACCCGGAAATCGCGCCGCCGCCGGGCCGGGACGGCGGTTCGCCCGAGGAGGCGCTGGTCGAGATCCTGCGCGGCCGTCTCGAGGGGCTGGGACCGATCGGCGCGGCGGCATTGGCGGCGCCGCTCGGGCTGCGGCCGCAACAGGTCGCAGCGCCGCTCGCCGCGCTCGAAGCCGAAGGTTTTGCATTGCGCGGGCGCTTCACGTCGGCGAATGGTGAGGAATGGTGCGAGCGGCGGCTCCTCGCTCGCATTCACCGCTATACCGTGAAGCGCCTGCGCGCCGAGATCGAGCCGGTCGCGGCGCGCGATTTTCTGCGCTTTCTGTGCGACTGGCAGCGCGTCGGCGCAGATGTGCGCATGGCGGGACCGGATGCCGTCGCCGCAGTCACCGGCCAGCTCGAAGGCTTCGAGGCGCCAGCCGGGGCGTGGGAAACCGAGATCCTGCCGGCGCGCATCGCCGGATACGAGCCGGCCTGGCTCGACGATCACTGCCTCTCCGGGCGCATCGCCTGGATCAGGCTGCGGCCGCGCAACACCAAGGCGCCGGGCAGTGTTGCGCCGGTGCGTGCGACGACGATCGTATTATTGCCGCGCCGCCATGCCGCCTTATGGGCGGCGCTCAGCCCGAATGCCGAGGCGATTCCCCGGACGCCGCCGGCGCAGGCGATCGCAGACTATCTGCGCAGCTATGGCGCCTCGTTTTTTGACGAATTAGTCGATGGGACCGGGCTGTTGCGGCCGCAGGGCGAAGAGGCGCTCGCCGAATTGGTCGCGCTCGGCCTCGTCAATTCCGACAGTTTTGGCGGTTTGCGGACGCTGATCCTGCCGGCCGACCGGCGCCGGCC
>DATFCQ010000365.1:0-19510 GCA_035252905.1 Allostellaceae bacterium | reverse complement strand
CAGGCCCCCGGACGAACCCCTCGGCGCAACCGCAAACCCCGCTCCGCGCGTCGGCGACGCCACGGATCTCTATGTCTTGATGCTGCTGTTCGGCGGTGAACCGAAATGGCTTTGCCTACTCTGGTGAATTATTCAGGCTAGGGAGCTGTATGAGTGAGGACAGTGGCGGAATGCGCTGCGCTTATTCCGCCCTACGCTTGTCGGGAACGGTGTAGGGCGGAATAGCGCAGCGTATTCCGCCGACTTCGCGGCAAGACGACCCAAACAGGCTCTTAGCCCGCCCGAAGGAGACCCCAATGATCTGCGACGTCCATGCCCATTACATCCCGCAGGCGTTCAGCGACTTCATGGGCGACCGTTTTCCGCCGCGGGTGGGCCAGCCCGACAAGACCGGGATCGCCCGCCATGCTGTCTCCGACGCGCCCCTTGACATTACCCGGCGGCTCGAATTGATGGATGCCGCCGGGGTCGAAAAGCAGGTCTTGTCGCCGCACCGCCCGCCTTATCTGCCGAGCGAGGCCGAGGGCGTGACCGCGGCGCGGCTCCTCAATGACGGCTATGCCGAACTGGCGCAGCGCCATCCCGGGCGCATCGCCTCCTATGTCATGCTGCCCTTGCCGCATATCGACGCGGTCTTGCGCGAGATGGAGCGCGGCTTCGAGCAATTGGGCTGCGTCGGCGTCAATCTGAACATCTCCTGTCTCGGCCGCTCGGTCGCCGAGCCCGAATTCGAGCCGATCTGGCAGGAGATCAACCGACGCCGCGCAGTCTTGTTCGTGCATCCCTCGGTCACCGGGATCTGCTCGCCCTTCATCACCGGCTGGCGCTACACTGCCGCGGTCGGCACCTCGCTCGAAGACGCCACCTTTGTCCTGCATATGATCGCCAGGCAGATCCCGCACCGCTATCCGGACATCAAATTCATCGTGCCGCATCTGGGCGGGCCGATCCCGATGCTGCTCAACCGGCTCGACCTGCAGGGCGTGCGCGACCACCCCGATTTGCCCGAGAAGCCGAGCGTCACCGCCCGCAAATTCTATTACGATACGGTGTGCTACGGCTCGAAAGCGGCGTTCATCTGCGCGCTTGAGGCCTTTGGCGCCGATCATCTGGTGACCGGCAGCGACTATCCGGTCTTGCAGGATTACGAGGACTACCGCGACACCTTCGCCTATATCGAACGCCTCGGGCTCCCCAAGGCCGAAATCGACAAAATCCTCCACCACAACGCGCAGAGATTGTTCGGCTTCCGGGATTAGATCGGATTGGGGATGGGCGGGCGCGCCCTACCCCGCTCCTCCCGGGACCAGGGTCATATTCGCGGCGGGTTTGGCGCGGTCGAGGACGATCCAGTCGAAGTTGCGCCAGCGCCCGATCAGATCGCCGTAATGCGGCGACACCGGATCGCCGGACAGGCCGGGCGCCATCAGAAAGCGCGAGTTCGCCAGATCCGAAAGATCCAGGATCATGCGCAATCCGGGCCCGATCACGTCCCGGTACGGATGAGTGCGGTCGGCGAGGTCCATGTCGCCGGCATTGACGGTAAAGCTGCCGCCGCCGGCAGCGGCGGCGAGGCTGAAGTACCAGCCGAGAAACGGGACATGCGCGAGGATGTAATTCTCGAAAATGGCCTCGTGCGGCGCGCCCCAGCGCCACCCCGCCATGTCGCCGCCAAAGCGCTTCACCAGCTCGTCGAGCGCCGCCTGCAAGGCGCGCGCAACGAGCCCCGCGCAATCCGGCGATCCCTGGTCCGAAGCGGCGCCGCACCATTGCGGGTCCTCGGTCAAGGCGAGCGCGACGGCGCGCGGGTGGAGCGCAGTCCCGTAATCCGCATAGGCGGGACCGAGATGCGGGGCGAACAGCGCGCGCTGGACCTCGCGCAGCCAGGCGATGAAGATCAGGGGCGCCGCCGCGCCCGGCCGCATGTCGCCGTCCCATTGGCGCAAGATCCGCAGGGCCGCGGCCGCGCGCTCTCCGGCAGGCGGCGCGCGCAATAATATCGGCACCATCTCCTTGGCCATCAATGACACCGTGTCGGCGGCGATGGCGCCGGTCGAAGCGAGCGACTGGCGCCGGCGCCGGTCCAATAATTCCGCAATGCGCTCGGCGCGGTACGGCAGGGCCCAGTCGCGGGTGATGAAATACGGATAGCTGTCCGGCACGATCTTGTTGTTGGCGCTGATGAAGCGCCCGTCGGGCGGGTTGACCGCCTGCGGCAATTTGTCAAAAGGGATGTATCCGACCCAGTCGTAGGCGCCGGTCCAGCCGGGCTCGGGCAGCCAGCCATAGCCTTTTTTGCGAATGGGGATCTGCGCCGGTGCAATAAACCCGATCGTGCCGCCGGCGTCGGCATAGACCATGTTCATCTGCGGCGCCACGAAATCGCGCAAGGCCCCCTTGAATTCGTCCCAGTTGCGGGCGCGGTTGATGCCCCAGATCGCCTGCGCCGTCCTATCGTCCGGCTTCAGAAAGGTGGCGTCGAGGGCGAGTACGTAGCCGCCCGGCGGGGTCACCGCCTGGGCCCCGGCGAGGGCGTCGGAAATGACCGGCCCGTGGCGCGTCGTACGCACCGTAAAGGTGACGGCCGGGGCGCCCTTGACGAGGATTGTCTCCTGCCGCGTCGAAAACGGCAACGAGCCCTGCGGCGCCAGGTAACGAGCGGGATCGGCGGGATCGATCTTCTCGATGAAGAGATCCTCGACGTCGCCGCCGGTCTCGGTAAAGCCCCAGCCGATATAGGCGTTATGGCCGAGGACAATAAAGGGTTCCCCCGGGATCATCGCGCCGCTGAGGCTGAGGTCGGGCGCCTTCAACTGGGCAAGATACCAGATCGCCGGCGCGGTAAAGTCAGATGCGGGTCGTTTTCGAGGATCGGCTTGCCGGTCGTCGAATGGCGGCCATCGACGACCCAGTTGTTCGAGGCGTTCGGCTGCGCCGACAGGCGCGGCAACAGTGCGGCGAGCCGGCCGAGCGGGAGCCGGCGATAGATCTGTTGCAATGCGGCGAGCGTGACGAGCCCGTTCTTCGGATAGCCCGGATAGAGGTCGTGCAATTGATCCGGCGTCACCCGTTTGGCCATGCGCGCATGTTCGATCTCGCGCCGGTAGTTCTGCGCGAGATAGAACGCCATGATCTTCTCGACGACCACTGTGTCGACCGGCCGCCACGGGGCCGGTCCGGGCACGAAGTAGTAAAAGGGCTGGGCTCCGCCCGGGCGCCGCGCGATATAGGCGTTGACGCCGGCGGCAAAGGCTGCAAGCGCCTCGCGGGTCGAAGGAGACACCGCGGCCAGTTCTTCCTCGGCGCTCCGATAAAGGCCGATCGTGCGCATGAAGCGGTCGCTGCCGAGCGTGCTTCGGCCGGCCAGTTCGGCGGTCCGGCCTTCGCCGTAGCGGCGCAACAGATCCATCTGAAACAGGCGGTCCTCGGCCTGGACATAGCCGAGGGCAAAGAAGGCGTCGTGCCGATCGGCGGCGACGATGTGCGGGACGTGAAAGACGTCGCGCGTCACGCTCGCCTTGGCATGAAGACCGGGGAGCGCCAATGTTCCGCCGGTCTGCGGTTTCGACGTGATCAGCCAGAGATAGAGGCTGCTCCCGATGACGACAAACAGCACAATGAGGCCGATCAGCCCGTTCAGCAGCCATCGGGCGGCTCGGTTCAGCGTCACTGCGTCCTCCGTTCCCCCGCTTGCCGGCGAACGTTCGGCGCCGCCGCTCCGTTGCCGACGGGCTCTGTGCGCAGCGCAATCCGCCCGGTTCGGCAACGCCGCAAGCAACGGCATGTTCCGCGCTCCCCCCTGATGCCGAAAAAGGAGGATAGCGGAAAACCGTAGCCTACAGGCGCACGCGACGGCAGGCAGCCCTCGGCGGAGGATGACAAAGGACCCTTATTGCATCCTATTCACAAACACGCCGCCAAGCCCGGAGTGACCGTTGGGGCCGAGAGGAATAAGGCCGTGGGGATGCGGATGAAGGAACTGATACCCTATCCTCCACCGGGACCCATCGGCCAAATCCAAGTAGGGGCGATGCTTCTTCCGTACCGCGAAGCAGGGCATTTGACCGTAAGTCAGCCGACCGGCGCAGCTGGCATCGATCCGATGAGGTCGATCCCTGCGATGCAGGCCAACCAACGGTGAAATAGCACCCACGGCAAAGACCGGCGCTTCTCTCTTGCGGCGAGCTCGTTCGACAACTCGGCAATAAAGCGGCTTGGACTTGTGAACTTTCCGGCTACGCTGAGGGGCAAGTCGTTTGCGCTCTCAGTCGCGCGTGCCAGAGCTCGAACCGTTTCAAGCGACACGTCAAGCAGCAGAATCGGACCGCGAACCCCCTCGGGAGTTGCCACGAAGCGGCGTTCGGGAGCCTGGCGGGTGAACAGGGCCGCGAGAAGAGTGTTGAAGGTTTCTCCACCCCAGGTCACGAGCTCCGTCCCCGCTAACTGCCAACGGACCGGATCGAAACCTCGTTGGCGGGCGATTCCCCAGATAATGCTTCGGCTCAATGGCAATGCTGGTCCAGTCCCCTTGATGCGGGCGAGGGGCTGTGAACGTGCCGCCTCTCCGCCGAGGTAGGCCTCGCCCTCAGATGCCACCATCAGGCGCCGCATCGAACCGCCATGGAAGACGGCGCCGCCCGCAGTTGAGGTGTCGGCATCCCTGATCGCTGCGTTGCCCGTCCTGATGTCCACCACGGCACTTCCCGCCCGGCCGGCGATAACCGTGTGAATCTGGCCGGCGTCCGCCTCGTCAATCAGCCGGTCGCACGGGACAAGCGCCCCTTGGACGTTGGAAAGGCAGCCTGTCTCGATCATGTCATGGATAACCGATGTATGACCCTCGTCGCCTGCCTCGGTACACAAGGCCGCGATGGACAGCGGACGGTCCTGGCGCGTAGCCCTCCAGCAAAGGCTCAGAACCTGCTGGAACCGCACCGACGGGCGGTCGTACTCGTGGATGTCGTCGAGTTCACCTCGCCGCCCGCAGTCTACTAGCGCTCGGATCAAGCGATCGTCGTCATCCGAGCCGCGGAAGGCGACCACCCGGCAGATGCCGCTGCGCCGGTTGCCGCGCCCAATGCGCTGCAAGAAGCCGCTGACGCTCCTGGGCGGATCGCTCAGCACAATGGCGTCCACGTCGCCGATGTCGATTCCGATCTCCAGCGTGGTCGTCGCGACGCAGACGCCGTAGCGCTTACGTCGCATCTCCTCCTCGACGCGCTCGCGCTCTGTCGCTGCAAGGGCACCGAAGTGGAGATGGACCGGCCACCTCGTCCCGGCAAGTTCACGATGGAGGTGAGCCGCTAGGGCATGGGCTCCGTTTCGGGAGTTAGCGAAGACCAGCACCTTTTCTGCACTGGCCTGGTCGAACCATCTCGCCAACGCGCGAGCGCGCGCCCGATCTGCGTCAGAGTCACCGTCGAGATCGATCAGCCGCAAATCAATATCGCGCGGCGCCCTATGAGAGAGCACTTTGGCACCTTCGCCGAGCCAGAGTCTCGCCACACCAACCATATCGTCAAGTGTCGCGGTCATGCCCACTACCTGGAACCGGTCGCGAGGAGACTCTGGCGGCGCAGCCGCCCTGCCGATCCGCGCAATGACATGCCGGAGCTGCTGCCCGCGAGGCTGGCCGTGGAGCAGGTGGATCTCGTCGATGACGACGGAGCGCACTCCGGCGAGCATCTCCGGACGCCGGAGTTGCAAGGAGTCCAGAGCTTCCGGGGTCGTCAGCAGACAGAACACCCCCGAGGCGGTTCGGAACTCGTGCCGGTCGCCCGTGTAGCGCGCGACGGCGCCCGCCTGCCGGGTCCCGAGGTAGGCGATCAAGCGCTCGTAGAGGTCGTTCACGAGAGCCTTTGTCGGGGCGACGTAGATGGTCGAGAGGTTGCGCCGCTGGAAGGAGATGTGGCGCTGGTAGAGCGGCGCCATAGCCGCTTCAGTCTTGCCCGAGGCGGTCGGGGCCGCGAACAGGACGTCGTGACCCCTCACCACCTCTGGCATCACCATAGCCTGCTCCCGGTAGGGTTGGCGCCCGGTGAAGAAGACTGAGAACGCGTCTGGCATCATTCGAGCCAGGTCGGAGCGGCTGCTAGTCATCCCAAGGAAGGACCTCGCCTGCGACTTGGCGCGCCGCGCCTTCCACGATGGCGACGAGCTCTTCGCCGCCGATGGGCCTCGGCTGGCTCATGAGCACCGCGGCCGGAAAGCCCGCCATTTTAGTCCAGTTGCGCAGCAGCCTCTCCGACTGTGGGGTTTGCTCGAAGTGCTCCCGCAAGGCGCCTGCGATGCGGCCACGCAGGTCGGGGTCAGATAGAGCGCCGACCTTCGGGCCGAGGCGCCCTGCGGCCTCGGCCAGGAAGGCGTCAGACCAAGCCTCGTAGTCCTCGGGACTCGGCGGCTTGAGTTGGATCACGTCCTTCGGCGAGTGAATCAGGACGCTCATCTCCCCTGCCTTTCTCCGGAGGTCCTGTGTGTCCTCACCCTCGGTGAGGCCGACGAACAGTCCGAAGTGTGGCCCCTCCCGCCAGAAGGGCGGCAGTCCCGACACATCGTAGTCGCAGAGCGGGTCGCGGAGGTCCTTGCGCGGGCGATGGGCGCACCGGGCGAGAATGTCAAAGAAGTTGTTGGCCCTCACGTACCGATTCGCCGAGTAGGTGCGGACGTGCTCGGCCTCATCGATGATGATGGCGAGGCCCCGGTACCCGAGCGCCTTCAGGACTTCATGGATTACCACTAGATGGAAGGCGTAGAGCAGCCCGGTGTCCTTGGACTGCGGCATGGCTGGGATCGATTCCCGGTAGCCGGCGTGCCGGTTCACCCAGCGGATGGCGCTGATCTGTTTCACCTGGCCGGCAAGCCAGCTAACGGCGGAGACGTAGTCCGGGTCGTCGTGACGGTGCGAAAGATACAGGAGCGCCTCCAGGCCTTTGCTGAACCACGGAGAGCACCGGAAATATCTCAGGGAGCGGACCTTGGTCCAATTGTCCCGCATCTCCTTGATGAGATCGAAGAAGTCTTCGCTCCGCGTGCCGTCGGCCCGCATAGGGAATTCAAGGCCGGTGAGCAGTTCCTGGTAGACGGAGGAGGGCTTCGCCGGATCCGCGGCCTTCGGGTCGAGTTCGATCGACGCGATGACCCACCCCTCTCTGAGCGCAATGGCCTTCACCAGCCGGAGGTGGTGCGACTTGCCGGAGCCGTAGTAGCCCATGTAGATGCGGCATACTCCCCGTTTCTGGGCATCCCGCAGCAGGCCGCGAATTTCGTCAAAGACCCCATTGCCGCCAATGGTAAGCTTCACCAGCTGGTCCGGGTCCGCGGGCACCACACCAAGGTTCACCGCCTCGAAGGAGCGGCGGAACGCCAGGTCAGTGGTCGCCTGGCCCATGGCGGGTACCGCCGCTGGGCCGTTCCCCCCTGCCCGGACCACGAGTTCGCCGACATCGACGTCCAACCTCTCGCCGAAGAACTCGACCGTGACGGTGCTCCCGAGAACGGCGAGCACCTTTCCGATCCCGAACTCCGCGTGTTCGACCTGAGCTCCGGGGAAGATCACGCGCCGTCACCCTCCAAAGGCGGCTCGTTGTCATTGACAAAGTCGCTCGCCTGCTCCGCGCTGATCGCGCGCTGTGCCTCGCGCTGGCCCTCAAGGAAGCGGCAGTACTGGTAGACGAAGAACCGAGGCTTCGGTGTCTCGAATTGGGTAGCCTTTTGAGCCGCGACGATCGCCCGCATGTTCGCCACCTGCACAGCCTTGTTCCAGGTGACCCCGTAGGCCTTACTGAACACGGCGAGCAGCCGCTCGCCGATGCTGTAGATGACCTCCTCGGAGTTCGCGTCCTCGATGTTGATCAGCGGCACCTGCGGGCTGCCCTTCGAGAACGCCTTGGTGCCGATGCGGTCCTGCAAGGCGCGGTAGGTGCTGATCACCTCAGAGCGGAAGTCGGGTGTGGCGGCATAAAGGAACATCACGCCGCCGAACTCGCCCTCCGCGTTCTGATTGATCATCGTCAGGAGGTTCTCAATAGCCTGCTTCTGCTTCGCGGAGCCGCGGCGGAAGGACACGATGCGTGTGCCCTCGTCGAAGGCGATAAGGAAGCCGCGGTATCCCATACGACTACGCAGGAACGCGATTACCGTCTTCAGGCGCCGGAACGCATTGTCGTCGCGCACGGGCTCGAACAGGCCATGGTTCTTCAGGGCGGTCGAGCGGATGTTGCCCCCTCGGATCCAGGAGATGAGCTCTCTGTCGACGATTGTCTCCCTAGCCCCGCAGTTCGTCTTGAGGAGTCGCTGGCTCAGCGCCGTTAGCGCGGAGGCCATCTGTGGGTCCGGCGCGCCCTTCCAGAGCCCGCCGATCTGTTGCTCAATCTGGAGTTGAACGAGCTCGGGCACGTCGTTGCCGGGCTCGGTCCCGAGCTGCCGGATCCGCCGCTCGATCCAACAATCGATGAGTACCTCGATGCCCTTGTTGTCGCGCTGGGCTTCGGCCGGCGGGCTGAAGGATTCCATGACGGCCGTGAAGATCGCGGCCGGGGAATTGAACGGGCACTCGATCCCGACGTTCACGAGCGCGGTGACCACGTTCTGCTCGCTGGCATGCTGGGCTAGGCTATTGATGAACTGCGTCTTGCCGCTGCCGTAGTGGCCCTCCAGGTACTTGAAGCAGCCAATGCCGTCCGCCAACTCGCCGCGGAAGTAGTTCTGGTCGAGCGCATCGAGGATGTGGTCGGTGCCGACGTTAATGAAGTGAGAGTACTTCCCCGGAGCGATCGGCGCATTCAGGAGGGTTTTGACCAAGCGATGCGCGTCGCTCTTGGTGATAGTAATTTCCAAGTGCTTCCTCCCTTTCAGTTCGACTGCCGGCGGATGTAGATCATCGGGCGGACGACAGTGCCCTCGGCATTGCCCGGCACGAAGAAGGCGCGCGACTTGGACCCGTGCGCTTGGTTGAGCGTCGCGGGCACGAGTTCGAAGCTTTCGCGCGAGCCAGTTGTGTCTCGATGGCACCGCCAGTTGATCAGGTTCACGATAAACACCGCCTCCGGGACATCTTCGAAGTTCCGGCGGGACGGGCTGCCCCAGAAGCGCTCGTCCTGTACCGCGACTTTAAAGAACCGCGCTACGTCAGCGATGAACACGTTGTCGCCCTCGCCGAAGTGGCGGGCCATCATCCATGCGAGCGAGAGCCGGTCGAGGAAGCGGTCCACCGGCATGGTCCACTTCTCGACGATGCGCTCGGAGGCCAAGTAGGCGCTCACGACATACTCAACGTCGGCAGGGATTTTCGCGATGACCGGGTAGTGGGGCGTCATCGACCACGCCCAGTTCTGTCCCCCCTTATCGGGAACGAGGACCAAACGTCCGGCAAAGAACTGGTTATCCCTATTCCCGGTCGGGACGCCTTCCAAGCGGTGCAGCACCTGCATAGCAAAGCGCCGACGGTTTTCCGGGTGGCGCATGTGCTCGGTGTGCGCCTCGACGGCGCAACGGGCCTCGGCGATCTCGCTCTGGACGCCGGGGTCACGAGAGGCCTCTTCCGGCAAGGTGAGAGCGAGTAGCTCCTGTTGCCGTTCGATCGCGGCAGGCGGCATGTCTAGCCCTTCAGCGCGGGTCTGCCCCTGACCAAGGATTCGGGGTAGCCGCGCCGAGAGGATGCCCTTGGCGTTGGCTAGGAGCCCTGTGCGCTCGACGAAACGTCTGATTGCCGGAAACAGGGGTGCACTCGGTGTTTGGAGCATTCTGAGACTTTTCTGAAGATCAGGATTGCGTCACGTCGAACAGGAACTTGTCGACCTTGCGCAAAAGCGGCGGATACTCGTTGCAGATCAGCGCGAGGCGCCACGCGGGGCGGGACAGCGCGACATAGGCGCGGTTGAGCGTGAATTCAGCGCCGCCGTCTCCACGTCCTCCAGCCCGAGCACGATGCAGGCATCGAATTCGAGTCCCTTGACCCTCTCGACGGAGGTCGTCAGGAGGCCTGGGCCGGCAGCGGCCCAGAGCGGTGCGAGTGGCACACGGGCCTTCTCCAGCTCCGTCCGAAGCTTCTTAAGCGCCTGCTCATCCTCGTTGATCTGCAGGAGCACCACGTTGCTGACCACCTCGGATCGCCGCAGCACGGCGGCGATCTGTTTTATCCTGAGCGCATGGTCCTGCGGCGGCGCGATGATGAGCTGCGGCTTCTTGCCCTCCAGGTCCGCATTGACGTCGAAGGGAGGACGCTCGCTGAAGGCAGCCTCGTAGAACCCCTGGAGGAAGCGGCCGATCTGCTTGCTTTGCCGCATATTGCGGGCGAATGGGTAGATCTGCTCGGCTCCCTTGCCGCGCAGCGGCCTGCCGACACTCAGCGCGTCCGCGGTCCTCATGCCGTGCACCGGGCTCACGATCTGTTGAAAGTCGGCCGAGACGGTCAAGGCGCCGTCGGGGTCGACAAGGGACCCCAGTAAGGAGACCTCGGCGACACAGAGATCCTGAGCCTCGTCAATGACGACATGCGTCCAGCGCTCGCCCGCAGTCGTCGCAGGCGCGATCGAGGAGGGCATCTCGCGGAAGCGGGCCTGCGGGTCCGCCACCTCTGGCAGCGCGAAGCGGAGCAGCCAGGCGAGCCAGGGGCGGTCCTCCGGCCCGTACACCCTCTCGTTCCAGTCGGCGATGGCGCCGCCCAGGATCTCGGCCTCGTTCACCCGCGCGCCGGTGCCACGGCGCATCCGGTGTGCGGCCTCTGATGCGCGGCCGCCGAAGTAGGCGGCGACGGCGGACAACGGGTCGTAGACCCGGAAAAGCCAATGCTGGAACCGCTCGTCGAACCTGCCCCTGGCACGTGCGGTTAGCTGTTCGCGAGCCGCTGCGTAGGTGCGCGAGACCTCGTGATAGATCGCGCCCATCGTGAGCCGAGACTTTAACGGATCACGCGCGACGGTTGCCGCATTGGCTACGCGCGCCAGGGCACCGGCCAGTGCCTTCAGTTGGGCTGCTCCGTCCCTATCGACAGCCACCCAGTCCGCCGAGGCGGCCGTGCCCAACCGGTCGACCACCTGCCGCTCATAAGTCTCCCAGAGGCGCCCTAAGTCGTAGTAGTCCGAGAGGCCGAGGATCGCGGTCCGGGCGGCAGCCTCGAGACGGGGAAGCTTCCTCTGACGAGGCCTCGCGTTGTGCTTATAGACCCAAACCTGCTCCAGGTAGCCGGCCACGAAGTCGCCGACCGACTCGACCACAAAGGTGGGAATGTCGAGTTGGTCCGCCAGCAACCCCTTCACCTGGTCCGCCAGGTTCTCGTTGGCGAGGAACACGCGAGTGAGCTCCGGCGCGTACGGCACGAGGCGATCACCGCCTTCGCGCTGATCCTGCTGATCGTAGAGGAAGCGGATGCGCTGGAAGGCCACCGTCGTCTTTCCGGAGCCAGGCGCGCCGGTGACAATCATCAGGCCCGACATGCGCGAGACGAAGGCGAGGGCCTGATCCCGCGTCATGTTGAGCTTGACGGCCTTCAGGCCGGTCTTCACGGGAGCGGCCGTCTTGGCGGGCCTCACGGCCCCGCCGGGCTGGTAGACCGCCGAGACCCGCGGGAGCGTGGCGCCGAAGCGGGCTTTGGCGAGGGGCTCCACGCTGCGCAGGCGGTAGCCATTCGCCTTCACGTCCTTGTAGTCGCCGATGTCCGTCGCGAGGGCGAGCTGGATGCCGGGGTGGGTCCAGGCGAGCACATTCACGGTGCCGTCAGCGCCCTTCAGGACCTCGTTCGCGGACGCCGTAGCGTTCGCGTACCAGAGCTGCTCCTTTTCCTGGAGCCTGCCGTTCTCGCCGACGAACTCCGTGTAGACCTCGACCATCGCCTGGAAAGGCTCCGCGGCGATGGCCTCCAGAGCGGCGCGCCGCCGGGCGGCGTAATCCATTCGGCTTCGATCGTAGTCGGTCAGCCCGTGGAGGCCGCAGACCGGCGCCGGCCCGCCACGGAACCGCGCGAGCTCATATTGCGCCGCGGACGCCGCGATTTCGGCATTCCGTTGGTCGCGGGACACCCGCTCATCCAGCTCTGACCGTGAGGCAATCGTGACCATCGCGCATCTCGATATTGAAGGCAGGCAATTGGCGGATTCGGATTCCATCAGTCCTGCCTGCGTGCCGCTCGCTATGGCTCGGAGGAGCTATGGGCGCCTTCGCCCGAATCGCTGCATCTCCGTAGTTCCGTAGCTGCGCAAGCCCCTTCCCAAGTATAATCGGCAGAGGTGATCCGGATTTTGCCTGTGACCAAAGGTTGAGACCGTTGATGCATTCTGGATCGTCTCCTCCACTTACGGCCTCGATCTGATTCCAGTTTGCCGAGAAGTTCCACCATATTGATAGTTAACTAAGGTTTAGATAGATTACCTCTTCTTGAGAGGCGGTTTTCAAAATTCGCAAGAGAGCCGGCTTGCAACTAGGAAATACATGCATTCCGGAGCAAGGATTGAATGAGGCCAGGCCGGTCGTAGCAACACCAGCCGCCAGTTCTCTAGCACTCAGGCCAAACTACGCTCGACCAGCCAGCACGCTGTCCTGGCGCTGGACCATGGGGGTAGGCCGGTGCTTACAGGTGCGCGACTCGACGTCACAACGGCGGCGGCAAACACCGTGCGGATGCGCACCAGGACCGCTCAGGCGAACAGTAGTGTGCCGCTGACAGTGGCAGCGGTGACAGCGCAAGCGACCATTGATCCCAACCAGGATATGGTGCCCCACTTGCCGTGCCTGCCTTTGCCGAAACGAAGCCCCGGCTTCGCGCAAGCAGGTCGGCGAGGTTGGGAACGGTCAAATGTAAGCGATGTGGTGAACCTACCCGTGTCGTCGCCCTGATCAGACGGATCACCTCGCCCAGCAACTCCAGATTGACGCCCGATCCGACCCGCACCAACGCGCCGCCAATCGCGATCTCGAGCGCCGCCGCACCGGAAAGGGTTTGGCTCTGCGCCACCACCGGGACAAAAACTCGGGACCTGAACGCCGGCATCGGCGACAGCGCTTGACTGCAGCTCCCGCCGCCAAGCGTAGAGCTGATTGCGATGCAGCCCGTGGTGCAGCGCGATCACGCTCGCCACCGCACCCGGCTCCTGGCTCTCCGCGACAATCGCCGCCTTCTCCGCCGCACTCCAATGGCGCCACCACGGTGTCCCGGTCAGAACCTCCATCCGATGGAACTGTGCCCATCAATCGGCAAATTACTTGGCACGCGATCCCCCTGTCTCCAGCGAGACGACGTCATCGCCCGATCGCCGCTACCCGGCGCAGGTAGGGATCACACGCCGCTTACGAAAAGGGGTGTGCCGTAATGGCTGTGATGAAAGCGTTGCCCGAAGCGCAGGGATCAGAGCAGCGGAGGCGCTCGGCCAGCCCCAACCGCCGTGACGCGCTGCGCCGGCAATAGAGAGCGCCGCGGTTGACGCCGCCGCACATCCGGTCATCCTCACCGCCCCTGATATGGGGGCAGTGGGCTTGTTCAGCGCTCGTCGCGACCAGATCGGGCCGCGATCAGGACATTTCCGAGACCGGAAAAATGGATACATTCCCGCTCTCCGCCGCCGGCTCCAGCTCCTCGGCATCCGAATAACCGACGACACCGGAAAGACTCTTTTTCACGGCTTCCCATTCGTTCGGTTTGGCGGTCGAGGCAAAATATGCATCGAGAACGATGTTCGCCATCGCCAAGAATTTCAGATTTACATTTGAAAATGTTTCGTAAATCGTATTCAAACTCTTTACATCTTCTTCCAAAAAATTTCGATGCTTTTCCTGCACCAACGAGCTCGACAAATCCTCCTTCCCGCCAAGGATTTGTGCCATCTCCCGCTGGGCCGCACTGAATTCCTCCGTGGTGTCTCTCAAAATCTTTCGCCCTCTGCGATTGAAGGCGCGACTCAGCGTTGCAGTGCTCAAGCCGCGACTGGTGCCCTCGCTCATCACCTCATAGAAGGCCCGCCATACCCGTCTTCTGAAAAAGTACCACTTTCCATGCATCGCCTCCACCCGCGCCATTTCGCCAAAGTCCTTGAATTCTTCCAGGAACTCCTGCCGGAAGCGGGTCGCCATGCGCACCGCGATGATCAATTGTCGGATATGTTCAGGAGCCTTCGGATATTGGTTGCCCTCCCACTTCAGAAACACAATTTCGCACGATAGTGTTCCGCTCCTGTGCTCGGAAATTTCGTGAATTACCGGGGAGTATATGATATCATTCGCGCCAGTGAATACGAGTCCTCTGATCGGTCTTTGCGGATAATAGTGCTCGCGCGCGTTATACATGAGGTCGACCAGCTCGTCCAACCATTTGACGTCAAATTGCTCCCTGCTGTCCGCGAGCAGTGCCGCCTTGCGTGAAGTCTTGACGGCATCTTCCCACCTCAATTGGTTTTTGTCGGCGCTTCGTTGAAAAATCGCGCGCAGCGCTTCGTCCGATCCCGTAAAGTAACATTCCGACGGCATTGCCTCGATCAGATCGTTTGACGGATTGATAGAGGCCTTGTCTTTGACAACCAGGGTCAGGCTGTGCGTGCGCAGGCGCACCGCGTCCTTCTGGACAAAGCAGCTGGTTATTTCCTGGATTGTAGAATTTTGCTCTTCCTCTTTGATATCGGCTCCGCTCTCCTTGATAAGGGTTATGACAAATTGTTTGACGCGTTCCCGGGTCGCTTTTGTCGCCTGCAGATGGGCCAGCGGACCCGGGGCCGGGAGATCGGCATGATGGAGGCAAAATATCTTGCGGCTGTGCGCGTATGCGCTCGACTTCAATTGATCTTTTTGCTTCAGATAACGGAGGGCGTCAAAGTAGCCGGCCTCGTACATGCACCAGCTCCAATCCTCCTTCGGGTCCGTGAAAATCAGCAACAGGTATTTGGCGCTGTGAAGCTGCTCGTGCAATTCCTCAAGCCAGTCCTGGCCATGACTCATTCTTTCGGAAAGAAAGCAGTCTATGATTTGATGCGGTTCAAATAATTTCTTCAGGGCGGCGACAACCGTTGCGGCAATCTCCGAATCTTCGTCTTTGTGGCTGACAAAGACGGTAAAGGGTTCAAGCACGGAAACCTCCTGCCGCCAAATCGTCTCGCACGCCGGGATTAAGACGCGGCGGGAAGCCCTTTGTCAACTTGCGCGACAGGGCGCCTGCCGGCCGGCCGGCGCCGCAAGGCTAGGGGTGGATCACCGTCGCTGTCCGGCTGACCACAAAGGCCTCGCGGCGTTCGAGAAAATCGCCGGCGACTTCGGCGAAGGCTTGCGGCCGCTCGGCGGCGATGGCATGCCCGGCGTCGTAGACAAAGACAAGATGCGCGTTCGGCATCAATTCCTTGTAGAGGCGGCCGAATTCCGGCGGGATCAGGCGGTCCATGGTGCCGAACAAAACAAGCGCCGGGGTTTCGAGGCTGCTCATTCGAGTTTCGAGATCGGCGTCGCGTGCGGGTCCGAATATCCGCATGACGAGGCGCCGCTGCTTGTCCTGCACCGCCGGGTCGGGCATCGGCGGCGGCGCCAGCCGCTCGGGATGGGCGTAGAGCCGGCGTGCCATCTCCTCGGGTGTGCCGGAGGGCGGCGAGCCGCCTTCGGGGCGGATCGCCGCCGGGGCTTCCAATAATAGGGCCGCGACCCGCTCCTGCTGCTGCAGGGCGAGCCACAAGGCCGCCTTCGCGCCGAACGAGGTGCCCCACAGCGCGAACGTGGCGAGACCGAGTTCGCCGGCCGCCTTGCCGAGCGTTGCGGCGAGTTCGGGCATGTCGCGCGTGCGGGTGTTCTCGGGCGAGAGGCCGAAACCCGGCATCTCGACGGCGATCACCCGGAACTGCCGGCGCAACAGGTCGTGCGCCGGGGTCAGCCGCAACCCGCCCGCGCCATGGAGGTGCACCAGCGCGGCCCCCTCTCCGGCCTCCATGAAGCGGATGCGAAATCCGTCGGCCTCGACGGCGCCTTCGCGAAACGCTGCGCCCGGCGCCGATCTGTCGTTGTCCTGCACCACGTGTCGATCCTTCCTGTCAAGCCTCGCGCAGGTGCGGCAATACCTTTGTCCCAAACAGTTCGAGCGAGCGCGTCAGAGAGCCCGGATCGTCGGTGCCGGGGTTCTGGAACATCAGATCGACGACCCCCGCCCCGACCTCGTCCTCGCAGCGCCGCAATTGCGCGACGACCGTATCCGGCCCGCCGCAGAAATTGGTTGGCAATGGGCCGCCGACATTCGGCGTCCGCGCCTCGCCGGCGATGTTGCGGGAATCAAGCTGTTGGAGGGCGTCGCGGACCGGAGCGCCCAGCGGGAAGGGCGCCGGCAGGCGCCGCTGCCGGTCCATCAGCCTTTGCGCTTCCGCGTCGCTGTCGGCCAATAGAATGTTCGCGCGATAGATGATCTGTTCCGGGCTCGGCTGCCAGCCGTACTGCGCGCACTGCTCGCGATAGTACCGGGTCGCCCTGCCGGTGACCGCGAACGGCGCATAGGCGACGCCGAGGCCGAGCCGGTGGCGCGCCGCGAAATCGCAGGATTCGCGGCTCGTCCCCAACGCATAGGTCGGCGGGCGCGGCGCTGTTGCCGGCCGCGGCCACACCGCGACCGTGCGGAAGCGGAAATGGCGGCCCTGCCAGCCGAAGGGCTGCGGCTCGCTCCACGCCTTGAGGATCAGCTCCATGCCCTCGGCGGTGCGCTCCTGCGCTTCCTCGGGGTTGAGGCCAAAGCTCAAATACTCGCCCGTCGTCCCCCGCAACAGCCCGACGACGAGGCGCCCCGGCATCAGCGTGTCGAGCATCGCCAGCTCCTCGGCGATCTGCACCGGGTTGCGCTGCGAGACGAGGGGCCCGAGCACGGCGATCTTGATCGTCTGCGAACGGGCCGCCAATTGCGCCGCAGCAATGGCCGGCGCCGGGGTCAGGCGGTGCGGGGAATAGTGGTGCTCGGACACGCTGATCCAGTCGAAGCCGAGCGCCTCGACATGATGCAGCCGCTCGATCATGCCCCGATAGGCCGCTGCGCCGGCCTCGCGGTCATAGGCTGCGGGCGGCACCGGCCATGCGGCCGGCAATTTCCGCGCCGCGCGATAACGCCCGGTTTCGAAATACGAAACCTTCATTGCGCCCTCCCGCGCGTCAGCGGGTCCGCTGGTATTCGTAGTCCTCGCGCGCGCCGTTGCCGACGCGCAATTCCGGGCGCAGGGGCGGGCGCGTCGCATTGAGCCGGGCGTGCGCGTCGAGCGCCGCCTGGTCGGCCCAGCGCTCCAACAAAACCAGCCGGTCGGGATCGAGGGCGCTGCGGAACACCTCGAACTGCTCGCAGCCCGGCTCCTTCATGCAGTCGCGGCACCGCGCCCGATAGGCTTCGGCGAGTTCGGCACCCTTGCCGGGCGCGGCCTGGATCATCACGACAAGGCGGACCGCCATGGTTGTCCCTCCCTCTGTCCGCCCCGAGGCTAGCGCAGAGTTCGTGCCGATGCGATCTTTCCGTGATCCTCGCCCGCTACCCTTTACCCCTTCTTGACGACCACCACTTCGAGATATTCGCCCGGCGCCACCATGGTCCCGTCGTCGGCGCGGTTGAAGCGACCGATCAGCGCCTGCAATTCGGCGAGGAGCGCGGTGCGCCTGTCCTCGGCGAGCGCGGCCAGCGCCTTCAGCATCGGGCCGTAGCAGGTCGCGAACACATCGAGAAAATGCGCAGGCGAGCGATAGCGGAATATGAAGTCGCGCGGCTCGGCCGCGATCGATGCGGCGCCGCCGCCGAACAGTTCGGTCAGCCGCTCGCGCGTGCCCCACAAGGCCGGCGACCGGGCGCCGGCCGGCGGCGGCAGGAATTGGCCGAGGGTCTTGAACATCTGCCCGATGAAGCCCTGCGGCGTCCAGTTGGCGAGGCCGATCCTGCCGCCCGGCCGACACACGCGCAGCATTTCCGCAGCGGCCTTGTCCTGATCGGGCGTGAACATCACGCCGAACGTCGACACGACGACGTCAAAGCTGGCCTCGGCGAACGGCAGCGCCTCGGCGTCGGCCTCCTGAAAGGTGATGGTCAGGCCGTCGGCCGCGGCGCGCGCCTTGCCGCGCGCGAGCAAGGCCGGCACGTAATCGGTCGAGGTCACCGCGCACCAGCGCCGCGCCGCCGCCAGGGAGGCATTGCCGTTGCCGGCTGCGACGTCGAGCACGGACTGGCCGGCGCGCAGGTCGAGCGCCTCGCAGAGTTCCTCGCCGACGATCTGCAGCGTTGCGCCGACCACCGCATAGTCGCCGGACGACCAGGCGCCGTGCTGCTGGGTTTTGAGCTTGGCGAAATCGGGTACGGTTTGGGCGATCGACATGACACCTCCCCGCAAAACGATCGGCAGGCCGGCGGAATGGTGCCGGCAGGGAAATGCTGACGCGGCCGCCTTGGCGCCGCTATGCAGTCTCCGCAAGATCGTGCAGAATCCGCAGCCGAGGAGAGCGACATGCCGGACCGAGGCGACGATCTGGAGCCCGAGGCGCGCCGCGCTTTGCCGATAAGCCTTGTGCGCGCGCTCGATTGGCTCGACAGCCGGCTCGACGAGCCGATCCAACTCGACGCTCTGGCCGCCGTCGCCGGCGTGCGGCCGCGCACATTGGAAGCCCATTTCAAGCTTTATCTCGGGACGACGCCCCTGGGCTGGGTGCGGCGGACGCGGCTGGCGCGCGCCCGCCAGCAACTGCTCGCCGCCGGCGGCGACGCCAACGTCACCGGCGTCGCGGTCGCCAACGGCTTCAGCCAGCTCGGCCGGTTCGCCGCGCGCTACCGGCGGCAGTTCGGCGAATTGCCGTCGCAGACGCTCAAAGCGGTCCGCAATAAATTGCCGAACCCGGCCGACGAGCCGGTCGACGAGTCCTTGCGTCTGAGCTGGCGCGCTCTGGCCTCGGCTTTCATGGTCGGGCCGGGACCGTGCAATGCCGCCCTCGCCGATGCCGAGCGCGCCGCGGAACTGGCGCCGCATTACGCCTTGCCGAAGGCAATCGCGGCGTGGTGCCGCAGCCAGCGCGCAGCGCACAATTTTGGCGGCACGCCGCAATTCGATCAGACGCAGGCGCTGCGGCTTGCCGCCGAGGCGGCGCGCCTTGCACCGTATGACGGGATGGGCTTGAGCCTGTGCAGCGGGGCGCTGACCTTGGTGCACCGTCTCGCCGAGGCCGACCGGCTGATCGAGCGCGCCTTGGCGATCGATCCGCGCTCGCCCTGGGGCTGGGTGCGGCGCGGCTGGTTGTCGGCCTATCTGGGCGACGACGACGGCGCCCTGCGCGCATTGCAGATCACCTTGCGGCTGATGCCATTCGAGCCGTTGCGGCACCTCGTCTTCATCGGCATCGGCTGCGTGCATTTCAATGCCGGCCGCTATGAGCGCGCCGCGCATTGGATCGCCGACGGCGTCGCGGCGGGGCCGGACTCGTTCTGGGCCGAGCGCGTCCTCGTCGCCGCCGCCGCGCACGCCGGCGCCAGGAGCGAGGCCCGCCGTTACGCGCGCGAGCTCTTGCGCAAGGATGCGAATCTGACCGTCGCCGTCGCGCGCGATGCGTGGCC
>DATFCQ010000364.1:0-4155 GCA_035252905.1 Allostellaceae bacterium | reverse complement strand
CATGGATCGGACGCAATCGCAGGCTGGCAAAGGACTTCGAGGCGACCCTCAACTCGGCGCGCGCCTTTCTCTATGCCGCCTCGGTCATAATCCTTGTTCGCCGCCTCGGCCGTGCTTCATGAGTTTCGAAACGGGCTCTTACCTCGACTTTGGCCATTTCATTGCGTAAGTCTCTGAAAAGGCTGAAAACCGACTGAATTTCAGCCAAAGGACTAAACGATTGATTTCATTAGCTGAATCCCTCAAATGGCCAAAGTCGAGCTTACATAACAGCGGTTATGCGACACGCGCGTGTAGGCGCCCAAAAGAATGTCACGACCTCACCGATAGAATAGTGGTGTCATGCACCTCAACCGTCGCGCTGCGGCATCGGTTCGTTCGCGCTGGCGCTTGCGGGCATTCGGATCTCTATGATGGCAATAGCGGTCGACGTCCGGCCGCCGGCGCCCGAACACGCCGCGATCATCCTGCGAGAGGGTTGGCAATGAAGAAAATCGAGATCACCGACTTCGGCGCGCCGGAAGCGGTGGCGCGCTGCGTCGAGGCGCCCGATGTCGGCGCCCCTGGCGCCGGCGAGATCGTCTTCGATGTATTGGCCTTTCCGATCAACCCGGCTGATCTGTCGTTCTGCCGCGGCCGGCATCCGCCGATCCTGAGCCTGCCGGCGACGCCGGGCGCGGAATGCGTCGGCCGCGTCGCCGCGGTCGGCGCCGGCGTCAACCATGTACGGCCCGGCGATCTGGTCGTCTCTTTGCAGCGCGAGAATTGGGTAGAGCGCCGGCGCATCGACGGCGACGACGCGATCCCGTTGCCGGCCGACCTCGATTTGGCCCAGGCGGCGATGCTGCGCATCAACCCGGCGACGGCTTTGTGCCTGTTGGAGGACCATGCCGCGCTCAGGTTCGGCGACTGGGTGATCCAGAACGTCGCCAATTCCGCGGTCGGGCGGCATCTGACCGTGCTTGCCAAAAGGCGCGGCGTGCACATGATCGCGGTCGTGCGCCGCGATGACGTTGCGGCCGAATTGCAGGCGCTCGGCGCCGATGCGGTGTTGGAGGAGGGGCCAGACCTTGCCGAGCGCGCGCAGGCCGCCGCCGGCGGCGCGCCGATCCGGCTCGGCATCGACGCGATCGGCGGCGAGGCCTCAAAGCGCATCGGCGACAGCCTCGCCGCGGGCGGGATCGTGGTCAGCTACGGCGCATTGAGCGGCAGCGAGCCGATGATGAGCCGCGCCGCCCTGATGCGCGGCGTCGGATTGACCGGGTTCGGCCTCAGCTACGGCCTCGCCCAGCGGACCAAGGCGCAGGTGCGCGAACTCTACGCCGATCTCGCCGCCAAGATGCGCGCCGGCATCTTGCGCGCGCCAGTCGAGGCGACCTACCCGATCGACGACATCACAGAGGCGCTCATTCATGCGCAACGGCGCGGCCGCCACGGCAAGGTGCTGGTCTTGCCGAACGGGGAACTGTGAGCCAGGAAAGTGGGGAATGCGCTGCGCTTTTCCGCCCTACACCGACCGTAGGGCGGAAAAGCGCAGCGCATTCCGCCAGGTCGCGGCGTGGTCCAGAACGGCCTTCACCCCTTATTCCGCTGCCGCCCGCTCTTTGTCTCGGCGAAGCTTCTCGATCCGCGCCGCCATCTCGGGTCCCGGCCAATCCTCCATCAGCCATTGCGGCAACGGCTCGCCGGGCCGGCTGACCGGCAGCGCCTCGTCCTCGTCGCTGCGGCCGTTGGGGAACAGTTGCAGCGCGTGGGGCAGTTCATAATAGATTTCGAGCGTATTGCCGTCGGGATCGGCGAAGTAAAAGCTGCGCTGGTTGACGTGA
Source organism: Allostellaceae bacterium (assembly GCA_035252905.1). Classification (GTDB taxonomy): domain Bacteria; phylum Pseudomonadota; class Alphaproteobacteria; order ATCC43930; family CGMCC-115725; genus AP-15. The sequence continues at coordinate 2,329 of DATFCQ010000364.1, read as the reverse complement.
TTGGCGGCGCGCAGGATCTCGATATCATTGGCGAGGAGGTGCCGGTAGGCGTCACGCAGCGCGGCGTAGCTGGCGACCTGGAAGGCGATGTGCGCGACGCCGATCTGCCCGCGCTGCGGCCGCTGCGCCGTTTCGGGCGCCGGGTGCTGGCCGAGATCGAGCGTGTGGAAATTGTCGCCGAGCGTCATGAATACGCCGCCGTGCTGCGGGTCCTCCTCGGCAATCAGGAACCCGAGCACGTCGCGGTAGAAGCGCTTCGACGCCTCCTCGTCGGCGACCCGCAGATTGACGTGGCCGATGCCTTTCAATGCGATCACGAACGTTCCTCCCGGAGTGTCACACCGTCTGCAGGATCCTCTCGCGGCCGATGTCGGGCGCCAGGATGCGGCGCCAATCGGCGTCGCGCGGCAGGACCTGCAATTTGCAGTACAGATCGTAATAGTTCGGCTCGATGCCGGGCGGCGTGCCGCCGTCCTCGACCGTCCTGACCGCCTGCCGCAGCAGCCGGCGCAATTGGACGATCGCCTTGTCGGCGGGACCCAGATGCTCCTTGCTGCGGTCGACGATGCGCCCCATGCTTTCCTGGATCGCGCGGTCCTGCACGTTGATGCCGTCGATGCCGGTGAAGGTCTCGCTCTTCTGTACCGCGCGGTCGATCAGATAGTCGTTGTCGCGATTGGCCTTCGAGCGGAAGGTCTGCTGATCGACATGGGAAGGGCCGTTGCCGATCGCTCGCTCCAAGCGGTCCTCCTCGCTGAGCGGCGCCTTGCGGCTGACCATCCAGTTGTAGACCATCGTCGTTTCGTCGTCGATCGGGACCCAGATGTGGCCGGCGTCGCCCCAATCGCCGTCCTCGTTCGACGCCGCGCGGATCTGGTGGAAGGGCAGGATGTAATGATAGGTGCGCACATGCATCTCGGCCTCCCCGAGGGGCCGGATGCCGGTGTATTGATAGCCGTAATCGGTGATGTCGACGACGATCCTGGGCGCGCCGGCGCGCACATAGGGGTTCGACGGCTTGATGCCGCCGCGCCCGGCATTGTCCTTCAGAAGCCGATGCAGGATCGGCGCATGGGAGGTGTCGAGCCCGCCTTCGAGCCCCTGCAGCCAGTTGCATTCCTGGACGACCTTGCTGGCGTGCCGGTGCGTCGCCGGCGCCCCCGTCCAGGCGAATTTGGGCAAGGGCGGGATCTTTTCCGCGGGCCCCATATAGGCCCACACGATGCCGCCCAATTCGCAGGTCGGATAGGCGACGAGGCGGACCCTGTGCTTGAAGTCGTTTTCCGCAGGCTCGTTCATCTGGTCGACGCAGCTGCCGTCGACGTCGAACTTCCAGCCGTGATAGACGCAGCGCAGCCCGCATTCCTCGTTGCGCCCGAAATAAAGCGAGGCGCGCCGGTGCGGACAATATTCGCTCAACAATCCGATCCGGCCCTTGCTGTCGCGGAACGCGACGAGATCCTCGCCGAGGAGGCGCACGCGCACCGGCGGGCCGTCGGGCGCGGCGATCTCGTGCGACAACAGGGCCGGGACCCAGTAGCGCCGCATCGTCCGGCCCATCGGGGTGTCGGGGCCGACCCGGGTCAACAGTTCATTCAGGATTTCCTCGCGCGACAGCATAGATGGTCCTCCTCGGCCGCCTCCCTGCCGATTGTCGCGCCCCGCCTCCTTTGGCGCAAGTCTCTGCGGTTGACGCGCGATGCCGGGCACGCGACGATCTCCCGACCCGAGCGGAGGGGGAACCCCCATGCTGACCCTGTACCTGTCGCCCGGCGCCAGCTCGATGGCGACGCATATCGCCCTTCACGAGATCGGCGCACCGTTCGAAAGCAAGCTGGTCTCGCTCGCCCGGCGCGAGCAGCGCGCGCCGGATTATCTGGCGATCAACCCGGAAGGCAAGGTGCCGACCCTGTTGATCGACGGCCGCGTATTGACCGAGGTGGCGGGGACTCTGTGGTATCTGGCCCGGCGCCATCCCGAGGCGAGGCTGCTGCCCGCGGGCGACATCGAGGCCGAGGCGCAGATCGTCTCGTGGATGTCGTTCATCGCTTCGACGATCCACCCGGCGCGCCGGGTCGGGGTCGAGCGCTGGCGCGAGGTGTTCGGCCTCGCCGAACAGAGACTGGGCGGCCGGGAGTGGACCGTAGAGCGCTATTCGATCGCCGACATCCACCTGTTCCGCCTGTTCTGGCGCTTTGTCGATGCGCAGCATCCGGCGCCGGACGCCTATCCCGGCCTTTACGCCCATTACCGGCGCATGATGACACGCCCGGCGGTGCAGCGGACGATCGCGATCGAACAGAAGATCGGCTACGAATTGCCGCAATAG
>DATFCQ010000363.1:0-2046 GCA_035252905.1 Allostellaceae bacterium | reverse complement strand
CTCGCCCTGGCGCAGCAGGCGGTGGCCCGCGAGCCCGAATCGCCGGGCGCGCTTCCGGCGCCGCAAGAGGACCAAGATCTCCGCGCGCCTGACCGCGATCCTCTGACGGCCCTCGCTGCGGCGCAGACGGCGCTCTATCGCGGGATCGAAGCCCTGAGCGCCGAGTTCGCCGAGCTCGCGCATGCCGAGCTCGACAGCGCGGCGCGCGCGGCGAGCGGCCTGTTGGCAGCCAGGACCTTGTCCGATGCGGTGGCTCTCCAGGCTGATTACGCCCGCTCCAGTCTCGGCGCGGCGGTCGTCGGCTCGGCGCGGCTGTCCGCTCTCGGCGCCGCGCTCGCGGCCGAGGCGGCGCTGCCGCTGGCCGTGCAATTTGCCGACACCTGCATGGGGGCGATGCGCCGGGGGGACTGACGGCAAGGAGTTACCAGAGGGCGGCGGCGAGGCTCGCCGCACCCCAGAGGGTCAGTACGGCGCCGGTCAGCCGGCAGGTGCGGCCGCCCCAGGGCAAGACCTTCTCGATCAGCACAAGGAGGGCGAGACCCGCAATCCACAACAGGTTCATCGCGCCGCCGACAAACAGCAAGGTCATCAGCATCGCGCAACAGCCGAGGCAATAAAGGCCGTGACGCAGGCCGATGACGATCCCGCCGCGGGCGCCGCCGCGCCAGTGCTGCAAGAGAAAGGCGAGGGGCGAGCGGCAATGCCGCAGGCACGCCGCCTTCAGCGGCGTCCACTGGTAGAGCCCGGCGCCGATCAGGATGAGCCCGGCAAGGGCGGCGCTGCCGATCGCCATTCCGGGCGACAGCAGGCCCGCCTCGTGCAGGCCCCATTCGAGCGCCGTCGCCAACAGGCTGAAGCCGGTCCACACGGCAATATAGCCGAGAGCGAACCAGGCCGCGTTTGGCATGCGTGCGGCCGCGCCTCTGCCTCTGCCCCCGAGCCCGACGGCGAGCAGGATCACCGGCGCCGCGCTCGGCAGCATCATCGCCACCATCATCACCGCCCACATCAGCAATTGCAGCGCGGCGTAACCGGGCGTCCAGGCCGGCGCCGCCATGGTCATCCCGCCGGCCATTCCTCCTGCTTCCGGCGCGCTGATGCCGGCGCCGAAGAGCAGCCAAGTCCAGGCGATCGCGACGACGACGACAAGGCTCGCCATGACGACCACCCGGTCGTGGCGAAGGATGCCGAGAAGTAGTCCTTCCGTCATTTTCGGCAGGCGCGCTGATCAGTTCAGGCGTCCGGAATTGCCGAGGTGAATATCGGCAAAATAGGCATGGCTGTCCTTCAGGTCGAGCGTAATGGCCCCGGTTGCTGTGGTCGTACCGCTGCCGCTCTCGGCGATGCGGAACTCGAAGCTCTGCGGAAAGTCGATGCGCACCCGATGCTCGGTGCCGCTGACCGGGTTACGGATCGGCTCGCCTGCGGCCTCGACGACGCCGCGGATCGCGAAATGCGCGCGCCGCGCCTCGACGTCAGCCGTGGATTCGATCGGCCGGTAGAGTGGATCGAGATTGTTTCGGCACATCGCGCCGATAACCGACCAAATCGTCGCCATCGGCTCGGTCTCTCCGCCCGACAGGATCTTGACGAGCGCTGTGCGCTGCTGCGGATCGGCGCGTTCGTCGATGACGAGCTGCATCGCGCCGTTGCCCTCGTGGATCGCGCCGGGCCATGCGACGATCATCGCCGCCCTGAGGCCGTCGAGCTTGGTCTCGCCGAAATGCCTTCCATGGATCTGATAGCCGATCATGGCGCGGCAATTGCCATAAGTTGGCAAGGCGTTAAACTGGCAGGGGCAGCCATAGGCGCAATTACAATTACTGAACCCGGTCGCCTTAATCACCCATGGTGTCATTGCGACCTCCCTTTGACGCCTCCCTTTTGGCTGTAGCAGTGTATCACTAAGAGCCCGTTTCGAAACTCATGAAGCACGGCCGAGGCGGCGAACAAGGATTATGACCGAGGCGGCATAGAGAAAGGCGCGCGCCGAGTTGAGGGTCGCCTCGAAGTCCTTTGCCAGCCTGCGATTGCGTCCGATCCATG
>DATFCQ010000362.1:0-4669 GCA_035252905.1 Allostellaceae bacterium | reverse complement strand
GCGGTCAGCGCCGCGGCGCGCCGCCAGCGGCGCTCGACGGCTTTCTGCGCGCCGCCGGACTGGCTTCGCTCGCGCAATGCGAAATCCGCGACACCGGCCGCGGCGAATTCTACTTTGCGGTGGTCGACAAGCCCGGCCGCGCCGCGGCGGAAGTTCTGCCGGCGCTGATAGAGGCCGCGATCAGCGAGCTGCCCTGGCCGAAATCGATGCGCTTCCCGGCCGCGCCGCTGCGCTGGGTGCGACCCTTGACCTCGGTCCTTTGCCTGTTCGACGGCGCCGTTCTGCCGCTCGATCTGGGACGGGTGCCGGTCGGGCGGAGGACGCGCGGGCACCGCTTTATGGCGCCGGGCGAGATCGCCGTCGACAATGCCGCGGAGTATCGCGACCGCCTCGAAGCGGCCTTTGTCGTCCTCGACCGCGATCGCCGCAAGGACAGGATCCGTGGCGATCTCGACCGGCTCGCCGCTTCCATTGGCGCTTCCCTCGCCCCCGATCCCGGGTTGCTCGACGAGGTCGCCGGCCTCGTCGAGTTCCCGGTCACCCTGATCGGCGCGATCGATCCCGCCTTTATGACCCTGCCGCCCGAGGTGCTGCGGGCGGCGATGCGCACCCATCAGAGATATTTTTCGTGCGTCACCCCCGACGGTGCGGCAGCGCCGCATTTTCTGTTCGTCGCCAACATCCTTGCCCCGGACAGCGGCGCGGCGATCGTCGCCGGCAATGAGCGGGTCTTGCGCGCGCGGCTCGCCGATGCGCGCTTTTTCTGGGACCAGGACAGAAAGACGCCGCTTGGCGCGCGGGTCGAAGCGCTGAAGGAGCGCGTCTTTCACGCCAAGCTCGGTAACCTGTACGAGAAGGTCAAGCGCACCGAGGCTCTCGCCGAGCGGCTTGCCGGCCTCGTCCCCGGAGCCGATCCGGGGCGCAGCACGCGCGCCGCTGCTCTGGCAAAGGCCGATCTTTCGACCGGCATGGTCGGCGAATTTCCCGAACTGCAGGGCGTCATCGGCCGCTATTATGCGCTCGCGGACGGCGAGGACCCGCGCGTCGCCGATGCCGTTGGCGATCATTACAAGCCGCTCGGTCCCGGCGACACCTGCCCCCGCGCGCCCGACGGCATCGTCGTCGCGCTCGCCGACAAGATCGACACGCTTGTCGCGTTCTTTGCCGTCGGCGAGAGGCCGACCGGATCGCGCGACCCCTTCGCGTTGCGCCGCGCCGCGCTCGGCGCCATCCGCCTGATTCTCGAAAACCAGATACGTTTGCCTCTCAGAGACATTTTCCGACAGGCTCATTGGACCTTGGCGCAGAGCCTGGAGCCTCTCGGCGAAGGAGGGGTAGGAAGACAGAGAAGACAGGTAAGGACACTGCTTGCCACCGACGCCGTTTCGCCGTCTCTGCTGGACTTCATCGCCGATCGCCTGAAGGTGCACTTGCGCGAAGAGGGGGTGCGTCACGATCTGATCGCCGCGGTCTTCGCCTTGGGCGAGGACGATCTGGTGCGCCTGCGTGCGCGCGTCGACGCGCTTGATCGATTTCTTGCGAGCGAGGACGGGGCCAACCTGCTCGTCGCCTATCGCCGCGCTGCCAACATCGTCGCGATCGAGGAGAGGCGGGACGGGCGGCACTATGACGGGCCGGTCGATACAACTCTCTTCCGGCAGCCGGAAGAGGTAACGCTTTACCAGCGCCTTGATGGAATAGGTATCGTCATGGAAGGCCGCCTTGCGCACGAGCGATTTGATCTGGCGATGGCTCGCTTGGCGACGCTCCGCCGGTCAATTGATGAATTTTTTGACAAGGTCACTGTTAATGCCGACGAGCCGGAGTTACGCGAGAACCGGCTCCGCTTGTTGTCCCATATTCGCGCAACGATGAATCAAGTTGCCGATTTCTCGCAAATCGAAGGATGAGCGGGGCATGACGCAGTGGGTCTACGGTTTCGGTGAGGGCACCGCTGAGGGGCAGGCCGAAATGCGCGACCTGCTGGGCGGCAAGGGGGCAGGGCTCGCCGAGATGAGCCGGCTCGGGCTGCCGGTGCCGCCCGGCTTTACGATCACCACCGAGGCGTGCACCTATTTCTATGCGCACGGTAAATCCTACCCGCCGGGGCTCGAGGAACAGGTCGCCGAAGGTCTGGCGCGGCTCGAACAAGGGCTCGGTGCGCGCTTTGGCGATGCGCGCAACCCGCTTCTCGTCTCGGTCCGCTCCGGCGCCCGCATCTCGATGCCGGGGATGATGGATACCGTATTGAACCTCGGCCTCAACGACCGCGCCGTGGTCGGACTGGCCGAGAACAGCGGCGACGAGCGCTTTGCCTATGACAGTTATCGCCGCTTCATCCAGATGTACGGGCAGGTCGTACTCGGCATCGAGCACCATCATTTCGAGGAATTGATCGAAAATCACAAGCTCGACGCCGGCGCGGTGCTCGACACCGACCTGTCCGCCGAGGATTGGAAGGCGGTCGTCGCCGGCTTCAAGGAGGTCGTTTCCGAACAGCTCGGCCACGAGTTCCCCCAGGATCCGCAGGAGCAATTGTGGGGGGCGATCGGCGCCGTCTTCGGATCATGGATGAACCCGCGCGCGATTACCTATCGCCGATTGCACGACATTCCCTCCGAGTGGGGGACCGCCGTCAATGTCCAGGTCATGGTGTTCGGCAATATGGGCCCCGACTGCGCGACCGGCGTGGCCTTCACCCGCAACCCTTCGACCGGAGAGAACACACTTTACGGCGAATACCTCGTCAATGCGCAGGGTGAGGACGTCGTCGCCGGCATCCGCACGCCGCAACATCTGACGATCGCTGGCAGGGAGGCGAACAGATCGAACCTGCCGGCGATGGAAGACGTCATGCCCGAGGTATTCGGCGAACTCTTGCGGGTCCGCGGTATCCTCGAAGACCACTACCGGGACATGCAGGACGTCGAGTTCACGGTGCAGCAGAACAAATTGTGGATGCTGCAGACCCGGACCGGCAAGCGCACCGCCCAGGCAGCCCTCAAGATCGCGGTGTCCCTGGTTGAGGAGGGCGTCATCGGCCAAGCTGAAGCGGTCGCCCGGATCGAGCCGCAATCGCTCGAACAATTGCTCCATCCGACGCTCGACCCGCAGGCCAAGACCACGGTCCTGGCGCGCGGCCTGCCGGCCTCACCCGGCGCGGCCTCGGGCAAGCTCGCCTTCTCGGCCGAGGAGGCCGAGGCGATGGCGGCCAAGGGCGAGAGCGTCATCCTCGCCCGGATCGAGACCAGCCCCGAGGACATTCACGGCATGCATGCGGCCGCCGGCATCCTGACAACGCGCGGCGGCATGACCAGTCATGCCGCGGTCGTCGCGCGCGGCATGGGGCGGCCCTGCGTCGCCGGTGCCGGCGAGATCCGCATCGATTACGCCGCCGGCACGATGACCGCCGCAAGCGTTGTGCTCAAAGCAGGCGACATCGTCACGATCGACGGCGCCACCGGCGAGGTCATGCAGGGCGAGGTGCCGACGGTCCAGCCCGAATTGTCGGGGGATTTTGCGACCCTGATGGGCTGGGCCGACGCGATCCGCCGGATGAAGATCCGCACCAACGCCGAGACCGCGGCCGAGGCCCTGACCGCGCGCCGCTTTGGCGCCGAGGGGATCGGATTGTGCCGCACCGAGCACATGTTTTTCGACGCCGACCGCCTCGGCCCGATGCGCGAGATGATCATGGCCGACGACGAAGGCGGGCGCCGCGCCGCGCTCACCAAGCTCCTGCCGATGCAGCGCCAGGACTTTGTCGAATTGTTCCGGATCATGAAGGGGCTGCCGGTGACGATCCGTTTGCTCGATCCGCCGCTGCACGAATTCCTGCCCAAGACCGAGGAGGAATTCGCCGAGATCGCGCGGCTGACCGGCAAGGACGCCGCGGCCGTCCGTCATCGCGCGGCGGCGCTCCACGAGGCCAATCCGATGCTCGGCCATCGCGGCTGCCGGCTCGGCATCACCTATCCCGAAATCACCGAGATGCAGGCGCGCGCGATCTTCGAGGCGGCGGTCGCGGTTGTCGCGGAAACCGGCGAAACGGTCGAGCCGGAGATCATGGTGCCGCTGATCGCGACCCGCAAGGAATTCGACATCCTGAAAGATATCGTCGACCGCGTCGGCCGCGAGGTCATGGACAAGGCGGGCATTGCCGTGCCCTATCTCATCGGCACAATGATCGAATTGCCGCGGGCCGCCTTGCGCGCCGGCGAGATCGCCGAGAGCGCCTCCTTTTTCAGCTTTGGTACCAACGATCTGACGCAGACCGTCTATGGCCTGTCGCGCGACGATTCGGCGAGCTTTCTCGGAACCTATCAAAAGCTCGGGATCCTCGAGCATGATCCGTTTGTGACCCTCGATGCGGCAGGGGTCGGCGAACTCGTGCGGCTGGCCGCCGAACGCGGCCGGGCGGTCCGGCCGGAACTGAAGCTCGGCATCTGCGGCGAGCACGGCGGCGACCCGGCCTCGATCCGCTTCTGTCAGTCGGTCGGGCTCGATTACGTGTCGTGCTCGCCCTACCGGGTGCCGATCGCCCGCCTCGCGGCAGCGCAGGCCGTGCCGCCAACCCCGGGCGACGAGGTCGCGCAAGGACCCCAAAAAGCAGACAGCCGCGGGAGCGACACGGCATGAGGAGGCGCGCGGCGCCCGCGCTCGCCGCCAC
>DATFCQ010000361.1:0-4931 GCA_035252905.1 Allostellaceae bacterium | reverse complement strand
TATAGGGCGGAAAAGCGCAGCGCATTCCGCCGCTTTCCCCACTCACACAGGTTGGGAGGCTTCCGGGTGGATTTGACATTGCGCCGCCGCCGACTATAGTCGCCCCCTTTCGCGGGCGCGGCCATGGCGTCGGCTCGCCGTCCCGCGTCGGGACATCAAGAAAAGCGGAGCTCGATGAGCAAGCGTCAGGAACCGAAATACAAGATCAACCGCCGTCTCGGCGTCAATCTGTGGGGCCGGCCGAAAAGTCCGCTCAATCGCCGCGAATACGGCCCGGGGCAGCATGGCCAGCGGCGCAAGAAGCCGTCGGATTTCGGCACCCAGCTTGCGGCCAAGCAGAAATTGAAGGGCTATTACGCCAATCTCGGAGAACGCCAGTTCCGCCGCCTGTATCAGGAGGCGGTGCGCCGGCGCGGCGACACCGGCGACAATCTGATCGAATTGCTGGAGCGCCGGCTCGACGCCGTCGTCTATCGCATGAAACTCGCGCCGACGCCGTTCGCCGCCCGCCAGCTCGTCAGTCACGGGCACGTCTTGGTCAATGGGCGGCGCGTCACGATCTCGTCCTATTCGGTCCGCGACGGCGACACGATCGAATTGAAGGACAAGGCGAAGCAGATGGCGCTCGTGCTCGAAGCGGCGCAGTCGGGCGAGCGCGACGTGCCGGACTATCTCGAAATCGATCACGACCGCATGCGCGGGCGCTTTGTGCGCGCGCCGAAGCCGACCGACGTACCCTATCCGGTGACAATGGAGCCGAACCTCGTCATCGAATATTATTCGCGCTGACCCTGTCGGGGGTTCGCCGGCGCGGAAAAGCCGCCTCGCGAGGGGCGGCTTTTTTCGTTCCGCGACCCGTTAACCTGAAAACGCCGAACAGTGCGGCGCGCCGCGACGGAACATTGCGATGCTGGCGCTTTACGTGATCATCGTGCTGCTCTTGATCCTGTTGAACGGCTTTTTTGCGATGGCCGAATTGGCGCTCGTCTCGGCGCGCAAGGCGCGGCTGCAGACGCTGGCCGAGGGCGGCCGCGCCGGGGCGCAGGCGGCGATCGAGCTGAAGGCGGACCCGTCGCGGATGTTGTCGACCGTGCAGATCGGCATCACCCTGATCGCGGTCCTGTCCGGCACTTTTGGCGAGGCCACTTTGGGCGATCGCCTGCAGCAGGCACTCGTCGAAACGTCCGGATTTGCCGCTCGTTATGCCCATCCGATCAGCATGGCGGTGGTCGTCGTCGGGATCTCGTATCTGTCGCTGATCCTCGGCGAGCTCGTCCCGAAGCGGATCGCGCTGCTGCATCCCGAGCGCATTGCCGCGGCGCTCGCGCGCACGATGCGGACGCTGGCGCGGGCCGGCGCGCCGATCGAATGGCTGCTCTCCGCCTCGACCAATCTCGTACTGCGCCTCCTGCCGTTGCGCACCGAGGGATCGGCGCCGGTCACCGACGAAGAGATCGGCTATCTGGTGCGCGAGGCCGCCGCAACCGGTCATATGCCTCAGGCGGAAACCGCGATCGTCGAGATGGCGCTGCGGCTCGGCGACCGGCGGGTCAGCGCGGCAATGACGCCGCGCACGCAGATCGAATGGCTCGACCTCGCCGACCCCGAAGAGGAGAACCGGCGCAAGATCCGGGAAAGCGCCTATTCGCGCTTTCCGGTGGTGGAGGGCGGCTCGCAACAGGTCATCGGCATCGTCCAGGTCAAGGACCTGTTGGGCATGGTGCTGGCCGGCCGCCCGCTTGATCTGCGCGCGGCGACCCGGCCGCCGCTCTATCTGCCGAACACGGTCAACCTGCTGCGCGTCCTCGAAGCCTTCAAGAGTTCGGGCGAGCCGATGGCGCTCGTCGTCGACGAATATGGCGATCTCGAAGGCCTCGTCAGCCTGAACGACATTCTCGAAGCCCTGGTCGGCGACATCCCCGCCGCCGGCGAGGGCGATCAGCGGGTGGTCCGGCGCGAGGACGGCAGTTGGCTCCTCGACGGCATGCTCAGCCTTGACGAAGTGAAACAGGTGCTGGGGCTGGCCCATCTGCCCGGCGAGGATGCCGATTTCCACACGCTCGGCGGCTATCTGATGGCGCGGCTCAACCGTGTGCCGATGGTCGCCGACCGCATCGCGGTCGGCGACTGGCATTTCGAGGTCGTCGATATGGACGGCCGCCGCGTCGACCGGGTCCTGGTCATGCCGGTCAAGAGCCGGCGCGGTTAGCGATAACGGCGGAATGCCCCCGGCTTTCGCCGGGGTTTTCCGCCCTACGAGAGCGGTGTAGGGCGGAAAAGCGGAGCGCATTCCGCCAATTTTGCGTCAGGCGGCGAGCGGCATGTTGTCGATGAGCCGTGTCCTGCCGAGCCGCACCGCGGCGAAGATGCGGGCCGGCGCGGTCGCCGCGGCGAGCGGCGCCAGGGTTAGGGCGTCGCGCAGTTCGAGATACTCGACCGCAAGCCCGGCGCGTTCGAGCGCGGCGCGGCCGCGGGCGAGTTCGCGTTCGACCGCGTCGGGCTCGCCCGCGAGGACACCGGCGATCTCGCGCAAGACCCGGGCAAGGAGGGGCGCGCTGCGCCGCTCCTCCGTCGTCAGGTAGGCGTTGCGTGACGACAGCGCGAGCCCGTCCGCCGCACGCACGGTCGGCACCGCCGCGATCCGCACGGGGATGTCGAGATCGCGCGCGAGCCGGCGGATGATCAGCAATTGCTGGTAATCCTTTTCGCCGAAATAAGCGGCGTCCGGCAGCGATTGCAACAAGAGCTTGGTCACCACCGTTGCGACGCCGGCGAAATGGCCCGGCCGACGCCGGCCGCACAGCCCCTCGCCGAGCCCGCCGACGGCGACCGACGTGGCAAACCCCGGCGGATACATCTCTGCCACTGCGGGAAGGAAAGCGAGATCGACGCCGGTGGCGCGCAGCAGGCCGAGATCGGCCGCCTCGTCGCGCGGATAGGCGGCGAAATCCTCGCTTGGCCCGAACTGCTTCGGGTTGACAAAGATCGAGGCGATCACGCGGCCGCACTCGCGCCGGGCGGTCGCGACGAGCGCCAGATGGCCTTCGTGCAAGGCCCCCATCGTCGGCACCAGCCCGATAGACCCGCCGCTCTTGCGCCAGATTGCGGTATGGGATCTGAGGTCGGCGACCGTGCGCGCCAGCTCCAAATCGGCCCCTCCATGCCAGAGCACCGAAACTCGACAGATAGCAAAAACAAGTGCTCGCGTCTCGCCTCAGACGGGCCGACACGGCCGCAGAGATCGGCCAAATTTTCGCTCACAGCCGTGGAACCTTTCTCCATCAGCGGCGTTTTCGCTAATTCTGCTCCAAGTTAACAGATATATCCGACAGCATTTTCGTCTTCCCTCTCACCAAAAGTGGTATGCCGCGTACGAGATAAGTACGGGACACTCTGAGGTCTGCGAGGCGGCCGGCGCGCCGGTCCGGGTTTTTTCTTGTGTAAAGCAGAGAAATATGCTTCCTTTTCAGGGTGATTACTGCCTCGATCAGCGGGGCCGCGGGCCGCTTGTGGGGGAGCGCGATTGGCGGCCGCCGTTTCTTGGCGTTATGCCTGCAGGGGGCTGCAAGCCGCGACGGCCATTTTCGATCACGCCGCGACATTGAAGGAGCGAGTCATGCCGCCAACGGACTCTGTCGCCGATATCGTTCCGACCTCTGAGCCGGGCGCCCCGCCGCCCTCCGGGGCGGGGACGGAGCCGAACGGATACGGCAATGGCCACGTTGACGGCGCGTTTGATCAGCACGTGCTGCTTTATGCCCTGCAAGCGATGCGCCAGGGGGATTTTTCGGTCCGCCTGCCGGGCGATCAGACCGGATTGGCCGGCAAAATCGCCGACGTCTTCAACGAGATCGTCGCCGCCAACGAACGCATGGCAACGCAGCTCGACCATGTCGGGCACGTCGTCGGCCGCGAGGGCATGACGCGGCAGCGGGTCCGCTTCGCTCTGTCGGACGGCGCCTGGGGCGGCATGGAGGCCTCGGTCAACAATCTGATCGACGATCTCTTATGGCCGACCAATGCTTTGACGCACGCGATCGCGGCGGCGGCGCGCGGCGACCTAATGCAGACCGTGCGTCTCGACGTCGACGGCAGGCCGCTCAAAGGCGAGTTCCTGCGCTCGGCGACGATCGTCAACACGATGATCAAGCAGCTCTCGGTGTTCACCTCGGAGGTGACGCGCGTCGCGCGCGAGGTCGGCACCGACGGCAAGCTCGGCGGCCAGGCCCAGGTCCCCGAAGTCAGCGGCGTGTGGAAGGACCTGACCGAGAGCGTCAACTCGATGGCGAGCAACCTGACCGCGCAGGTCCGCAACATCGCCGAGGTCACGATCGCCGTCGCCAGCGGCGATCTGTCGAAAAAGATCACCGTCGACGTGCGCGGCGAGATCCTGCAATTGAAGGAGGCCATCAACACGATGGTCGACCAGTTGCGCTCGTTCGCCTCGGAAGTGACGCGCGTGGCGCGCGAAGTCGGCACCGACGGCAAGCTCGGCGGCCAGGCGATCGTGCCCGGGGTCGCCGGCACCTGGAAGGACCTCACCGATTCCGTCAATGCGATGTGCGGCAACCTCACCGCGCAGGTGCGCAACATCGCCAACGTCACCACCGCCGTGGCGCGCGGCGACTTGTCCCGCAAGATCACCGTCGACGTGCGCGGTGAGATCCTGGAGCTGAAAGACACCATCAACACCATGGTGGACCAGCTCAACTCGTTCGCTTCGGAAGTCACGCGTGTGGCGCGCGAGGTCGGCACCGAAGGGATTCTCGGCGGCCAGGCGCAGGTGCGCGGCGTCGCGGGAGTCTGGAAGGACCTGACCGACAACGTCAATCTGCTCGCTGCCAATCTGACGACGCAGGTTCGTAACATCGCCGAGGTGACCACCGCGGTGGCGCGCGGCGACCTGTCCCGCAAGATCACCGTGAATGTCA
>DATFCQ010000360.1:0-2072 GCA_035252905.1 Allostellaceae bacterium | reverse complement strand
GCACCGGGACCGCGCTCTGCCCGCCCGTGAGAACGAAGCCGGTGCCGCGCCAGCCGTCGCGGCCGAGGAGGTCGCCGGCGTCAAAGTCGAAGGGCGCGGCGATGGTTTTGAGCCCCGCCCGGCACAGTGCGTACCAGCAATATTCCGGCGCCTTCTTCTGGGTCTCCCAGCCGCAGACATAGAGCCGGTCCTGCGCCCGGGTCAGGGCGACGTAGAGGAGCCGGCGGTATTCCTGCATCTCGCGCCGGCGCAAGGCCTCGCGCTCGCGATCATGCGAGGGAACCGAAAGGTTGCCGCGCGGGCGCCACAGCGGCACCCCTTCCTTCCGCGTCCACACCAGATCGGCCCGCGGGCTCGGCACCTGCATCGTGTCCGGCAGAAACACAATAGGCGCTTCGAGCCCCTTGGCGCCGTGCACGGTCAGGATGCGGACCTCGTCGCGCTCGCGCGCCGCGAAATCGCGCTTCACTTCGGTCTCGCCGGTGGCGAGCCAGTGCAGAAACCCCTGCAAGGACGGCACGTGCTCGCGCTCATAGGCGAGCGCGAGGGACAGGAATTCCTCGACCGGGTCGGCAGCTTCGGGGCCGAGCCGTTCGAGCACGGCGCGGCGGCCGCCGCCGGCGCCGAGGATCTCGGCATAAAGCTCATAAGGCGGGACAAAATCGGCGCGGGCGAGGAGCGCCGACAGCCGTTCCGCGATCTCGCGCAACCTTGGGTCTGCCGCGGCGCGGGCGCGCAGCCGGCTCCACAGGCTCTCGGCGCCGCGGCCGTGCGCAAGGTCGAAGAGGCTCTCCTCGTCAATCCCGAAGAGCGGCCCCTTCAGGACCGTGGCGAGGTTCAGATCGTCTTCCGGCAACAGCAGAAACCGGCCGAGCGCGATCAGGTCCTGGACCGCGAGCTGCTGGGTCAGGACCAGGCGGTCGGCGCCGGCGACCGGGATCTGGCGCTGCTTCAACGCGCGCAATAATTCGCCGAGAAAGGCGTTGCGGCGCCGCACCAGGACCATTACGTCGCCCGGCCGGATTTCGCGGTCGCGCGCCGGGAGCCGCTCGCCGGTGTCGAGCCAGCGCCGGATCGTCGCGGCGATCGCGGCGGCGAGCCGCGCCGAGGGCGGCAACAGGCGCTGCCGCGCGAACGGCAGTTGCGGCTCTTCTTCCGGGTCGGGGGCGATCGGCGGCCACAATTCGACCAGACCGGCCTGCCCGGAACGGGCGGCCAGATGGCGGATCTCGGCGCCGTCGAGAACGACCCCGTCCTGCGCTTGCGGTTGCCGGAAGATCGCGTCGACCGCGGCGAGGACCGGCGCAGCCGAGCGGAACGAGAGTTCGAGCGGCAGGGTCAGCCATTGCTGGCGGGCGGCGTTGACCCGCCACTCGAAATGCTGCCGCATGTCGAGAAAGGCCTGCGGGTCGGTGCGCTGAAAGCCGTAGATCGACTGCTTCGCGTCGCCGACCGCAAACACCGTGCGCTTCCGTCCGCGCGGGTCCTCGCCGGCGAAGAACTCCTCGGCGAGCGCGGCGACGATCCGCCATTGCTCGGGGTTGGTGTCCTGCGCCTCGTCGATCAGGATATGGTCGATCCCGCCGTCGAGCTTGTACAAGACCCAGGGCGCAACCCCCTGCGCCTGCAACAGATCGAGCGTCTTCAACACGAGATCGTCGTAGTCGAGCCGCCCCTCGCGGCGCTTCTGGCGGTCGTAGCGGTCGAGGAGGGCGGCGCCGAGATCGACAAGGGCGGTCGTCGCCGCCAATACCTCGCCCGCCGCCCGCGCTTCGAGAAAGGTTTTGACCCGTTCCGCCTCGGCGGCGAGGATCGCCGCCGCCTTGCATTCCGCCGCCGCGGCGGCGGCTTTGGTGATCAGGGTCTTGCGGATCTCGCCCTTGTCAGTGAGAAAGGCCGCGGCATAGAAATCGATCAAGTCCGACCGCGCTTCCGCGGCTTCGCACCAGCGGGCGATGATTGTCCCGCGCCCGCTGTCGGTGGCCGACCCGGCGGCGAGGGCGGCCGCGGCGGCGCGCAGGCCGTCGAGGTCTCCGCCGGCGCAAAAGCCGGCGAGCAGGGTCTCGGCGGCG
>DATFCQ010000359.1:0-4096 GCA_035252905.1 Allostellaceae bacterium | reverse complement strand
CGCCGCGCCGCCGCGAGCGCCCCGTCGCGGTCGAGATAATGCCACGCCCCGACCACCTGTTCGCGCGCCGCGATGCGGTCGAGATACGCCTCAGCGAGCGCCTCGGCGGCAAGCTTGCCGGCGGCGATCCGTTCGGCGGCCTCGCGCACGCCGAGAGAGCGAAGATCGGTCACGGCCACCCTCCTGTCGATCCGACTGGCCGGAAGCCTAACGCCCTCCAAGCCGATGCGGAAGATCGGCGCCGCCGCGGCGTATAATGGGAATGACCCAGCCTTCCCCACCCCCCGACGACGATCGCGGTCAGGGGCCGAACCGGACCGCGGCGCTGTTCGGCCTTCTTTTCATCGCGCTGCTGGTCGTCGCCGCGGTGTATCTGACCCAGGCCCTGCACCGGAAATCGCAACTTGAAGACTGCCTGATGTCGGGGCGCCGCAATTGCGCGCCGATTACGGCGCCGGCGCGCTGAGAGCCTGTTTGGGTGAGGAAAGCGGCGGAATGCGCTCCGCTAGGCTGCGCTTTTCCGCCCTACAACGTCCCGACAAGCGGGGAGCGTAGGGCGGAATAGCGTAGCGTATTCCGCCGCCTTCACGACGGGACAACGCAAACAGGCGCTGATCGCGCGACGCCGACCGCACGCCCGGGGCGTTTAGACAGCGGGCAGGTTTCGCGCGGCAGGTCGGCGATGTCATTGAAGATCAAGGTCGGCCCGGAGCTGTTGACGATCAACCGGGATCACAGCCTCTTTGTCAGCGACCGCGACGGGCAGATCCACTGGCCGAGCTACAGCGGCTTTTTCGTGTGGGATACGAGGATCGTCAGCGCCTGGGCGATCTTTACCAATGGCGAGGAGTGGGAATTGCTCGATTCGGGCGCGATCACCCACTTCGCCGCGCAAGCCTTTCTCGTCAACCGCGCGATCGCCACCGAGGAGGGCGAGATCCCGGCGCGCAGCCTGTTGTTGCAGATCGGCCGCTCGATCGCCGAGGGAGCGGTTCACGAGGACATCGACATTACCAATCACGGGCGCAGAAAGATCCGTTTCAACCTCGAAATCTCGATCCGCTGCGATTTCGCGGACATCTCCGAGGTCAAAAGCGGGCATATCGTGCGGCGCGGCCGGATCACCAGCCATTGGTCCGACGCCCGCGCCGAACTGACGGTCGATTATCGCCACCGCGATTTCCGCCGCGAATTGAGCGTGAGGCGGCGGCGCAATTCCTCGACTTGCGTATTCGCCAACGGCCGCCTCAGCTTCGACGTCGCCCTCGCGCCCGCCGAGACCTGGCACACCTGTCTCGAATATTCGGTGTTCGACGGCAAGCGCCGGCATTCGCCGCCCAAGGAGTGCATCGACGAGGCGCCGCGCTCGGAATTGATCAAACCGTTCGAACAGTGGCGCAACGCGGTGCTGAAGATCGAGGCGTCGGACGGGGATTTCCAGTCCTTGTACGATCAGGCGATCGAGGACATGGCCGCGCTGCGCCTGCCGGTGGACGGCACGCATCATCTCGAATTCGTGCCGGCCGCCGGGATTCCGTGGTTTGTCGCATTGTTCGGGCGCGACAGCCTGATCGCGGCGTTGCAGAACGCCCTTGTCTACCCCGATTTCGCGCGCGGCGCACTTGACGTGCTGGGCCGCTTCCAGGCGCGCGAGCGCGACGACTACCGCGACGCCGAGCCCGGCAAGATCCCGCACGAGATGCGCTATGGTGAATTGGCGCATTTCCGGCGCGTGCCGCACACGCCCTATTACGGCACCGCCGACGCCACCCCGCTCTATCTGATCGTCCTGCACACTGCCTGGCGCTGCACCGGCGATCTCGCCCTCGTCGAGCGCCATCTCGACACCGCCGAGCGCGGCCTCGAATGGATTGCCCAGTACGGCGACCGCGACGGCGACGGTTTTCAGGAATACGAGACCCGCTCCTCGGCCGGCTACGAGAACCAGAGCTGGAAGGATTCCGGCGATGCGGTCGTCGATCCCGACGGCAACCTGGTCACGGGGCCCAAGGCGACCTGCGAGTTGCAGGGCTATGTCTACGACGCCTGGACGCGGATGGCCGAACTTTACGACGCGCTCGGCAAGGACGCGGCAGCCCGGGACTTGCGCGCCAGGGCCGCCCGGCTGTACCGGCGGTTCAACGAGGTCTTCTGGGACGAAGAGAGCGGCTTTTACGCCTATTGCCTCGACGGCGAGAAACGCAAGATCCTGACCGTCGCCTCGAACCCCGGTCACCTGCTATGGAGCCGGATCGTGCCGGCCGAGCGCGCCGGGCGCGTCGTCGCCCGGCTGTTGCGGAGGGACATGTGGAGCGGCTGGGGGGTGCGCACCCTGTCGACCGACAACCCGGCCTACAACCCGTTTTCCTACCAATGCGGATCGGTGTGGCCGCACGACAACGGCATCATCGCGATCGGCTTCCGGCAGTACGGCTTTGCCGCCGAGGCGGCGCGCATCGCCCGCGCCATCGTCGACGCCGGCAGCTTTTTCGCCGCCTATCAGATGCCGGAACTCTATGCCGGGGTCGAACGCGAGAAGAGCAAGTTCCCGGTCCTCTATCCCGAGGCCAATGTGCCGCAGGCCTGGGCGGCGGGCTCGGTGTTCTTCCTGTTGCAGGCCCTGATCGGTTTCGCGCCCGACGCGCCGCGGGGGCGCCTTTATATCGACCCCGCCCTGCCGGACTGGCTGCCGGCCTTGCGCGTGCGCGATCTGCGCTTCGGCGACAAGGTCTTCGACCTGCGCTTCTGGCGCGACGGCGACGAGACCCGGTTCGCGGTCGTCGCGGGCGACGAGGCGGCGGTCGTCGTGCGCCCGGCCTCATGCGACGGCATCGCGCGGGACCCTGCAACGGAGAGCGAGCGGTCTTGAAGACGGGCGCGCTCCGGGCTATGCCGAGACAACTGGGAGCGCCCTGACGTGAAACCGATCCCGACCGGAGCCAAGGGCTCCTTCACCCTTCTCGTCCAGCCCGAGCATCTCGCCAACCGCTTCAAGGATGCGGGCCTGCCGGCGGTGCTCGCCACCCCGGTCATGATCATGGTCATGGAAAACGCCGCCCTCGAGGCGATCCGGCCCTATCTCAAACCCGGCGAGAGCGCGGTCGGCACCGCCGTCGACATCCGCCACCTCGCCCCGACGCCGGCCGGACGGCAGGTTACGGGCGAAGCCGAGGTCACCGGCAGCGACGGACGCACGATCCACTTTGCGGTGCGGGCGTGGGAAGGCGCCAAGGAGATCGGGGTCGGCACCCACGCCCGGGTCGTCATCGATCTCGCCAAATTCGCGCGGCGGCTGACATGAGCGAGGAGCCGCCGGCTGTCGACGCCTATTTCGCGCGGATCGGCTATGGCGGCCCGCAGGCGCCGACGCTCGCGGCCTTGCGGGCGATCGTGCTCGCCCACGCGACCGCGATCCCGTTCGAAAACCTCGACGTCCTCTTGGGACGCGGCGCCCGCCTCGACGGGCCGGCGCTCGCCGACAAGCTCGTCGAGCGGCGGCGCGGCGGCTACTGCTTCGAGCACAATCTGTTGCTGCTCTCGATCCTGCGCCGGCTCGGATTTCGTGCCGAAGGGCTTGCCGCCCGGGTTACCTGGGGCCGACCGCCCGGGTCTGCCGGCCCGCGCACGCATATGCTGGTCGAGGTCGCACTGCCCGAGGGGCCGCATCTCGCCGATGTCGGCTTTGGCGGGCTGACCCCGACCGCGCCGCTCGCGCTCGAAACCGGCAGCGCGCAGGCGACCCCGCACGAGACCTTCCGCCTCGCCGCGGAGGACGGCTTTGCCCTGGAGGCGCAGCGCGGCGAGGACTGGCAGAGCCTTTACCGCTTCACCCGCGAACCGCAGGCCCCGATCGATTACGAGGTCGCCAACTGGTACACCGCGACCCACCCGCAATCGCTGTTCACCAATCACCTGATCGCGGCGCGGCCGGGTCCGGGCTGCCGCTATACGTTGTTTGACGACAAATTCGCGATCCGCCGCCTCGACGGGACCAGCGAGCGCCGGCGGATCCGCGACGCCGCCGATCTCGGCGAGGCGCTGGCCGAGGCGTTCGGGATCGCCGTTGCGCCCGACGACCTCGCC
This sequence comes from Allostellaceae bacterium, assembly GCA_035252905.1. Classification (GTDB taxonomy): domain Bacteria; phylum Pseudomonadota; class Alphaproteobacteria; order ATCC43930; family CGMCC-115725; genus AP-15. The sequence continues at coordinate 13 of DATFCQ010000359.1, read as the reverse complement.
GCGCTCGCCGCGC